>JBCCGJ010000326.1:0-7013 GCA_039029335.1 Actinomycetota bacterium | reverse complement strand
TTGACCACGACGCCGAGCTCGTCCCGGACTTCGATGCCGATGCCGATGCCGATGCCGATGCCGATGCCGATGCCGACGCCGACGCCGACACCGATCTCGACGCTGACGCCGACCGTGAGCCGGGAAGCGAAGCCGGAGTGGCGCTCGACGAGGACACCGCTGACGGCGCAGCAGTGGTGGCCGACCGGTCAGGCACGCCGGAGGCGGAGCAGGCTCCCGGTCTTCCCACGTTCGACGATTTGCGGACCATGACGCTCGACCTGGACGACATCGACTCCGTCCTGGAGCGGCTGGATGCGGATCCGGATTCGGTCGATTTGGACGTCCCACCGGTCGAGCAGACGCTGGACCTCTCCCTGTCGGACTGACGCGGCCTCCAAACCCGGCGGCCGGCGGCCCGCGGCCAGCCCGAAGGCGAGTGAAGCCTGGCTCAGCCCTCGTCTTTGGCCATCAGATACCCGCGAGCCCGCTCGGTCTTCGGATAGCGGTTGACCAGCGCCCAGAACGCCGGGCTGTGATCCCCCTCGACGAGGTGGGCAAGCTCGTGCACCACCACGTAGTCCACCACCCACGCCGGGAACCCGGCCATCCGGTCCGACAGCCGAATGGAACCGTCGGACGGCGTGCACGAACCCCACTGACTTTTCTGGTTCGACACCCAGCGGATCGACGCCGGTTCCGGCAGCCGGTACGCCGCCGCCAGCTTCTTGGCTCGCTGCTCCAGGTCGACCATGGCCGAGGCACGCGACCGCTCGAACTTGTCCTGGAAGTGGTTGACGAAATACCGCTCCTCGTCCGCGTTACACGACGCCGGGATCCGGATCTTCAATGTCGACCCCAGGAGCTGAGCCTCGGCGGTCTTCTTCCGCCGCCTGCTCCTGGTGACCTCGACCTGCAGCGGCGGGGGCGTCGGCACGACGGGTTCGATCTGTGCCGGCTGGGGTTTGGGTTCCACCCGTGTGATCTGGAGGGGCGGGGATGCGGCCACCGCAGGCTCCTCCGGCGGACCGAGCAGGTCGTACAGCGACATCTGGCCGCTCAGCTGCCCGGCCATCCCCGCGGTCATACCCGGTTGCTCTCCCCGCCGGTCCGCATGTCGGTGGGTATCAGCTCAAGCCGTTCGGCACCGACCAGCTGGCCGTCGACGCTGTTCACGACCCGGCCGTGGAGGTTCGGTATCCGCCCGTCGTTCACGCCGAGCGTCTGCTCCATGGCGATGATCACCCCACCGTGGCAGACCACCAGCGCCGTGGCGCCTTCAAACTCCGCGGCAACCTGCTCCAGCGCCCCCATCACGCGGGGGACGAGTACCGCATCCGGCTCCCACCCCTCCGGCCGCCGGTCGCTGTCAACCCAACCGGGCCAGTCGGCGTCGATCTCGGCTCTGGTCAGGCCGGACCACTCGCCGGCCGACCGTTCCTGCAGGTCGTCGAGAGTTTGGACCGGCCCGACCCCGATGGCGGAACCGATGATGGCGGCCGTCTCCGCCGCACGGAGCTGAGGAGACGAGACGATCACATCGACCTGGCCGATCGCCTTGGACGCTTCACCGGCCTGCTCCCGACCGAAGTCCGAGAGCGGCGGATCGGCCTGACCCTGCCAGCGCTTCTGCTCATTCCACGTGGACTGGCCGTGCCGGATGACCAACATCTGGGTAGCCCCGTCCTGTGTTCCGCTCATCACATCTCCTGCGCTGGTCTGGCCCTCTAGGCTACTGCCCACCGGTGACCGCAGGGGCGATCGGTCGACGGCGAATCCGGTTGTTGATCGGACCGAATCCAGCCTGCGTTGGTTACCGTCCACGGGCCCCGGTGCACGGGCTACGAGGTACGGTCCAGGAAGTCCAATGCGGTCAGCGCAGCCTGGTGACCGGACATGCCATGGACGCCGCCTCCCGGGTTGGCGCTGGCCGACCCGATGAAGAATCGATCGACGGCCGTCCGGTACGGGTTGACCCGAATGCCGGGCCGGAAGATCGCCTGCAGGTTGGCGTAGCTGCCACCGCCGATGTCGCCACCGATCAGGTTGGCGTTGCCTCGCTCCAGGTCGGCGGGCATGCTCACCGAGGTGGCCAGGATGGTGTCCCGGAAGCCGGGGGCGAACCGCTCGATCTGACCGATGATCGCGTCGCTCATGTCGATGCTCGACCCGTTCGGCACATGACAGTACGCCCATATTGTGTGCTTGCCGTCCGGTGCTCGTGAGGGGTCGAAGGGAGTGTGCTGGGCCAGTAGAACAAACGGCCGGCCGGGGTGTCCGCCTGCCCCGACCGCCGACTCGGCTTCGACGACCTCCTCGAGCGTGCCGCCAAGGTGAACGGTGGCCGCCAGCCCCACATCGGGGTTGGTCCACGGCACCGGCTCGCTGAGCGCAAGGTCGACCTTGCAGGCGCCGGGACCGTAGGTGAACCGACGAAGCCGTCGCCGCTGTCTGGGCGAGAACTCCTCGCCGCCGATCGCCGCTATCTGGTGCGGCGACAACGCAAAGACGACCGCATCGGCGTCCGGCAGATCCCGAGCGGTGTTGATCGGACTACCGGTGACGATCTCGCCGCCGAGCTCCTCCAGCACCTCGGCCAGGACCCGGGTGATCTCCCCGGCTCCGCCGGCGGGGAACGGCCAGCCGACCGCGTGTGCCACCGCGCCGAGCAGGAACCCGAACCCGGCGGTGAACGGCCTGCTCAGCGGAACCACCGCATGGGCGGCGTGGCCGGCGAAGAGTGCTCTTGCCCGGTCGGTGTCGAACCGGCGGGCCATCAAGGTCGCCGGCGCCGCCAGCTGCGGTCCGACCCGGAGGGTGGTCAGTGGAGTTCGGGCCGCCCTGACCAGCGGCTGCATCGAAAACCGGACAAGCTCGTCGAACCGTTCGACCAGCGGCCCGTACATCGACCGGTAGGTCTTGGCGTCGGCCCCGAGTTCCGCCGCGGTGCGATTCAGGTCGTTCCATGCAACCGCGGCCGACCCGTCGTCCAGCGGATGGGCAACCGCGGCGGGCGACCGAACCCAGCTGAGGCCGTGGCCCTCCCAGTCGATGGTGGACAGGAACGGCGAGGCCACGGCGAGCGGTTGAATCGCGGCCCCGATGTCGTGGATGAACCCCGGTTCGGTGAGCTCGGCCGACCGACACGCTCCGCCGATCGTCTCGTTCGCCTCAACAAGAACAACCGATCGCCCGGCCCGGGCAACGGTGATCGCCGCGGCAAGACCGTTCGGCCCCGAACCGACGACAACAACGTCGTAGGCAGGCAGTTTTGTGCGGATCGGTCGAAGGGGGGATGCCATGGGAGCGGGAGGGAGCGGCCGATGGTCAGACCGGCGTTCCCCGTGGCACAATAGACGCCGTGATAACGCTCCGCTTGTTCGCACAGGCACGGGAATCCGCCGGTACAAAAAGCGTTGATGTGGACGCCGACACCGTCGGTGATGTCCTTGATGAGGCGGTCCGTCGGTTCGGGGATCCCTTTGCCGCGGTCCTGGCCGGCAGCAAGGTGTGGTTGAACGGGTTCCCCGCGGAGCGTGAGAGCGCGGTCTCCTCCGGTGATGAGGTTGCCGTGCTGCCTCCGGTCTCCGGGGGCTGATCGGCCATGAGCGCCGAGTTCGGTGAGGACGGCGAGCGCGGCGATCCGCCGCGTCAACGCCAACCCCGTCGTCCGTCGACGCCACCGGTCGACGTCGACCCGGAGCAGACCCAGCATCTTCCAGCCGGTGGGCTTCCACCCATGCCGGGAGCCGCCGATGCCGGCGTCCGGGATGCGGTCACCCGGCAAGGTCCTCCGCCGACGCCGCCTGGTCCGGGACGCCCCGTCCAGCCGAGGCTCCGGCAGGATCCGACCCGGCAATCGGGCGAGCGCGTCCAACCTCGGCCTCGCACGCAGACCCAGGCCCAACCGCACGATCAGACGCAGCAGACCCCGGGACCGCCGGCAACACCGGGGTCGGTGCCGTCCCGGCCCGCCGCCGATGAAACCCGGGTGGTTCCCCGGGGTGCGGCACCGGCTGCGCCGCCGGCCGGTCAGCAACCCCCCGCCGCCCGACGAGTGGCCCCGGCCCACGGACAGCCCACCTCGTCGGCACCGCAGCAGGGTCCGGCAGGCGGTCCGCAGGGCGGTGTGCCGTCGGGTCGCCAGCAGAGTACGCCGGCTGGTCCGCAGAGTGATGTGCCGTCGGGCCGTCCGCAGGGTCCGTCGGCTGGTCCGCAGGGTGGTGTGCCGTCGGGTCGCCAGCAGGGTGTGCCGTCCGGTCCACAGGGTGGTGTGCCGTCGGGTCGCCAGCAGAGTATGCCGGGTGGTCCGCAGGGTCCGCCGACCGGTCGACCGGACCCACGCAACCAGGGCATTCGATCCGAGGCCGTCCCGCCCGGTCCGCCGCAGGCACCACCGAACCGCCCGACGGTAGCCGCCCCTCGCTCGGCGGGTGCCGCACCCGGCCCGCCGCAGGCGGGGCCTGCGCAACAGACCCAACTGGCCCCGGGACCGAACGCGGCCGGGCAACCGGTTCGCCCGGCCTCGCCGCAGCGCGACCTACGGCAGGCTCCGGACCCCACCGCCGCGGCGCCGAACCCGACCGGCCAACCTCGGCAGCTCGGCCCCCTCGGTCCCGACGGCCAGGCCGGCTGGCGGGAGCGACGTGACCAGAGCTCCCGGAATCGGGTTCGGGCCAGGGAGGCCCGGTGGCAGAACAACCGGCTTGCCGTGCCCTACCCGACGGACGGTCCGAAGATCACGCTCGGCGTGTTCTGGTTCCTGCTGCTCGTCGGGGCGGTGCTGCTCGGTTCCTACCTGAACCAGGGGGCGATCGCCGCGGTGGCCATCGCCGGTGTTGCCGCACCGGTCGCAGGTCTGGCCGGGCTGCAGACCGGCAATGCCTGGTTCCCCTCGATCCCCGCCACAAGGGGTTGGACCGCGGTTGCGGCCTACCTCACCGGCATCGCCGGGTTCTACGGACCGTGGGGTGTCGTGGTCGGGATTTTTGTCGGGGTCATCACGCTGATGTTCTACGTGACCCTCTACCGCGGCCACGCCCGCACCACCGCACAGCTTTTTGACGTGCTGATCCGCTCCGCCATCCCCGCCGGTGTTGCGGTCGCCTCGCTCGCTGCGCTCGGCGTGGTTGGCATCGGTGTGCAGATCAGCCTGATCCTGCTGGTCAGCGCCTACGAGGCCGGGGACTTCATCGTAGGATCCGGCTCCTCGAACGCCGTTGAGGGACCGATGGCCGGGCTGGTCTCGCTCGGCGCGGTCACCTTCCTGCTGTTCCTCATCCTCCCCGCCCCGTTCGAGGCCAGCAGCATTCTGCTGTTCGCCGCGCTGGCCGGCATCTGCTGCCCGCTCGGACAGATTCTGGCCTCGGCGCTCCTGCCTCGGGGCAACGCCTGGGCCCCGGCGCTGCGTCGGCTGGACTCCTACCTGCTGGCCGCGCCGATCTGGCTGCTGCTGGCGGTCCAGCTCCCAGCGCTCAGCTGACCTCCCCGATGCCGCCGTTCGGTGCCGAGGTTCCGGATACCGGCGCCGGGGCGAACTACCCTGGCGGGGTGCACGCCGATCTGCAACGACTCCTCAATCCGAACATGCTGGCCGACATCGCCGAAAAGGCCATGGACCGTCTCCGATCCATCCGGACGGAACTGTCCCAGGCGGAGGGGGACGTCTCCCTGGTCCGCCGTGTCACCCAGGGCAGGCTGGACATCGTCGGCCACGAGGTGGAGCGCCGGAGTGGTCAGAACGCCGGTGCTCTGCCGGCCGATCCGTCCTCCCTGTTGTTCGAGATGCCGGACATTCTCACCGATGCCGCCACCGGAACGGCGCCATCCACCGGTGCCGGCCGTCCGGTGCCGATCCTGGAGCCGGGACCGGCGGCCCTGGCCATGATCGAGACCCTGGACGCGATCGCCTCACCCGCTCAGCTCTCCGGCCTCGATCAGGTCGACGACAGCGGCCTCGGCGATCTGTTCGCCGCACTGCGGGAGTTCGAGGTTGAACTGTCCTCGATCCGTCGCAAGCTGCACGACCGGATCGATGCGATCCAGGACGAGATCGCCCGCCGGTATCGGGACGGCGAAGCCTCCGTCGACACGCTTCTGCAGTCCAAAACCGCCGGCACCGACTAGCTTCAATCCGGCGCCCCGCCGGTTTTTTGGGCGGAACGGCCACCCGCTACCTTTCGGTCATGGCCGACGCGTCAACGAACATCGGCGACTTCATCCGGGAGCAACGGCAGCTGGCGGAGCTGTCGCTTCGGCGGCTCGCCGATCTGGCAGGGGTATCCAACCCCTACCTCAGCCAGATCGAACGGGGGCTGCGAAAGCCGTCCGCGGAGATCCTGCAGCAGCTGGCGAAGGCGCTGGAGGTCTCGGCCGAGACGATGTACGTGCAGGCCGGCATCCTGGACGCTGCAGCCGTTCGCGACCGCGACGATGCCGGTCTGGAGGCCGCCATCCTCGCCGCCGAGGAGTTGACCGAGCCGCAGCGGGAGGCGCTTATCGGGATCTACCGCGCCTACCTGGTCACCAACACCGACGATGGGACACCTGCCACAACCCGTTGTGACGAATAGGGCATTTTCCGACGGACAACCTACAGTTGATCCGGTGATTCACCGGGCTGCGATCCTCTCGCTGCATACGTCACCGCTGGCACAGCCCGGCACCGGCGACGGCGGCGGCATGAACGTGTACGTCCGGGAGCTGGTGTCCGCCCTGGCCCACGTCGGGGTGGTGTGCCGGGTCTATGTGCGGCGCTGGGCGGACGACCTCCCCGAGCGGGTGTCGGTCGAACCCGGATTCGACGTTGTCCACGTCCCCGCCGGGCCGCCTGACCTGGCAAAGGAGGACCTGCCGAACCACGTCGACGAGTTCGCGGAATGGGTTGGCAAGGACTTCGAGGACTTCAAACCGGATGTGATCCATGCCAACTACTGGCCTAGCACCATCTGTTACCTCGCCATCATGGCTGGCGAAGCCTTCTCCGATCATGACCGCCGCCATGTGCGCGAGAGGCGCAAGATCTCCCGAAGCGC
>JBCCGJ010000325.1:0-7015 GCA_039029335.1 Actinomycetota bacterium | reverse complement strand
CGTTCCGCTGCCGAGGTGTGCACCGAGGGCGCAAAACCCCTGCCCGAGACCGGCTACAAGGTCGACCTGGTCGTGGCCACCGTCATCGAGACCCTCGAACGCCTGCGGGCGGCAACCTGATTGCCACCCGAGCCCAGGTTGACCTTGCCACCGCCGGGAACGAGCAGCGATCATTCCATCAAGACGGCCTTCTCCACCGTCACACGAAGCGAGCCCATGCGGGTGAGCGGCTTGACCTTGGATGGTGAGCGGTTCTCGGCACGTTGGACAACCAACCAACGGTGGTGGCCGGGCTCAACCTGGGCGACCCGGTGCTTGGTCAACCGCGGCGAAGTCGAGGACTGGGGCTACGGGGACCGCCAAGATCGCCGGCACCGTGGTTTCACCATCGCCGTCCTTGAGAACCGCCAGGATTCACCGGGCAGCGGCTGGGCAAGGATCGGCTCAGAGCGTCGGCCCCATATTGGCGTACGGCTGTCAGCTACCCGCCGGGGCGAGCGTTGTGGCCACAACGACCGCAAGGCTGAGTAGATAGACGCCCGCAACTGCTATCGACACGGGACTCCATGAACGACGCTGGACATCTCGGCCGACGATGAAGGCGGTGACCAGGGTCCAAGCCACCAGCGCAGCGCCGCCGGGTGCACCGAACGAGGAGATGAGCGTTCGCAGGCTCACGTACCAGCCCAGCACCAGGACAAGCACGGCGATGCCGCCGTAGAACACCAATTCGACGAAGTCCGGCACGTCCAAACAGCCGCCCAGGTTCGCCCGGCCCTCAGCGTCTCTGCTCACCGTATGAGTATGCCGCTGCGACCGCCTCGTACCCTTGGTGCGGTGAAGTGGTCCCAGCGAGATCGTTCACTGTTGGGCCGGGTCGAGGAGCTCGACCGTCTTGACGAGCTACCCGACCTGGTTTGTGCCGACTGCCATCTCTCGTTCGACTCGATCCGCCTGGTCCTCGACGATCTGGCCGTCGCCGACTCGAACGATGTGGAGGCGCTCGGCAGGTACTGCCGAGACGTCGCATCGATCGGCCGCCGCATCAGGGTGCACATCGCTCGTCCTGCGCTCCGACGTCTGCTGGTCGCCGGGCCGGTCCGGAGTTTCATGGCGGCAGAGGGCGACGACCCGCCCAGCCCCGGAGAGCCGTACACCTGTCCGCATCGGCCATAGCGAACCACGCGTCATCTCCGGTGACAGCGGCGTCGCACGCCCTGCGGGATCGTGGGCCTCCCGGAGCCCGGTGGCCGCCGGGAGATGTACGACCTCAGTCGAGCGGTTCCGGAGGCGGGCCGAGAATCTGGATGTCGTGCTCGGCGGCGATTCTGGCGACCTGCTCCGGGTCTATCTCGCCGGGTTCCGGCAGTTCAGTCGACGTCAGGGGGTCGCCGAGAGCGGCAACAAACCGGTCGAATTGTCCGGGGGTGGTGACCTGAAAGACCCTCGCTTCGTCGGAGCGAATCTGGAACGTGTGGGCGTGGCCACGGGGCAACCAGATGGTGGCGCCTGCCTGGTGCACCCCATCGGCGTCGCCGCAGCCGAACCAGACCTCGCCTTCGACCACATAGAAAAGCTCATCCTCGACGTCGTGTCGGTGCAGCGGTGGTCCGAAGCCCTTTGGCCCGACGAACTCCATGGCCGTCAACGCACCGCCGGAATCGGCGGCGCTGACCTTGGTGGTCATCAGGTGATTGAGAAAGTGGTAGTGCGAACCGGCGTCGCGCGGAATCAGCTGCGGCGTTTGCAGTGTCATATCTCTTCCCTCCTTGGTGACACCCGGATCCGGGTATCGAGAAGGACACTAGGCGAAGGCCGCCGACGGCACCGTCGAACGTCGGTTGGTCCCGACTCGGACACCTGTGCACCTACACTCTCGCCATGGCGGTTCGCCCCGCAACCGAAGACGACCTGGAGGTCATCGTCCAGCTGTCGAGCGGGGCAAGGGACCGTCTCGAAATCACCGAACCCACCTTCTGGCGGCGCCACGCCGACGCCGACCGCAACCAGCGGGCGTGGTTCGATGTGCTGCTCGGCGACGACGGCCACCGCATCCTGGTGAGCACGGACCGGGACGACACCGTCGACGGGTTCATCGTCGCCAGGGCCATGGATGCGCCGCCGGTCTACGACCCCCGCGGGCGAACCTGTCTGGTGGACGACTTCGTGTGGTCGACCGGCGAGGTCGCCGAAGCGCTCATCGCCGACGTCCGCCAGTGGGCGACCGGCCAGGGGTGCACCCAACTGGTGGTGATCACCGCGGCGAGGGACCTCGATCGTCGGGAACTGCTCGAACGGACCGGGCTTCACCCCACATCCGAATGGTGGACGGGGCCTCTCTGAGTCGAACGATTGCGGTGACGTGAACCCTGCAGGGTGATTGTCTGCAGCTCCGTTGGGTACCGAACCGAGTCCTACGTGCTGGACACCCTCCGGGTCGTGGCGACATCGCGGACCAGCGCCGCTATCGGGTGCCCAGCCAGTCGGACAGGAACGTGTCGTTGCAGCGGTGGAGGTAGCCGACCGGGTCGCCGTAGGGCACAAAGATCGTCAGCCCGATGCCGAGGTCCTGGTATGCCGAGAGTTCCTCCGCGAACGGTGTCGCCCGATCGAACACATCAAAGGGCACCATGACGGTCCGCAGGACCGTCGAAGGATCTCGCCCGACGTCGGCGCAGTGTCGGTCCAACACCGCCAGCTTGTGGCGGACCTCGTCAACACCGGAGGCGATCAGGTTGCAGGCGTCGCCATGCTCCGCAACGAGCCGGAGCGTCCGCCGTTCGCCGCCTCCGCCGACAACGATCGGGATGCCGTCGTCCCGGACCGGGCCGGGTGCGCAAATGGTCTCCGCAAGCTGAAAGTGGGTGCCGTCGAACGAACCGGTGTTCGCCGACCACATTTGGCGACAGATACGCAGTGCCTCCTCGAGCCGATCGAACCGCTCGCCGAGGGGCGGGAACGGTACGCCGAGGCCCCGGTGTTCGCGCTCGTACCAACCGGCGCCGATGCCGAGCAGCGCCCGTCCGCCGGAGAGTGCATCCAACGTCGCCACGGTCTTGGCCAGCAAACCGGGGTGGCGATAGGTCACGCCGGTGACGAGCAGCCCGAGCTGGATGGTCCGAGTGGCCGCTGCGACAAACCCGAGGCTGGTGTAGCCCTCGGGCATCGGGTCGTCGACCGCGCCGACCATCTCCATCTGGAACCAGTGGTCGGACAGTACGAACCAGTCAAAGCCCAGGTCTTCGGCCGTCCGGGCGGTCTCGGCGAGCGTGGCCGGGATCGAGCCGTGATCCGATCCCTGGTTGAACGAGACGGGGTGGACACCAAAACGCATCACTGATCTCCGGTCCTCAGCGCATGATGCGGAACTGCAGGAGCGGCGTGCCAAGCGTGCCCATCAGCCGCAACCAGATCGGCAGGAGCGCCTCCACGGTCCCGGCCGCCGTGAGATCCCCGAGGTCGATCACGTCCCTCCAGCCGAGTTGGGTCAGGAGCGTTCGGACGGTGCCCTTGGCGTCGTCGTCATCGCCGCAGACGAAGACCGAGTGGTTTCGGTCGCCGACGAGGGTGGGTTCCACCATCACGTTTGCGTTCATCGTGTTGAGGGTCTTCACAACCCGGGTCTCGGGAAACCGCTGCTGGATGGTCTCCGCCAGGGAGGGGCCGTCCAGGTTCACAAGGGACGGCGGGGCGGTGGTGAAGTCGAGCGCGTTTGCAACGTCGATCAACACCTTGCCGGCAAGCAGCTCCGATCCGACCAGTTCCAGCGCGGCGAGCGAATTGACGCCGTTCGTGGCGTTGACCACAACCTCGGCCCCATCGACGGCCACTGCTGACGGGCGCACCGGCACGTCGCCGTGTTCCCGATACCAAACACCGAAACCGGGTGCGCCCATGGCGTCCGGTTCCTCACGGGCGATCGTGGCCTCCGGGTCGCGGGTGCCGATGACGACGTCGTGTCCGACGCGAGCCAAACCGCCCGCCAGGCTCTGGCCGACCATGCCGGTTCCCACCACTGCGATTCTCACGGGCGTCTCCTCTGTGTGTTCCGATGGGCCGGCTTGTTCGGGACCGGTCCGGCACGCGGTGCAGTGCACCATACAGACAGGTCTGTCTAGTTGCAACAACTGGATGTTGCTCGCCGGCCCGCCGGAGACCGGTCGCCGTGACTACCGGTGGGACTCCACCAGCGTGCCGGCCAGTTCCGCGAGGCCGGAACCGTGGTTCTCGGCACCGAACATCCTGGTGGCCGCCCAGGCACCGTCCATAACGAGCACCAGGTGGGCCGCAAGGACCGCCGGGTCCCGGAGCCCGGCGGCGTCGGCCAACTCCTCGAACCGTTGGAGCGCCGAACGCTTATGGTCTGCAGCCGCCCGGTGAGCGGGGTGGGTACGGTCCGGGAACTCGGCGGCGGTGACCTGGAAGGTGCAGCCGTGGCAGCCGGGGCTGGTGGCCTGCTTCTCGATCTCGGCAAAGATCTCCACCAGTGCAGTCGCCGGGTCTGCGTCGGCATCGACGGAGCCGTCGATCCAGTCCCAGAACGCTTCGTCGGATCGGCGGAGGTAGGCAACCACCAGATCGTCCTTGGACCCAAAGTGTGCGTAGAGGCTCGCCTTGGCCACCCCGGCCTCGGCGATGATGCGGTCGATGCCGACGGCGGCAAAGCCGTGCTCATAAAACAATCCGCCGGCGGCGTCCAGGATCCGGTCCCGTGCACCGCCGGTACGAGGTGCGTCCGGCTCGATCGTTTCGCTCTTTCTGGTTGCACCCATACCAACGATCGTACGCCGCCCATGGACGGCCTCGACAACACCCGTCGAGGAGGCGAGACCGTGCGCCACGGCGCTCAACGGAGGGGGAAACATGTCAGACGACACCGGTTCGACCATGCGGTTCGCAGGCACGATCAATTGGTGGCCGCGATCGCCGAACCCGACCGATCCACAACGTGCTGCCCCAGCGGCGCGCCGGCACCAGCGCCTGAAACCGGCACGGCCCGGGACGGCATCCATGAGCCGAGTGTCGGGTCGGAATCCGGGCCCACATCGCAGCGACGTCCCCGCAGTCCACTAGGTTGGCCGACGTGTTGCCTCCGCCTGACCATCTGATCGGCCCGGATACGCCCCTCGGCGCGCTGATCTGGAGGTTGCCGGCCGCGTCGGCAGCGCTGTCCTCGGCGGCGGTCGGCGGCGGCTGGTCGACGCCCCGGTGGATCGTGAACCTGCAGGTCCCGCGGGACTATGCCAGGACGGATGTGGGCGACCACGTCGGAACCGTGGCCCGCCTGGCGGGTTTGGACGGCCCGGGCGTTGGGCTGCTGACCGCCGCCTCGGTCGAACGCTACGGGGCGGGGGAGGAGCGTGGGCTCCGGGTGGACGCAACGGCGGGCATCGCGGACCCGACCTGGGCCGCAGCCCCGGATGAGCCGCAGTTGTCACCGGCACGTGATGAGCCCGCAGGGCCGGGGACCGTCAACATCGTTGCCCGCTTCCCGGACCCTCTGGAACCGGCGGCGGCGGTCAACGCCATCGCCACGATCACCGAAGCCAAGACGCAGGCGTTCTTCGAGCGGGACATCCCCGGCACCGGCACCCCGACCGATGCGATCACCGTCGTCTGGCCGACACATGGCGAGCGACCGATCCGGTTCTGCGGGCCCCGGTCCCCGTGGGGCGCCGCAGTTGCGAGGGCCACCCACCACGCCGTCGGCGCCGCCATCGACCGAATCGGCGCTGCGGCATGAGGTCGGGACATCTCGACCGACGCCTGCTTGCGGTGGCTGTTGCGCTGCTCATCGATCGGTGGACGCCGGAGCCGCCGAACCGGTGGCATCCGGTGGCCTGGTTCGGCACGTCGATGACCGCCGTCGAACAGCGGATCTGGGCCGATCGTCGGGCGGCCGGTCTGATCTACACCGGCGCCGGGGTGGCCATCGGCGTCGCGGCTGGCCGGCTGGTCCGCTCGCCGACGGCGGCCTTGGCCGTCGCGCTCGGGGCCGGCAGCCTGCGAGCGACGGCGGCCGAGATCGGCGAGGTAGTCGACGGCGGTGACCTGCCGGCTGCCCGCCGTAGCGTCCGGGCGCTGGTCGGTCGGGACCCAAGCGAACTGGACGAGGCAGGTATCGCCGCCGCGGTGGTCGAGTCCGTGGCTGAGAACAGCGTCGATGCCACCGTCGCTCCCATCTTCTGGACGCTGGTGGCCGGGGCGCCAGGGGCTCTGGGTTACCGAGCGGTCAACACCATGGACGCCATGGTCGGCCACCGGAGTACCCGCTACGAACGCTTCGGTTGGGCCAGCGCCCGGTTGGACGACGTCGCGAACTGGCTGCCGGCCCGCCTCTTCGCCTGCGGGGTGGTCGTCGCCGCATGGCCCCGCCGACGGGAGATCCTCAACGCGATTCGAGCCGACGCGCCGGCGCACCCTTCGCCGAACGCCGGGGTTGCGGAGGCGGCGGTGGCCGGTGCGCTCGGGGTTGAACTGGGCGGGCCGCTACGGTACGGCGACCGGCTTGAGAACCGGCCTCGGCTCGGCACCGGCCCTCGCCCGGACGCAGCAGCGATCGTTGGAACCAACAGCCTGGTCGATCGGGTGCTCCTCGGCATCGGCGCAGCAGCGGTCGGCGTACGGATCGCCCGGCGGTTCAGGTCCCGGTAGAACCCCGATCGTCGCGCTGAGCCTCGATACCGCTGAGCAGAAGGTCGAGCCCGACCAGGAATCCCCGCTGTCGAAAGTCGAGGTGCTCCTCAAGCCACGGGACGGTGTCGGCCGCCTCGGGTACCGGCGGTTCCCGTCCCGGCGGGAACATGAGCGCCCACCCCAGGCAATGCATCGACAGCACACCAAAGACGTCCATCGCCGTCGCCGTGTCGAACCCGTTTCGCTCCAGCAGACCGATGACCGAACGAACCACCGGCTCGGTGCGGTCCTCCAACAACTCGACCGGGAGCCGCTGGGTTGCCGCGGGGAGGCCGGGGTAGGCACTTGCATGGGACAGCGTCTGCTGGCACCAGAGCCG
>JBCCGJ010000324.1:0-7059 GCA_039029335.1 Actinomycetota bacterium | reverse complement strand
GCTTCGGAGGCGGTAGCCCCTTCCGGACCGAGCTTGCGGGGCCAGGGCTGCTGAACTGCGGGGAGACGGGTTCCGGTGCCCGGGGTCAGCTGATCAGACGCGCAGCATGCGTCGTTTCAACTTCGTTTAATCCTGGTTCGACGAAGTACGACGGCCGTGGACTTCGCCTAACGGCGCCCAGCACTGCTCGGAGCCTCGAGAACGGACTTCGGCTAACAGGCAAACCACCCGGTGAAGCCCCCGACCCGGCACGACAGCGGCCGTTCACGGTCGCCATCGTCGAGCAGCCAACGAGGCGTTCCGTTAGGCAAAGTTCAAACGACGCTTCTAGCGCCGTTGATCAGATGACCCCTGCCCGCCGCTGGGATTATCGCATGGTCAGGTCAAGCGATATCGCCGGGACTGTCGTGGCCGAAGCTCCACCGACCACCGGGTCAGGGTGTGCCGGAACCGCAGGGTTCAGTTCGAGCGAGGACGTCGCGGGCCGCACGGTTGCCTTCGATCGTCGCCCAACTGCCGAGCGCGATTGTGAGCACAAAGCTGGCGAGGATGATCGCGAGCCCAAGGCCGTTTGTCGGCCGGAACAGAAGCGGGATCGCAGACGGAATGAGAATGAGACCCGCTGCCATGAGCTTCCTGCCGCCTGCCCGGTGACAGGCATCCCAGGCCTCATCTGATGTGAGTGAAGCCTGAGTCCGAATTCCCGCAATCCAATTGCGGCGAAGGCGTCCACGGCTGGCCGCCCATCCGATATACCCGACCAACACTCCAGTCATCATCAACATGGCTGCCAAGCCCAGCACGGAGATCCAGTCCATTCGGGCGCCGTAGTCAGTACCGAACATCGATCAGGTGCACTCCCCGGGCTCTTTCAACAAGGCATCGAACGTCGATCACGGCATCGACTGTAGACAAGATCGGCCACGGCCTCGACGCCGGGTTTGGCGTAACGGGCCAGGGTGTGGGGGGCTTGGTGGCGGCTCTTGGCCTGGAGCAGGATCGCTGAGTGGCGAGAGACCGACGCCTACCCCGTGTAGGTCGTTTTTGGGGCGCTGAGGGCTTCTCCGTGACACACGGGGTGCGTATTCTCAGGCTCGATGTCGCCGTTGGAGGAGCACATGGCCCGTAAGGGCCTCAGGGGCGAAGAGTTGGCGATGTGGATCGGCCGTGATGTTCTCGCCTGGCTGGATGGTTCGGAGGTGCCGCATCGGTACACGGTGAAGAAAGCAGCCGCGCATTTGCAGGTCGACCCGTTCGTTTCTTGTTCCGGATCTCGAACCCGGTGCGCTGGTCGAGGTGATGGCGGCCGCCGGAGTCACCTCCGAGGAGGTGTTGCGGGGCTCGTCGCTCAACCGTTCAGAGCTGTATTCGTGGATGCTTGGTCTGCGCTCACCCGCCCCGGAGCGGTGGGAGATGCCCGGTGTGGCCGAGGTGCTCGGTGTCACCGTCGACGAGCTACCCCTGTTGCCCCGATAGAAACAGCCGTCGAAACCGGTTGACACCGCCAGGGCGTCGATGGCATCTCGTCGTCACTGCATGGGTTACGGGTTCCCGTCACTGACCGGCTGATGACACCGCTACCGCACGCGTTGCAAACGCGAGCGCATGGCCCACCTTCACGTCCCAGATCACGCGCGACCGCGAGCCGCTGGTGGTGTGTGGTGTCGTGAGCGCGAGGCCGGACCGGATATGAGCGCCGGCCGAAGGCCGGCACGCTCAACGCCCTACCCATGGCCACCGATGAACAGAACCTTCACCGGCGTGCGAAACGGCTGAGCGCGTGTATGTAGAACCGTGGGTGTAGGTAGGGCGAGCTGGGTATGTATGTCCAGCCGGTCTGAGGATATGTATCACCAGCCGGTTCAGGGGAATTTCGGCGCCAATCGCGCTCCGTTGGGGGTATCGAGGGCCCCCGGTGGGGGGTGGTGACGCGCTTGTAGCGCACCGGGTGAGAGGTTCTCCCGTGTGCGCTACAAGGCCCTGTGGCGGTCTGTCCAAGGGGCCGTCGTTGGACAGTCGACTCAAAGAGGTCGGCCCCATGCCGTTGCTAGGGAGGCGACCGAGGCGACTTCGACACCAGGCCGTGTATCTCCTTGATGGCCTTGGCGTAGCTGCCCGCCTTGCGGCGCACCGGGGGCGCTCCCCCACCAACCTCAGCCTCGTCAACCTCAGGCACTACAGCCGGCGCTGGTAGGCCTGTGGCCCGCTCAGCGAACCCATCCACCGCCGGCGCCGACGCTGCGGCGGGGGCCGAGCTGCGTGGTGGCGTGGCGCCTCGTGGCGACGACGGCCGCCGTCGGCCGCCACGACCATTCTTGTCGCCGCTGCCGTCGTTCTCGCTTGGCGGGGGTTTCTTGCCAGCCCGAAGATTGATCTCGCCAGCGACCCACTCGGGGATCCTGATCACATAGGAGTTCCTCAGCTGACGGACCTGGCCGTTGGGAAGCTTCTCCATGTTGTGGTGCCAGTCCAGCCACCCACGAGCCCGTAGACCATCCGCCCAGCGCTTCACCGACCGAGGCGTCACCCCGAGCCGCTCAGCGAGTTTACGGTGCGACCAGTTGTTGATCTTCTTCCCCTCAGCCCCACCCAGATCCAACATCACGAACAACAACGCCAGCTCCCAGCGGGCGATCCCCCCGTTGTCCACGGGAGTGTCCGAGCCGATCTGGATCGCCCACCGGGCCCGGTCCCGGAACCGCTTCCCCCGCCGCTCGACCTCAGGCATCGACCAACGACGCTCAAACCACGGGTTCAGGCCCGGCCACGCCGCAAAGAACGCCTCCCTGCTCCCCTCAACAGGAACAACACCCCCACCAAGGCCCTCACCAGAGCCGACGGCGGACGCGCCCGGGTGAACTTTGCCCCGATCCTCGCCGCTGTCTGAGTGTGGAGGTAGAGTGACCGTCACAGGTCGCCTCTTTCGATTGAGTAGAGCCTTTCGAGAGCGACAGACCGACACTCCGGAGCTGCTAACTCCGGCCGGTCAGACGCAGAACCTCCCACTCGGGGGGTTCTCGTCGTTTTGCGCTCAGTCCCGCCAGCCTCGCGCGCCTCACCGGCGCGCGCGTGGACCCTTGTTACATCGGTGTGATTCGACAACGACCCCACCGGCCTGCCAGAACGGCCCCCCGCTCCCCTACCGAGCCCAAGGCGGGCTTGGATGGCGGCCACCGCCGCAGGGACATCAAGTGGCCACAGTTCGCCCTGGTACTCGCCATGGCGGCGCCGAGCGTGCTTCATGGGGGCGTCGTAAGTCAGATGGCAGCGCTGACACAACGCCGCCAGATTCTCCGGGTCGAGACTGTTCGACGTGTCGTGATCCAAATGCGCCACCGTCAAGATCACCCGATACGACCGGCCCGAGCTCGCGCTCAACACCTCGGACCCGTTGACGGGCCCGCACCACTCGCACCGCCCGCCGGCCCGCACATGACGGACCACGGCCGAGATCAACTCCCAGGTGATCAGGCACCGATACCCCGACCCACCCGGATACAGGTGACGCCTCAACGGCATCCCGGCCCCGGGGTGGTGACGGGATCCTCGTTGCCCTGCCACTTCGACACGTACCAAGCGCCGTCGTAGTCGTCGTCCCACTCCATCGAGAACCTGAGAGCGGGAGCGATACCGCTGAGCCGGCGGAGCAGACCCCAACCCGGCGCCCACGCGAACCGTGTGCTGATCGCGACCCGATCATCGGACACGTTGGTGATCACGGTCTGGCAGTCGCCCCACTTCGTGCCCCAGTTACGGTTCGCCCACTCGTACCACGTCAACCCGTCATCGGCGGTCACGGTCACCGACGGGGAACCAGACACCGTGCCCTCATACTTCTCGGGCATCGGCATCGGATAGAACGCTTCGGTCAACGACACCACCACCACGCCATCGCTGCGTTCGCTTCCAGTCGCACGGAGACGGGCCACGAAATCGAGCAGCTGACGCGCTGCATCAGGGTTGTTAGTGTCAGCCGTGATCTCGATCTCGGCGTAGCTCCAGTTCGGCATGATGCAAGCCCCCCTAACTCTCGGTCGTAGTCGTAGTCGTAGTCGTGGTCTTGGTCATGGGCCAGCGGCCGACAGGACCGGCTCGCTCAGAGCTGAGGTGGCGGCGGGGCAGGCATGCATCGGGGTCCATCAGCGCCCCACCCCCGCCTCGGCCGCCTCGTACCACTGGGGCGTGTCGGGCAGCTCCCCATCGGACCAGACCACCTCGGCCCGGTCGATCGTCTCGAAGCTGAGCCCGTACCGCTGCTCCATGTGGGCCTGCAGCTCCTGAACCAGGCGAGCCGCCGGCTCCTCGTCGAAACCCGGATGCTCACAGCTCTGATAGACCCACGACACCGCAAGCGTCACCACCGCCGAACGAGGCACCTCCCCACCAGGCCGGTACGGGTACCGCTGCGACCGCTGAACAGCCAGATCATCGCCATAGCGGTAATGCAGACTGCGCTCGTTACACGCCGCCAGCTCCTCATACACCGACACCACCGACGCCCGCGTGGCCGGGATGATCCCCTCCACCGCCAACGCATCCGCCACGATCGCGTTTTGTCGTCCATTGGTCGACCAGGCGCTCACCGTCGACCACCCCCGTCGCCGCCAGCTCGTAACGCTCGTCGGGTGTTCGCTACTCGGGACTGGCCGAGATCGGCCTGGCTCCCCCGGACACCGCCCGCCTGGTAGTCACGTTGATCAACCCGCAGCGAATGTCGAGCTGTGCGCCCGTACCGCTCGACGTAGTGACGCTCCGCAGCATCTGTGGTCGGGACCAACGCCCCGACCTCGGCGTAGGTCTCGGTGTGGGCGGCCTCCAACCGCTCATACATCCGCCCGAACCAGCCCACCGAGTACGACTTCCGGGACCGGGGCCGATCACGAACAATGTCGGCCATCATCTGGCCCATCAAGTGATCGACCAACGGCCGGGCAATCGCATGCACATCGTCAGTGGCCGACACCCGCATCGACATCCGACGATCCACCGTCTGTACAACAGCGAACCCGCCGAACAACTTGTACACGCCCCACACAACATGCGCAGCGCCCGTCTGAGCGTTCCCGAAATGCGACACGTCGATCTCGACAACACCGAACTCGACCTGATCCGGCCGGCGCAGCTCGGCCTCCTCGATCTGATAGCGAGCCATCAACTCCATGGCCTTCGCCTCAAACAAACGAGCCTCGTCCTCGAACTCCGACGACGCCGCCTTGGCCAACAACGCCGCCACCGTCGCCGCCAACTTCTGACGCCTCTGGTCATCCATGAACGTGCTCCCCGCTCCCCCACGGGACCGGTGGCCAGTCGCTCTCGTCCGGCACGATGTGTGCCGGGTGTACGCCGTGCTCGATCCCCGTGGCCAGGACCAAGCGCATCACGTCGGCCAGCTGCTCAGTGTTCCAATCACAGTCCGGCACCAGATGAGCCGGCGTGTCGGGCGGTGGCATCACGTCCAGCTCCAGCACGGCCACGAACCGCTGCCACGCCAAGTGGACCTCGATCATGCTGCTCATGAGGCACCGCCTTGTTGAACCTCCACCCAGACGCCATCGATGAGGCGCCACGCAGCCCGCACAGCGAGGTACGGCGTGCGGTCGGGGTTGAGGTCCTCGCACTGCGGCCAGATCGGCTCCAGGCCAGCGGCGTCATAGGGGCCGGTGTGGACGGCGTAGCAGGTGACCGACTTGGCGTTAACCCGGACGACGACACCGTGAACGTGGCCATAGACGTTGCCGAGCTGAAGCCGGTCACCCTTGGCCAAGTCGGCCCTGGTGTAGCGGGCGCCCTCAGCGCGACGTCGAACCTCGACAGCCCGGCCGGCGGCCCGATCAGCCTTGCCCTGGTGGTAGGCACGCTTACGGTCGGCGTCAACCGCTCGACCCATCGCCCGACCAGAACGACGGAGCGCTGAACGGTGACGACGCCCAGACTGGCCAGGCATGACCGGCTGACCGAACGGGATCCCGGCCACAGCATCATCCGCCTGCCGATGAGCGGCAACAGCATCAGCAGCTCGTTTTGCGGCCAGCTCAGCCCGGCGAGCGGCCCTGGCCTCCAGTTCAGAAGCGAGCGCATCGGCTTCTTCGGAGCTGTACTCACGCATCGGTGCTATCTCCTTGTGCGTCATGACCGGCGTTATGGCTGGCGCTGTTGTGGGTTGGTTGGATGTCGTCGGCGTCGAGGACGCAGGACCAGGACGGCTGGTCAGTGCTGTTGGCGTCGAGGGGTGTGTATGGGTCGTCCTCGATTAGGAGGACTGCTTCGTTCGGTCCTTTCCCGGCCCAGGGGTAGATGGGGGTGACGGGTTCGGGAACGATCTGGCAGCGGCGACCGATTCGGTTGGGCCAGGGGCCGGCGGTGACGATGTGGGTCCATGGGTTGGGGTTCATCAGTACCCCGGTTCGATCAGGTCGGGGCTGTTGGCGGTGTCTCGCAGTGGGTGCTGGATGGCCCGTAGTGGGGTGTCGGGGTGGATACGGCGGTCGAGGATCTCGGCGACGAGCTGGTCGATCGACACTCCGTGAAGGGCGCCGAGGGCCGGGGTGATGCGGGAGCGGAGACAGCGCTGGTTCTGCCAGGTCTCGACACGTTCGGATCCTTGGTGGCCGTCGTGGATGGTGACTTCCCACTGAGGTGCTTGCTGCGACATTGCCTCAGCGGCAGCTCGGGCGTCGTCGATGGTGTCGAGCACCTCGAAGGTGGTCATGGTTTGGTCGTTGAGTTGCACCACGTACCGGCGGCGCTGCCTACTCTTGAAGGCCCTCACGGGGTCTCCTCTTTGTGGTTGACCGTCATCGCTCCCCCCTCCGAACCGGCGGAAGACATCGAGCTGAGCAGCTCCTCGCCGAGGTCCATCAGAACGCTGTCGGCCTCCTGGTAGAGCCGGTTGGATTTCGGCCAGTCGGCCGATTCGGCTTCGGCGAGCAGTGCTGCACGCTTCGCTCGAAGACGGAGCATGTCGTCGGTGATCTCGATCGTTTGGCGGGTCATCGCCGCGCCCTCTCGTCGATGTCGACGATCGCAGGGAGCGCATCGTGTTCGGTATCGATACGGGTG
>JBCCGJ010000323.1:0-7061 GCA_039029335.1 Actinomycetota bacterium | reverse complement strand
GAAGGCGGCCGGTGGCATCGTTCGGATCAACCAGTACCGGGCCATCTCCACCCGGCTGCCCGATGAAGGGACCACCGAGCTCCCGGCCGGCCCGCTCGCCGTTGCCTTCGACCACGTCGACTTCGCCTACGAGGCCGGCTCCGCGCAGGGGGAGCAGCAGATCCTGCACCGGGTCACGTTCCGGCTTGAGCCGGGCACGGTGCTCGGGTTGCTCGGCCGCACCGGCGGGGGCAAGACCACGACAACCCGGCTGATCTCCCGGCTGTACGATCCGGCCTCCGGAACGGTCAGCGTCGGAGACGTCGACCTGCGCCACGTTCCGCTCCACTCGCTGCGGCGGCGGGTCGGGGTGGTCACCCAGGACGTTCAGCTCTTCCGGGCGTCGGTGCGGGACAACCTGACCTTTTTCGACCACAGCCACAGCGACGCGGAGATCCTTGACGCGCTCGACGGCGCCGGGCTGGGGAAGTGGGTCCGGGACATCGGGTTGGACGCGCCGCTCGGGGCGTCCGGCAGCGGTCTGTCGGCGGGGGAGTCCCAGCTACTTGCGTTCGCCAGGGTCTTCCTCCAGGACCCCGGCGTGGTGATCCTCGACGAGCCGGCGTCCCGGCTCGATCCCGCAACGGAGCAGCTGGTGGCGGCGGCGACGGAGCAGCTCTTCCGCAACCGGACGGTCATCGTCGTCGCCCACCGGCTGGAGACGGTCCGGCGGGCGGATCAAATAATGGTGATCGACAACGGTCGCATCGCCGAACACGGTGACCGGGAGATCCTGGCCGCCACCCCCGGCACCCGGTACGCCCAGCTGCTGGCCGCCGGCGGCGGGGCACTGTTGGGAGGTGGTGCATGACCGCGGCATCGATCGGCGGGCGGAAGACCGCATCGGAAAGCACGTTCCGGCTGGCCATCGACCTTGTTCGGTACCGGCCGGGTCTTTTCGGGTACTCGTTCGTCTGTTGGACCCTCATCCACCTGTCCCCACTGCTGGTCGGCCTGCTGGTTGGCCGGGCGTTCGACGCGCTCACCGCCGGGGAAGCGGCGGCCACGTCGCCCTGGACGTGGGTCATCGGGTTCGGCTTCATCGCGGTGTTCCGCAACGGCATCATCTGGATCGGCGAGAAACGATGGGTGGTCTACTGGAACGATCAGAGCCTCCAGCTCCGCAGGAACCTGCTGCGCTGGTTGCTGGAAGCCGATGGGTCCCGGGTGCTCAAGGCGTCCCCGGGTGAGGCGGTCAGCACCTTCCGGGACGACGTCGAGGATCTGCTGGAGTACGTGGAGAACTACGTCGATGCCGGCGGCATCTTCCTGTACGCCATCTTCTCGGTGATCATCATGTCAACCATCGACGGCGGCCTGACCGCAATCCTGCTGGTCCCGCTGCTGTTCATCGTCCTCATCACCCAGGCGCTCGGGCCGGAGATCCGGTCTCGGCGCCGGGCCATGCGGCTGGCCACCGAGGACGTGACCGGCATCATCGGCGAAACGTTCGGGGCCGTCCAGGCGGTGAAGCTCACCTCGGCCGAGCCGGCGATGCTGGCCGAGTTCCACCGGCGGAACGAGATTCGCCGCAAGGCCGCGCTGCGGGACACCTTCCTCACCGAGGCCATTCGGTCCCTCAACGTCAACATGTCGACGATCACCGTGGCCATCGTGCTGATCGTCTCCGCCGGCGGGCTGCTGGACGGCTCGCTGACCGTCGGTGAACTGGTGGTCTTCCTGGTGTACCTGCCACGCCTGACCTGGTATCTGGCATTCGTCGGCCATGTCATCGCCCAGCACCGTCGGACCGGTGTCGCCTACGAACGGATTCGGGCGCTCGCCGTTGACGCACCGGACGACGTTCTGCTTGACCGCACCAGAGTGCCCCTCGACGGGGAGATGGGGGAGCTTCCGCCCCGGGTCCGGCACCCCACCGATCATCTGGAGCGGCTGGATGTGCGCGGCCTCAGCTACACCTACCCGTCGGCCGCGGACAACGCCGGATCGACGCAGCGGCCGGACGTCGGGATCTTCGACGTGGGGTTCACCCTGGATCGCGGCACGTTCACGGTGCTGGCGGGACGGGTCGGAGCCGGCAAGTCCACGATCGTCCGGGCGCTGCTCGGCCTGGTCCCCGCGGACGGGGAGGTTCGGTGGAACGGCCACACCATCGGTGACCGGGCCTCGTTCCTGGTGCCGCCCCGCTCGGCCTACACCCCGCAGATCCCCCGGCTCTTCTCCGACACGCTGGGCTACAACATCGCGCTCCAGGAGGCGATGAGTGCCGACTCCGTCTCAAACGCGGCACGGATGGCGGTCCTCGACCGCGACCTCGACCGGTTGACCGGTGGGCTTGACGCCATGGTCGGCGCCCGGGGGGTGAAACTGTCCGGCGGTCAGGTCCAGCGGTCGGCCGTGGCCAGGATGTTCGCCACCGAGGCCGACCTCCTGGTCTTCGACGATCTGTCGTCCGCCCTGGACCTCCACACCGAAGCCGAACTGTGGGACCGACTCTTCAGCCATCGTGAGGTCACCTGCCTTGTGGTGTCCCATCGTCCGGCAGCGCTGGAGCGGGCGGATCAGATCCTGGTGGTCGACCAGGGGCGGGTGGTGGACAGCGGGACCCTCGACGAGTTGCTCACGCGCTCTGCGGTCATGACCGAACTGTGGGAAGCCGGCCGGTAGCCGAGCGGCCGGGGCGCCGGTCCTGACCGACGCCGGTAGGCCCTATCGGGGCGGCACGTCCACCACCAGGAGGTCTTCGGCGGCGACCACGTCCGGGTGGTGAGCCGCCGCCTCCTGGCGGAACCCGTCGTTGTCCGGGTACCGGGCCGAGAAGTGGGTCAGGACCAGCCGTCGGGCGCCGGCCGACGCGGCCAACCGCCCGGCCTGTCCGGCGGTCATGTGCCGGTACCGGGCCGCCAGCTCCGCGTGTTCGGCAAGATATGTGGATTCACAGACCAACAGGTCGACGCCGTCGGCCAACTCCTCGGCGGCGGCGCACGGGGCGGTGTCCATTATGAACGCCATGGACTGGCCCTGGCGGGGGCGTGAGACCTGCTCGACCGTGATCCGGCCGGACGGGCCGTCGAACCAGCCAACCTCGAGGAGTCGGCCGACGTCGGGGCCGACGACACCCGCCGCCCGAAGCCGGTCCCCGTCCAGGCTGATACCGTCCGGCTCGGTCAACCGGTAGCCGTAGGTGGTCACCCGATGGTCGAGCGCCGCCGCCCGGAGTTCGAACCCACCGAGTTGCCCGATGACGCCCGGACCCTCGATCGGTCTCGGGTCGAGCCGGGAGGTGTCGTGGTAGATCGAGATCCGTCGCATCCGATCCAGGTACTCCCCGCCGTCCGCGGGATGGAAGACCGGCAGCGGGGGCAGGCCGTCCACCATCGCACGGGCGTCCATCGCCCGCCGCTGGATCACCCCGGGCAACCCGAGGCAGTGGTCCCCGTGGAAGTGGGTGATGCACACTGCGGTGGCCTTGGCGATCGCGATCCCGCCCAGGATGCACTGTCGCTGGGTTCCCTCCCCGGGATCAAAGAGAATCAGCTGATCGTCCCAGCGAAGGGCATAGCTGTTGTGGGCCCGGTACCGGGTCGGCGCCTGGCTGGCGGTACCGAGCACCACCAGCTGTCGTGCACTCAACTCGACCACCCGGTAGCGGAAACCATCGGCCCATGATGGCAAAACGGTCCGGGAGGCCGCGAGGTTTTGCGATGACCCTGGCCCGCCGGTCTACGGGGCGGTGGGAATCACCCCGGGCTCGGTACGGTTCTCCAGAAGAGCACGCCCACCAATCAGACCGCCTCAATCGGCCACCAAAACCGGAGCTGCCGACCCCATGACCTCCACCAGCAACCCCTCCCCAGAGCATCACGTAGGCGACGAGACCGCAGACGCCGCAAACAGCACGGCGGATGCGCTCGTCCTGTTCGGCATCACCGGTGACCTGGCCCATAAGAAACTGTTCAGCGCGCTCTACAAACTGGAGTCCGACGGGCTGCTGAACTGCTCGATCATCGGGGTGGCCACCCGGCCGTGGACCACCGAGGTGCTGCGGACCAATGCCCGCCAGGCGCTGGTTGACCTCGGCATGGAGTTGGACCAGGACGTCTGGGACCGCCTCGCCGCCCGGTTCGAGTACGTCTCCGGCGACTACCGGGACCCGGAGACCTTTGAACGGGTTGCGGCCAAGGTCGGCGATGCGGTTTGCCCGGTCTGCTACCTGGCCATCCCGCCGTTCCTGTTCAGCACCGTCGTCGAAGGGCTCGGCGCCACCGGACTCAACCGGGGCCGGGTCGTTCTGGAGAAGCCGTTCGGCCGTGACCTCGAGTCCTCCCGGGACCTGGACGAGTCGGTGAAGGCCCACTACGCCGAGGAGCAGATCTACCGCATCGATCACTTCCTCGGAAAGGAGCCGGTGCTGAACCTGCTGGTGTTCCGGTTCGCCAACTCCATCCTCGAGCCGCTGTGGAACCGCCACTACGTGCAGAGCGTCACGATCAACATGACCGAGGACTTCGGTATCGAGGGTCGGGGCAAGTTCTACGACGAGGTTGGCACGCTCCGGGATGTCGTGCAGAACCATCTGCTGCAGATCGTCGCCCTGCTGGCCATGGAGCCGCCGGTCTCCGATGAGGCCGACGCAATGGCTGACGAGGTGGTCAAGGTCTTCAAGTCGATGAAGTCCTTCGATCCGGACAAGGTCTATCGGGGTCAGTACGAGGGGTATCTGGACGAGGACGGCGTCAAGCCGGACTCCGACACCGAGACCTATGTCTCCCTGGAATGTGAGATCGACTCCTGGCGGTGGGCCGGTGTGCCGTGGCGGATCCGGGCCGGCAAGGCGCTCGACCGGACCTGTACCGAGGCTGTGGTCGAGTTCTCCCAGCCGCCACGCCCCCTCTTCACCGACGACGAGTGTGCGCCCGAGCCGAACCGGCTGCGGTTCGTGATGAAACCGAACGACATCATCGAGTTCGAGATGCAGGCGAAGTCTCCCGGCTCCCAGCTGACCAGCGAGACCGTGGTGCTGAATGTGGACCATCGAGGGATGGATTTCGGCCCGAGCCCGTACCACCGGTTGCTGGGCGACTCGCTCGTCGGGGATCGGCGGCTGTTCGCCCGGGGTGATCAGGTGGACATCGCCTGGCGAATCGTGGACGACGCCCTCCGCAACCCGACACCGGTGCAGACCTATCCCTACGGCGCCCGATGCCCGGAGCTCGACGAGTAACCTGCTCCCGTGGATCAACCAACCGTCGCCATCGATCTCGGAGGGACCCACATCCGGGTTGCTCTTGTCGCCGACGACGGTGCGATCCTGGCCTTTGAGCGGCGGCGGACACCCGCCGACGAGCCGACACCGGCGATCATCCCGGCCATGATCAAGGAGATCGGCGCCGCGCACCCCTCAGCCGGGCGCCCCCGCCGGGCCGTGGTCGGGCTGCCAGGGGTCGTCGACCACCAGGAGGGTCGGCTGCTCGCCGCACCAAACCTGCCGCAGAATTGGATCGAATATCTGAACGAGCGGTGGCTCGGCGATCGGATCGGGCTACCGGTTTCGCTGGCCAACGACGCAGACCTGGCCGCGGTGGGGGAGTCCTCATTCGGCGCCGGTCGGGATCACCGGGACGTCGTGTACGTCACCATCTCCACCGGGGTCGGTGCGGGGGTGGTGGTCGCCGATCGGTTGGTGCGGGGTTCGCTCTCCGGTGGTGAGATCGGCCACACCGTTGTCGACCTCGCCGCAGCGGTGGACGGCCGGCCGTGCACGGTCGAGGACATCGGTTCCGGTACGGCGATCGAGCGGGAGGCCGCAGCGGCCGGTATCACCGAACGCGGCGCGGCGCTGGCCGAGCTGGTGCGGCGTGGACACCCCGAGGCCGTTGCGGTGTGGAATCACGCCATCTGCGCGGTGGGGATCGGCATCGCAAACCTGGCGTGGATCGTGGCCCCACAGATCGTGGTGGTCGGCGGCGGCGTCGGCATGAACGGAGATCTCGTGACACCCATACTCGACGAACAGATCACCAAACACGGTCCGTTGACCGGTGCAACCATCACGGTCGCCACCGCGGCCCTCGGTGATCAGGCCGCACTCGCCGGGGCGGCCGCCTGGTGGAAGGCGGTCGGTCGTGGCTGATGACCTGCACACCCTGGACATCACCGAGTCCGATCGATGGGCGCTGCGGGCCGCCGACGTCATGGAGGCGGCCATCGCCCAGGCCATCGACCGGTTCGGTCGTTGCAACCTCGCGCTGAGCGGCGGTTCGACACCGGCCCCCGTCTTTTTGTCCCTGGCCGAGCGGGAGCTGCCCTGGGATGCGGTCACGATTCTCCAGGTGGACGAACGCATCGTGCCCGGCGACGATCCGGCCAGGAACCTGGCCGCGCAGCAGGACGCCTTCGCCGAGCTCGGCGCCACCTGGCTGCCGCTCCCCGTCGACGAGCTGCTCAACCTCGGCCCGCTCGATTCGGTGCGGGCGGACGTGAAGGCGATCCTGGGTCGTCATCAGCAGCAGCTGATCGACCTTGCGGGCGAACCGCCGCTGCTCGACCTGGTCCACCTCGGTCTCGGGGATGACGGTCACACCGCATCACTGATTCCCGGGGACCCGCTCCTCAACGAGCTGCGGGACTACGTCGGTCTGACCGAGGTCTACAACGGCAACAGACGGCTGTCGCTGACCCGCCCGATGCTGGACCGGGCCAGGATGGTGGTCTGGCTGGTCAGCGGGTCCTCGAAGGCGGAGCCCCTCGGGCGGTTGCTCGCCGGGGACATGACCATTCCGGCCGGGCTGATCCGCCCCGCCCACAGTGTTGTCCTGGCCGACGACGCAGCCGCCCGCCAAGTCTGAAAACACGGGCTGAGCAGGCTGCCCGATCGGACGGTCTGCAAGCACGGGCTGTCGATCAAACGATCTGAGCGGGCTGCCCGAGCGGACGCTCTGCGCACACGGGCTGTCGATCGCGCGGGTTGAGCGCTGCGGGCTAGGGGTTGCGCGGGCGGAGCGTCGCACGGTCCGAGTCCCGGGCCTGGGACTGGAACCCGGGGCGGGGAGACCGCGGCT
>JBCCGJ010000322.1:0-7091 GCA_039029335.1 Actinomycetota bacterium | reverse complement strand
TCATTGTTGTCTCCTTGTGGTTCCGAGGGGAATGTTACTAGCAAAGTGATATCATATCGATATGGCCCCAGTTCGACACACCAGCTCCGCCTACTCCCATCGCCAGACATCGTGGTGGCCCAACCTGGTACTGGTGATCCCTGGCATCGTCGGTCTGATCGTCACGATCACGCTGGCGTTGACCACTGACATCCCCGCCTGGTTCGGGGTGGTCTTTGTTGTCCTGCTCCTGGTGGCCCTCATCCGCGCTCCGTTCGCAACCCTTGAGACCGCAGTGTCCGACGGCGAGCTGCGCGCATCCTTCCGACCGATCGGGCCCACAAAAGTCATCCGGCTCAACGCCATCACCTCACACGAGCAGGTGCGTCTTCCGTGGTACGCCGGCTACGGAGGCCTGGAGTGGCTGTCGCCCCGACGCTCCTTCCTCTGGTCGAGTTCGGGACGCAGCGCGGTCGAGGTCCACCATCGCACCCAGGGCGGCCGAGACAAGCGGACCTACATCGGAACCGACGACGCCGCCGGGCTGGCCGCCGCCGTCAGGAACGCAACAGCACACGGAACAACCCGCCCCTGACCCGACAGACGTTGCGGCAAATCTCGATCTGTCCCCACACACTCAAGTAGCGCCGGTGAGTAGCGCTACGCCGAACGCGTCACCACCTGTTGGTCCAGCTGTTGCATCGGCAGGGTGTTGAGATTCGACTACCACGCCCGGGCCCAGCGCTCGGACGGGTTGGCCACCCACTAGTCCCGCCGACAGACAGGCCACGATCCGGCCGATCACCCGACGCGTTCAGGATCACGGGCTCCATTCGAGGTCAGCGGCGCCGCCATGCGGTGCCGTCGAAGGTGACCGGACGGGTGGTGAGGATCGGGGTCGGTCCGACCGCCCGGTTATGAACGTGATCATCGACCCAGCACACCACCAGCGCGTCGGCCGCGCCGCCGTCGAACCGGTCGATGTCCAGCACCAGCTCACCGTCGATGACCGCGGCGCCTGCGGCCCTGACCCGGTGGAGCCAGGTTGCCGGGACGGTGAGCGCCACCCCGCGATCCCGGCCCCGAAGCCTGCCGCCGACCGCCGGCCCTTCATCGGCGACGGTGATCGACAGCGGGACAAGCGCTGCGGCGCCGACCGAGAGTTGCCTGCCGCCGACCGCATCAACAAACGCCCGCCTGACCCGCTGGGCCGTGCCGTCCCGCAGCAGGCCGACGGCCTGGGAACAGGAGACGCCCGCCCCGTCGACAACGCGGTGGTTCACCTCGGCGGCAGCGCGGTCGATCCACGGCACCGGAAAGCCGTGGAGGAACTCCCCCATCCGCTGGGCTCTGTTCGGTGGCAGGCCACGAAGGAACTCATGGAACCCTTCGCTCCGCATACGCTCGAGGGCCATGCCGAGCCAGGAGAACCAGGACTCTCGCAGCCTGGTGTCGTCGACCCACTCCCCCAGGAACCCGCCGTCCTCGATTGCGTCCTCCCAGAGGCGATACCGGGCGACGCACGGCGGCTCCGCACCGCCGAATGCCACCAGCGCCAGCTCGGCGTCCAGGTTTTTGTGGTCGGCCAGCGTCACCTCCCCTTTTTGCCAGCGGAGCTGATGGACCGCCCCACCACACCGGACGGGCAGGTCGAGCGGTGGTGCGGTCGCACACCACGCCGGCCCGATGGACTCGTTGTCGGGGTTCGTCATGGGCCGGGGATGGGGACCGCCCGGACCCACGGCGGCGGCTCCGGCCGACGGAGCCCGGCACCGTCCGCCGACGAGTCCTCCAGCAGACCGGCCACCACCGACGCCCGGGGCGGCGTGTCGGGCCACGGCGTGTACCCATCGGTCAGGACGACCACAACCGACGGCTCGGGGCGCAGCGCCATCGCCGCGTCGATGCCAAGCGCCATGTCCGTCCCTCCCCCGCCGAGCAGCACGACGTCCCGGCCCCTCGCAACCCGGGAGACGGTACGGACCGCGTCGTCCACGGCCAGCACCGAGACGTTCCTGGTGCCGGCGGCCCGGAGCAGGCCGTCCACCTCGGCCAGGGCTACTCCGAGGAGGTCGTCGCCGACCGATCCGCTTGAGTCGCAGACCACCGCAACCTCAACCGTCGGCCGCATAAGCGACGGCAGCACAACCGGACCGGCGGCACCGGAGCGTCTGGACGGCCGCCGATAGGTGTAGTCGACGGCCCCGGCGGTCACCGAGACCGCACGCCTGATCGATGCCGCCAGCTCGGCCCGCCAGTCGACGGTCGCCGCCAGCTGTTCCGCCGCCCACCGCCGGAGGCTCTCGGACACCGCGGCTTCCGATCTGGCGATCTCCGCCGCGACGTTCCGTCGGATCAGCTGCTGCTGGTCCTCGGTGACCCCCTGATCATCCCGGTCCGACGGCGGGGGCGGTTCCCAGGCCGCCGCGTTGCCGTGAGCACCACTGCCGCAGTCGTTCGTTTCGCCTTCCCGCACCGCGCCCTGCCGGTAGTACTCCTCGGCGAACCGGCCGGCCGTGCAGGCCAGCGTCTCCGGGGCCACCAACGGAGACACCCGCTCCAGGTCGCTCGGGAAGTCGTCCACGATCTCGGCGTCCGCGGCGTCCACCCAGTGGTGCAGTTCGGCAACGTCGCCCAGGTGCTGACCGTCCGCCCGCCCGGCATGATCCCGCAGGAGATGGGACACCAGGTGCAGCAGCTCACCACCAAGCTGTTCAACCGTTGCCGCGGCCACCGTGGCCGGATCGGCGTGAACACGCCACCAGCGGTCGATCATCAACCGATCGAGGCCGGGGCCGGGATGTACCGACGCCGCGAACACCGCGGAGGCCAGGTAGGGATACCGGTTGGTGGCCCACAACCTGGCCGCGGCCAGCTTGTGACCGTCAAGCGGCTCATCGGCGGCGGCCCCCGGTACCGGGGAGTTGCTCATACCAGCCCGGCGTCGCGAAGCAGGGGCAGGAACGCCGCCGCCTGATCCGGGGTTGGCGCGCCGTCCGGTCGACAGGAGACGAGGATCCGGGCCGCCAACGCGGCCACGTCCGGGGCCTGCTCGCCGGCCCGGCCCAGCACCTGCCAGCCCGCCTCCCAGCGCGGGATCGTGGGGTTGGCGGCGACGGCTGCGGCAACCGCGGTGAGCACCGCGTAGGCCCGGTCACCACGGCCCGGCAATTCGAATCCGGCGGGGTCGGCCAAAAGCAGCTCCGGGTCAGGGAGATCCAGTTCGGACAACCAGGACAGGAACTCGATCCCCGGGCCGTCCCCGACGCAACCGCCGACCAGGGCGGCCACGACCTCACCGTCGGCCTGCGCCGATCGGGCGGCGGCCACCAGACCGGCCGCCATCTCCCACGTCCGAGGACTCGGCCACGCTCGTCCGGCAGCGGCCCGGTCGGTTGGCGGGGCGGTGACCACCCCGGGGCGGATGGCCAGGAACGTGGCCACCTCGGCCCTCGCCTTGGCCAGACGGGCGGTCAGTACCTCGGCCGATTCCTCGAGGTTCGGCACGACCGGCTTCGTGAACCCGGCGGTGAACCCCTGAGCCACGGTTGCCGCGTCGGTCACCCACTGGAGATGGCAAAACCGGTTGGCCAGTGGTGCCGACAGGTCCCAGCCGTCCGCCGCCTGGTCCGGCGGGTTTGCCGCTGCGACCACCACAACGTCCTCCGGCAGTCGGAGATCCCCCACCGTACGTTCCAACACCACCCGAAGCAGCGCCGCCTGCACCGCAGGCGGGGCGGTCGAGATCTCGTCGAGGAAGAGCAGGCCTCGGCCTGCGGCGGCCAGCGACGTCGCCCACCCGGGCGGAGCGAAATCCACCCCGCCGTCGACCACAACCGGCAGGCCGGCGAAGTCCGAGGGCTCCCGAATTGAGGCGATGACGACCTCACACGGCCACCCCATCGCGTCGGCCAGATCCCGAACGACAGAGCTCTTGCCGGTGCCGGGGGCACCCCACAACAGCACCGGAACCCTGGCTCCGACCGCAATCGCCAGGGCGGTTTCCGTCGCACTCGTCCGACCATTCACAGCAAGAGTATGGACCGTTGCGTCGGTCAATGGCTAACGAGCGGGCCCTCCCTGCCGACCGGTTCGAGTATTGCGATGCGTCGAAGTCGACGCGTCCTTGCCTAAAGGGAACCATGACCGAACTCTTCGACATGCTGCGCGGACACGGGAACGACAACGCACGAATGAGCGAGCTGGGTGGCCACGCCCAACTTGCGACGCTGGACGAGGCCCAAGCCTCGTTCCACCTGGCGCTACAGGCCGTTGAGGCCGTTGCGGCCGAGTGTGCCCAGTCCTTCGAGAGGATCGACGAGTTGCTCGCCGCGTCCGGCAGGCTGAAGTGGGCCGACCGCAACGACCCGTCCCGGCTGTACAGCGGATCAGAGGAGCTGATCGGTGAACAGACGGCCGAGATCCTCTTCGGCGAGAGCCTGTCGATGGTCGAGGGATACGTTGCGGCTGAGGCGGACATCTCCACGGATGCCGCAGCGGACGTTGTCCGGGTGGTGAGCGCGGTCTTCCTGGCCACCGCCGCCGGGTTACCGGACGAGGAGACTGACCTTGCCGTGCGCCTCGGTGCCGACCCGCAGGCGCTGGCGGAGGCCAGGGCCGCAAAGGCCACAGGGGCCGAAGCCGGGGCGGCGAGCGCCGCCGAGGGGGAATCGGAGGCCGAATCGGCCAAACAGTCCGACCAGGGGTCGAGCGGCCAGGCAACGCAGGAACCAACCGACGCGGGGACCGCCACCGATGCCGCCACAGCCGAGGCCGGGTTGACGGCGGCGACGACCGCATCCGACGAGCACGCCACGACTGCTCCGTCCGCCGAACCGGGGGCAGCGCCCAGCGCAGCCGTGCCGGTGGCCGCAGCCGAACCGTCCCCGGACGACCCGGAGGCAGGCAGCCCCGCAGTCGAGCTTCGGGAACGCCAGAAGCGAATTGCGATCGGCACCGCCGCCGCAGTGGTTGTCGCCGGAATGTTCTTTGGCATCAGCAACGGCGGAGACAGCGAACCGACCGAGACGTTGGCCGCCACCGAATCCATCGCCGAGCAGGCCGATACCGATGAGGCCGGCGCGGACGGCGGCAGCGGGGACGTCGCTGAACCATCGGACACGGGATCCGACCAGACCACGGATGACGGCGATGACACCGATGGGACGGACGACAGCGGCGACGATGCCACAGCGGGCGAGGAGGACGACCAGAGCGACGACACAGCGGCGGAGAGCCCCATCGTCACCTACAACGTGCCGATGGTCGACATCGCCGATCCTGACCGCGACGCCGAAGGCATCCTCGGTTTCGACTTCAACACCGAGACCGGTGAGGTCTGTTATCGAGTGCTGTCGACAAACATCGACGGTCCCTACCGCACCCACATCCACGTCGGGGCCAGTGGAGAGAAGGGCGGCATCGTCGTCGACATGGGCCCGCAGGTCAGCGGTGCGGTTGGCTGTCTGGACAACCCTCCGGCGGACATCAACAACATCCTGGCCGACCTGGACAACCACTACGCCGAGCTCCACGACGTCAGCGAGGAGTGGACGATCCGGGGTCAGCTGTCCGAGGCCATAGAGCAATCCGGCGCCTCACTCGCCGACCTGACGTTCGACCCGTCCTCCGACGGGGCCTACCTGGCGATCGAGAACGGGATCGCCGTCCTCCGGGGTGAGGTGCCGAACCTGCTGACCGCCACGTCACTGTCGGCCCACTACGCACCGGGCGGCTCCGGCCTCGTCGTCACCAGTGAGCTGACCGTCGATCCCACCGCCGCCGCACCGTCAGGCCGCATCGTGCTGGCCGACCACGAATTCCCGGTCAACAGCGACGAGGTCCCGACCATCGACGAGGCGACGGAAGCAACGCTGACCGCAATCCTCGATGCCCAAGACGGGTGGAAGCTCACAGCCGTCGGCCGCACCGACAGCGACGGGTCGGAGCTGAACAACCTGGAGCTGTCGCTACGCCGGGCCAAAGCACTGCGGACCTACGTCGAGGGTCTCGACGTCCACGACGGCGCGGTGCTGGTCCGCGGCGCCGGCGACCTCGGGGTCCAGGGCAGGCTGCTCGAGCTGGAGTTCGTCCCCGGGGACTAGCAGCTAACCGATCTTCAGGCCGAAGTGCTCGCCGAACTTGGCGATGTATTCGGCGTCGTCCTCGATCGCTCCCATCGCCACCCAGTCCTCGTCGGAGATCTTCGGCCGGTTCTCGGTCAGCTCCGTCCCGCCCCAACCACACGTGTAGCGGAGCTTCGGATCGTCGGTGGTGGCCGCTTCGTGAATGACGTCCGCCACCTCGGACGGATGGCCCGGCGTCTCCAACCCGGCGGCATAGAACGCAAACAGCCGTCGGTAGGCGGCGTCATAGGCGCCGGTGGCGTTCGGCGCGTCGGTGTTCTTTGCCATGATGGCGGTTCGAACGATCCCCGGCTCGATCATGGCCACCCGGATCCCGTGTCCGGCGACCTCCTGGGCCAACCCCTCGGTTAACCCCTCGACCGCCCACTTCGAGGCGACGTAGGGCGACTGGGCGATGGCGGCGATCACCCCGGCCACCGACGAAACGTTGATGATGCAGCCGCTTCCCCGTTCCCGCATCTGGGGCAGAACCGCCTGCACACAGCGGACGATGCCGTAGACGTTGACGTCCATGACCTCGGCGTAGTGGTCGACCGGGGTTTCCTCCATGACACCGTTCCCGCCGATCCCGGCGTTGTTGACCATCACGTCGATCCCGCCGGACGCCTCCGTGACCTCGGCGACGGCCCGATTGACCGAGTCGGTGTCGGTGACGTCACAGACCACCGGGTTGACCTCCACCCCGGCCGCCTCGGCCATCGCGGCCAGCTTCTCGCCCTTGTCCAGGCTTCGCATGGACCCGTACACGGTCCAGCCCTTGGCGGCCAGGTCGACGGCGGCGGCACGGCCGATTCCCGAGTTGGCTCCGGTGATCATCGCTACGGTCATGGGCCGACAGTAGCGGCCCCGCTTGGCCCGCACCATGCCGACCGGTCCGACGGTGCGAGCCGGTCGGGCCGACGGCATGCGACGGGCGCCTCTCGCTGACCGGACGGTGACGGGCGGCTGACCGAGGCTATATCGATC
>JBCCGJ010000321.1:0-7120 GCA_039029335.1 Actinomycetota bacterium | reverse complement strand
TAACCCGCAGCGTCAACCTAATGGCCGACCGGGTGACCACCATCCAATAGATACGTTCAAGTGAGGGAATGCGTAAAAGAGTCTACCTGATCGGAATCTCGCAGTACTGGTCGATGAAGATCTCCTGGTCGACGACGGCGTGGGTGTGGGGTCCTGCGGCCCAGGACGGCATGACCGTGGAGTAGAGGCCCGTCCCACCTGCAACAAGCAGCACGATGTCCTCCGGATCCCGAACGGCCGGGATCCGATCACCGGGCTTCGGCTCTTGGCCGACGAACGCCGGGTTGAGCGCCTGGATGACCTCCGCGGGGTTGGTGGCCAGCTCGGCGAGACGGGTTTTGATCGACGCCCGATCGAATCCGGCGTCGGCCAGGACGACGGCATGTTCCGGGTTGAGCACAACGGTCTGCGCGCCGCACCGGAAGTGGGCGTTGTTCGAACCGAGGTTGGCCAGCACCGCAGCGAGGCAGCGAAGGAGCCGGTCCGCGGAGTTGGGGTCGTCGGCATCGTTGGTGAACAGGACGGAGTGAGGCGGCTCGGCGCCGACGACTGTCACCGCTGACTGCTCCGGCTGGTAGCCCCGGTCGGTGTGCAGCGGTGCCCACGGCGAGACCTCTTCGTTCTCCGCCAGGCAGAACGTGAACTTGCCGGGGTGGCCGAGCAGCGCCATGTCCGACTCGCCCGGCCTGGCCATCCCGATGTTCATCATCGCAAGCCGGAGGGCTCGACCGATGGCGGCGTTCGCCCGGTGACCGGGACCGAGTGCCCCGAATCCGCACGCCACCTGCGCCGACTGCCGGGCCGGACCGTTGACGATGATCAGCGGTGCGGTGGAGTGGGTTGTGCCCTGCATCTCGCCCAGGTCGAACTCCGGCTTGAGGATCGCCTGGACCGCGGCGATCACCACCGGCATGTGGTCCGGCAGGCAGCCGGCCATCACCGCGTTCGTCGCCACTTTCTCAACCGTTGCGTCCCCGCCGCCGGGTCCCATCGTTCCCAGCGACAGCGAACCGTCGAGGCCGGAGGCCAAGACCAGCCGGGCGACCCGGTCCGACGTCGGGATGACAACCGGCAGCCCGTCGGTGCAGCGCTGTTCGTGCAGCCACTCCAGCGCCGCGGTCTCGTCGTCGGCCTGGATCAGCCCGTCGAGTCCGTCCAGCCCGTCAACGGTGTGTGGTGCGGCTGTGGTCATGCCGCAGCAGGCTGCTCGCGCAGCCTGGCGATCAATTGGTCTGCGATCTGCTCGGCCAGGGTTGACATGGCGTCCTTCCCGGAACCGGCCACCGGGTGCGGCAGTCGGTGGCGGGGGATGTCCGGCATGCCTGCCGCGCCGGCCACAAAGTCACCCTGAGCCCAGAACTCCTCGGTGACCAGGGCGACGGTCGGCTTGCCCCGCTTGGCCATTTCGATTCCGTCACGCACGGTGCCGGAGGTGCAGCTGCCTCAATGGCCGTACGCCGCGATGACCGCGTCGCATTCGGCCTCGACGGCGGTCAACATCTCGTCGCTGGCCGGAGTCGACGCGTTTCCCTTGTTGTACCGCTCGAACCGGACGGCCGGCAATCGGGCCGAAACGGCGTTGGCCACGTGATCGAGGAACGTGTCCGAATCGGGGAATCCGTTGGCCATCAGACCGATGACCGCACCGTCATCGAGTGGATGGTTGAGCCGGTAGGGGAGCACGGCGTCGGCAGGGACGCCTCGGGGATCGACGAAGCTGACCATGACGGCCACGCTACTTGAGGTGTCCGCCGCTCCGAAAGCCGATGGGGTGACGGGCCGGTAGAGTCCGGCCATCGCTGATCTGATCTACCACTGCGCAACCACCGAGGACTGGGCGGCCAGAACGGAGACCCACTACGAACCCGCTGCGTACGCCGGTGAGGGGTTTGTGCACCTGTCGGGCGCAACACAGATGGTCGGAACCCTCAACAAGCACTATCCGGGACGGACCGACCTGCTCATCCTTTCGATCGACCCGTCCCGGCTTGAGACGCCGCCGGTCTGGGAGGACCTCTACGGCACCGGCCAGGAGTTCCCCCACCTGTACGGACCGGTTGACCTGGACGCGGTCATCGCGGTCACCCCGGCCTCCTGTGACAACGATGGTCGTTGGGATGACTGGGTGGTGCCCGGTTCACAGATGTGATCGATTGGTAAACGCCGAGCGATTCCGGAACTGAATACGAACGGCTCGGTTCCTCCTTCACCCGCGGCGTCCGCCGCGGTTCCACATGGGTGTGGAAACAAATGGAGGAACCATGAGAAAGCACAGATCCGCGTGGTCAGTGGCAGTCGCCATGCTGCTGACATCGGTACTGGTGGCAACCGTCGGAGCGGGGGCGGCGAACGCCGATTCCGGCAACCGCCCCCAGGTCAGCTACACCGTGACCGTCAAGAACATCACCAGCGGTCAGTACCTGACCCCGCCGAACGTCGCCGCCCACACGCGGGACGTTGATGTGTTCCAGCGGAACCAGCCGGCATCGCCTGGCGTGCAGGCCGTCGCCGAGAACGGCGGCGTTGGCGTGCTGGAGGCCGAACTGGCCGCCGCGGTCGATGCGGCGGGCTTCGGTGTGAGTGGCGTCGGCAGCCCCGGTGCCATGGGGCCCCTCGCTCCCGGGGAGGAGTCCACGTTCACCTTCACGACCGACGCGGATCGAATCAGCATCGTGTCGATGGTGGTCTGCACAAACGACGGGTTCGCCGGTGTCGACTCCCGTCCGCTGCCCACCCGTGACGGCCAGACCCGGACCTTCCGGGCCCAGGCCTATGACGCCGGTACCGAGATCAACACCGAGATGCGGGCCGACCTCGTGCCCGCTCCCTTCTGTGGTCCCGGCGAAGGCTCCGGCATGAGCAACCCGGCACTGGCCGAGAACGGCAAGATCCGTCGCCACCTGACCCTCCGGGGTGTCGGTGACCTGGATCCGTCGCTGGACTGGCGTGGCGCGGTCGCCGAGGTGACCGTTGTCCGCAACCCGTCCCCGGCCACTTACCACGTGGTCATCGAGAACCTGACCGACGGCCAGTACCTCACACCGCCGAACTATGCGTTCCACGATCGGTCCGTCCGGGTCTTCCGTCCCGGCCGTGCCGCATCTCCCGGCGTGCAGGCGGTTGCCGAGAACGGTGGGACCGGCGTGCTGGAGGCCGAGCTGATGGCCGCCATCGATGACAACGGTCTTGGCGACAGCGGTCTCGCCCCCGGCGGCGCGATGGGGCCGGTGGCTCCGGGTGAGGTCGTGGAGTTCACCGTCACCAGCGCCGCCGACCGGCTCAGCATCGTGTCCATGGTCATCTGTACCAACGACGGGTTCGCCGGGCTCAACTCGAAGTCCCTGCCGCGCTGGCCCGGCGACAGCCGGACCTTCAACGTGCGGGCCTATGACGCCGGTACCGAGATCAACACCGAGATGCGGGAAGACCTTGTCCCCGCTCCGTTCTGTGGTCCCGAGGGTGGCACCGGTATGAGCAACCCGGAGCTGGCCGAGAACAGCGTGATCCGGCCCCACCGCACTCTGTTGGGTGTCGGTGATCTTGATCCGTCCCTCGACTGGCAGGGTCCGGTCATGCGGGTCACGATCACCCGGGTCGAGAACGCCGGCTGATCCGGCACCGCACCATCGACCAACGGTACTGCGGCGCCCTCATCCCGGTTTCGGGGTGGGGGCGCCGCCGCGTCCGGCGGTCAGTGGCCCGCTTCGCCGCCCAGCAGCTTTCGCAGGATCGCGGCGGAGAACCCCGGTTCCCCGCTTGCCGCGATGAGCACCTGTTCGGCCGCTGCGATCTCGGCTGCGGCTCCAACCACCTGATCGGCCACATCGTGGGGGATGACCACTGCGCCGTGCCGGTCAGCGTGGATGAGATCACCGGGATTGACGGTCATGCCGTGCACGGTGACGGTCAGGTTGTAGTCCTCGATCCGGACCCACGCATGGGATGGGCCGGCCATGCCGGCCAGCATGTGAAACCCCTCCGCCGCATCGTCGAGGTCCCGGATACTGCCGTTCGTTATGACCCCGAGGGAGCCCAGGCCCTGATGGATGTTGGTGTTCACCTCGCCCCACCAGGCGCCGTATCCGGGGACGGCGTCCAGATCCTCGATGACGGTGATGGTCGGTTCCGGCCCGGACTCGATGTGTTCGTAGTAGGCCAGACGGGTTTCGGTCAGCTCGGCCCCGGTTCTTGTTGGTGGCTGCATGGCCCGCATCGTGCCGGTCCTGGCGTAGCCGACCATCGAACCCAGTTCCGGCCGGGGACAGAAGAACGGCTCAACGGAGTAGCCCGCGCCCCGGCGGTCCGGGGCGACCACCTCCAGTGCGTTGCACACGGTGGGGGTGTCGAGGTCGCGGAGCGCCGACAGGTCGTCTTCGGAGAGCGGTTGGACTGTCATCTAGACGAGTAAAGCAATGTCCGCCCGAGCCGGCCAACAGCGACCGTCGACCGGTGCGGTCAATCAAGACCGGACCGGGGAGAGCGAGGGCAAAACCGGGCCCGGTAGGATCGAGCGGCCCTGTCGTGGATTGTGACGAATTCCTGGAAATTTGTTGCGGAATTGTCAACTTTTCGACACGTGAGGGTTTATGCTCTCCAGGTGCGTAGGAAGATGCTAGCGGTTGTCGCTGCAGTATGGGTGCTTTTGCTCGCATCTTGTGGATCGCCCGAAGGTCCGTCGCTCGTCGCCGGTCCAACGGAAACGGACGGCAACGCGTCCCTGGCCGGTGTCTCGGCCGAAACGCCGTTGGTCATCACCACGGACGAGAGCGGCGCCCGTCGCTCGTTGACGGTATCGGGCGACGGCGGCTCCCTTGAGGACCGTCCGGTTCTGAGCCTGGTCCCGCTGGCCTCGGACCAGGCCATCACGGTTTCCGAGGCGCCGACGGCCACCACCGTGTCCCGCCCTGTCACCCCGGAGGCATCCGGCCCCACCGGCCTGCCGCTGGTCATCTTCGACACCGACCTCGGGCCCGACGTCGATGACGCCCTTGCCCTCGCCATGCTGCACGGGTACCAGAAACGAGGCGCCATCGAGATCGCCGCCGTCACCCTCAGCCGCAACTCGCCGACCGGGGCCCGCTACGCCGACGCACTCAACACCTTCTACGGTCGCCCCGACATTCCCATCGGGATCGACAAGGGCAATGCCCCGTACTTCAGCGACACGACCAACTTCGTTGCGCTGGCCAGCCAGTGGCCGCATGACCTGAACGACGGGGACATCGATGAGGCCTACAAGCTGCACCGTCGGGTCATGGCCCGAGGTCTTGCAGAGGGTCGACCGGTCATCGTCATCCAGGTCGGCTTCTCCGGCAACCTCTCGAAACTGGTCAACAGCGGCGGGGATGAAATCTCGCCGAAGAGCGGTGTTGAGCTCATCCGGGACAGCGTCTCCGTCCTGTCGCTGATGGGCGGCTCGATCGATCGGAACATGGTGGAGTTCAACATCGAGAACGACGTTGCGTCCGCCAGGAACCTGTTCGCAAAGTGGCCCGGCCGGATCATCGTCTCCCCGTTCGAGCTTGGCTACGGCATCCACTATCCGTACAGCTCGATCCGGAACGACCTCTCCGGCCGCCACATCCTCCGTGAGTCCTATGAGTTCCGGGATCTGGACTGGCACCAGGACGCACCGCCGTTCTACAACATGCGGACGTGGGACCTCACCGCGGTGATGGAGGCGGTTGAACCGTCCAGCGGTTACTTCTTCGTCTCCCAGCCGGGCGTGGTCACCGTCGACGGTTCCGGCCGCACCTTCTTCAACGTCGGCGGTGGTCAGCACTACGTGCTCGACCGGTCCGGTCAGTACTCCGGCGACCAGCGGGATCGGATACTGCGCCGCATGATCGAGCTGGTCAGCGACACGCCCTAGCGGGTCATCTGTTCCGACAACGGCCGGAGGCGGTAGCGTCTCGTCCGTTGACTGAGAACGGGTTGCCGGGAAAGGCAAAGGGTCTGTGGGCCGTGGCCCTGTTGGCCATCGGCGCCGCGGTCGCCCAGGCGTTCGGGCGGTTCACCTACGGCGTGCTGCTCCCCGCCGCACGCGATGACCTCGGTATCTCGAACTCGATCGCCGGATCGCTCGGCACTGTGAACGTCGGCGCCTATCTGGTCGGCACAATCGCCGTCGCCGCGGCCACGGGACGGTACCGGCTGCTGCAGGTGATGCAGCTCGGGTTTGTGTTCTCCACCGTCGGTCTCACCCTGGCTGCAATCTCACCGAACGCGATGGTGCTCGGTGTTGGGCTGTTCCTGACCGGCTTTGGCGGCGCCTGCATCTGGATCCCTGCGCCGGTGATCGCCGCCGCGGCGCTGGTGCCGGAACGCCGCGGCCTTGCGGTCGGCCTGATGGGTTCCGGCATCGGGGCTGGCATCGTGTTCAGTGGCCAGCTGGCCTCCTACGTCCGATCGACGATGGGCGACGACGCCTGGCGAACGGTCTATGTGATCGAGGCGATCGTCGCGGTGGTGGTGCTCCTGGCGACGCTCCTGCTCATCGGCCACCACCAGGATCGGCCAAGCGGCGCCCGAACCGGCATCGGCGGGTTCACCGCGCTTCGCCGGATGCGGGGGTGGGCGCCGATCACGTTGGCATACACCTCGTTCGGGTTCATGTACCTCTTGGTGATCGCCTTCCTGACAACCAAGCTGGAGGACGACAACAGCTGGACCGGCCAGGAGGCGTCGCTCGCCTTCACCCTGCTGGGGGTTGCGGTTGTCTTCGGCGGTCCGCTGCTGATCGCCCAGGCGGTTCGCTTCGGCCCTCGTCCGGTCCTGGCGTTGACGTTCATCGGCTGGACGCTGATGGTTCTGTTGGTGCTTCCCGGCTGGCTTGTTCCCAGCCTCGCCGCGTCTGTGGGCCTCGGCCTGCTGTTCGCCGGCATTCCCGGCAACATCACCTTCTACTTCGTGGAGAACACCACGGTTGAGGACTACGGGCCGAGCTTCGCCGCAGGTACGTTGGCCTTTGGTGTCGCCCAGATGCTGGCGCCGCAGGTCGGTGGGTTGATCGCAGACCTCAGCGGTTCGTTCACCCCGGTGTTCCTGCTGTCCGCCGCGTTCGCTCTGACCGGCACGGTCGCCTCGCTACGGCTGCCCCGGTCGGCCTCGACCTGACCGC
>JBCCGJ010000320.1:0-7123 GCA_039029335.1 Actinomycetota bacterium | reverse complement strand
GATGTGGATGGTGTAGTCGACGCCGATACCGATCGACAGGGCGGTGATCAGTGCGGTGATGACGTTGTAGGGGATGCCGAGCAGCGTCATCGACCCGAGGACCCACAGCAGGACAACCACGATGGGAAGCACGGCGATAACCGCCAGCATCGGCTTGAACTCGGTGGCCCAGAAGAACACCATCAACACGATCAGGGCAGCCAGCACGGTGATGGCGATGGACGTGGTCTGGGTGCTGGTCATCGTGTCGGAGACCTCGAGACCGATGATCTCGCCGGAGGTCACGGTGACCTGATCCCGGTCACCGAACCAGAGTCCCTCGATGTCGTCGACGAGCTGCCGCGTCCGGTCCTGATCCCCGGTCAGCGCGCTGAACTGGATCAGGGTCTGATCCTCACCATCGGGGTTGTCGACCGCAACCCGGGCGAAACCGAGGGGGTCGTTTGCTTCGAGACGATCGAGGATCGCCTGCACGCCCACCGGGTCGAGTGTCAAGCCCTGGTCGAGGTCGGCGCCCAGCGCCAGGAGCTCTGGATCGTAGTTGTCGCCGTCGAAGCCGTCGTCGGTCGACCAATCCTGGAAAAGACCACCGAGCGACGCCGTGATGTCGCCGGCGGCGCCGGTGGGGCGGGACAGCTCGTCGCTGAAAGCGGCCGACAGGTCGAAGAGATTGCGGAGGATCCGGTCGTCCGTCAGCTCGGCCTCGACCAGGACGGTGACCACCTCGGTCTGACCACCGAGCGCCTCGTCGAGCGCCTCGATATCCTCGATCGACTCACCATCGGACGGCAGAAAGTCGTTCGTGTCGAACACGGTGGAGATGTTGGCGGCCGCAATGCCGAGACCGATGGTCAGGACTCCAACGCCGGCCAGGACCCCGATCGGCTTGCGGGCAACGCCGGATCCGATTCGCTCAACGAGCGGCCCGGCACCGGGGATGGCTCCGGACACGGGACGGGGTGTGCTGACCACCCCGCGAGCCTCGCGGCGCCCGTCGAGCAGAGCCCGGGCGGCCGGCATCAGCGTGAGCATGACCACCAGGCCGAAGAGGACGCCGATGGCCGCAACCACCCCGAAATCCTGGTTGGCGGGAATCGGTGAGGCCAGGTTGGTCAGGAAGCTGATGATCGTTGTCCCACCGGCCAGGCCGAGCGGCAGAAGCACCCCGCGGAGCCCCTGGCGAACGGCGACGGCGACCGACTCCCCCTCGGCCCGGATCTCCCGATAGCGGGCGACCGACTGGATCGCATAGTCGACAACAAGGCCGATCAACATGATCGGCACGACGCTGGTCATCTGATTGGGGAGGCCGATGACCCCAAGGCCGTCCGGGCCGAGGATGCCCTGGGCCCCCATGGTGCCGAGAACCGTGATGCCGAGGCCGGCAAGGGCGAGCATCACGTCGGATCCGGTCCGGAAGAAGACAAAAAGCAGCAGCGCGATGACAAGCAGGGCGAAGACCAACAGCTGCGTCATGGATGATGACGACGACTCGGCGGACTCCTGGTCGATCGTGGCCCCCGAGAGCGCCCGAACGTCAAGCGGTCCGTCAACCGCAGCCACGGCATCGGCCAGATCCAGCTCGATCTCGGTCAATCCGTCCCGATCATTGAGGGCTCGGAGCTTGATCGAGGTGATCGCCAGATCCTCACCGTCAGCGGTACCGCTCAGACCGCCGATCGCCGCGTCCAACATCGGATCACCCTCGACGGCACCGAGCACGCCGTCGATCTGCTGCTGGGAGATGCCGCTCAGATCCTCGACACCCAGTGCCTGCTGGAAGACCGGTGTGACCGCGGAGATCGGTTGATCGAGCGCCAAGCGACCATCGACACCGGGGGTGGACAACGCCGCCTGGAGTACCCGGTCGACGTGGTCAAGGCCCTCCGGGGTGAAGACGTCACCCCGGTGCAGCACGGTGATGTTGGTCAACCCCGCCGAGTCGGGGAATGCCTCGCTCAACGTTCCCGAGGCAATCGCCACGTCGCTGTCCTCCGGGAGGAACACCGTCGAATCCGCCTGTGGGCCGAGCAGGCCCATCCCGGCACCAAGAGCCACCGTCACCGCCAGCAGCGCGCCGAGGGTGATCCCCGGCCGCTTCGTCACCCACGCAGTGATGCCGTCGATTACCCGTCCCATGCCGTTGCCTCCCTCGCCGACTGCCCGCTCCGAACGATGACGAACGCCGGTCTACCGATATCCCGTTCTTCGAATCTCTACTCTACGAATATAGCTTCTAGAAATAAAATTCAACCAACGCCGATCGTTTACCCTCAAGCCCTGGGGGGCTTCACCAGCGGCAAGACGCCGACGTGCGGCCGCAGAGTGTGCGAATCAGGAGAACGGGTTCGACGGCTACCGGGACGGACGTGCTAGTCCCGTTCGGCGTCGTCGAAAAAGCCGGTGATCCCGGAGAGGGACATGGTCGTAAGCCGTTCCACCAATTCGGCTTTACGGCGCGGGCGATCCGCCTCCGGAACGTGGAGGTACATGGTGAGCGCACCGAGAGAGAGGGCGGCGAGCATCTCCGCCACCGCATCCCCGTCGACCACCCGGCCGGGGATTGCGAGCCGCTGGTAGCGATCGGCTAGGTAGGTGATTCGCAGATCGGTCAGGCGCTTTATCGCCTCTGCGATCTGCGGATGAGGGCTGTGCGTCTCCCGGAGTTGGATGGTCACAACATCGGCCCGGGTGTCGACCAGAGAGAGGAATGCCTCCCACAGCGCCGCGATGTCCTCCCGACTCATCCCGGCATCGTCCTCGGGAAGCGCCGCAAAGAACCGAGCCTCCGCCACCTCGGTGGCCAGCTCGATGATGGCCAGGAGCAGATCGGTTTTGTTCTCGAACTGGTGATAGAAGCTCCCGACCGAAATCCCGACCGGATCGAGGATGTCTTTGGCCAGATTCACACCGTCGTGCCCCTTGGCCGCAAACGCCGTGACGCCGGCCTCCATCAGCGCAAGTCGTGTAGCCTCGCGCTGTTCGGCCCGGGAGCGACTTTCTCTGACTTCGCTTTCAAGGCCATCGCTCACCTTCGTAGAATATATCGTCTAGAAAGAATAATCAACGCAGAGGCGGCCGACCCGACCCACGCCGACGGCACCACCCAACCGCCGATAACCCGCCGAGCTATCGGGCGGTCAGGGTCGGTAACAGTGCGGCGGCGACCTCCGCCGGCGCCTCCTCGTGGGAGAAGAGGCCGACACCGGGCAACTCGACCAGCGAGGCGTTCGGGAACTCGTCCACCATGAGCCGAGCCTGACCGATGGTGAAGAATGGATCCTGATCGCCCCAGACCAGCGCCACCGGGACATCGATACGGGCGTGAAGCGAGGGCAGCGCAGCGAGGTGATCCATCTCGAAGCTCTTCAGGATCTTGGCCGCCGCCGTCCGCTTCTCTGCGTCTTGGTGAAGTGGGTCAAGAGCGAACTCGGCGAAGTCACCGTCGAGCAGCGACCGGTCGACAAAGGCATCGCCGAACACGAACTTGGTCCTCCGAAGCCACGGCTGCCCGCACACCCATCCAAGCCCCGCGGCCAGGCCGGGCAGGCGTCGGGCGGCGAGGAACGATCTGAACCGCCAGCCGGGTGTTGAGGGTTCGGTGTTGATCAGGCCCATCGAGCGGAGCCTGGGGTCACCGGCCAGCGCATGACGAGAGATCATGCCGCCGCTGTCGTGGCCGACAAGCGAGATGTCCGCAACGTCCAGCTGATCGACGATGCGGCGAACGCTGGTGATGTGCTGCTCTACGGACATCGGCGTTGTGGCGTCAAACCGGCTCGACCCGGACGACGGCAGGTCGATGACGTGACAGGTGACGTGGTCGACGAGGTGCGGGAGCAACTTCCGCCACGTCGCCCCGCTCACCGGCCAGCCGTGGACGAACAGGACGTCCGGGCCGGAACCGATGGTCCGGAGCGCGACCTCACCGGCGCCGACGTCAAGGTGACGATCCGGCGGGGACCGGAACAGATCGGTTGCTTCAGAGAGGGAGAGTGACATCGGTTGGCTCCTCAACGGGGAAACGGGTGTGCGTTTTGCCGAATTTGTAGTGAACACTACAAACCATAATCGCAGTGACTGCTACAATCAACCCCCCGTGGGACACAAGCACACAAAGGAGGAGATCCTCGATGGCGCACTTACCGCCGCGCTCGAGGACGGCCTGAGCCAGCTCACCTTCGGACGCCTGGCAAAGCGGCTCGGAATCAGTGACCGGATCGTCGTCTACTACTTCCCCACCAAGGCCGACCTGATCGGTGAGGTCATCCTGGCCGTGGGGTTGCAGCTGCAGACTCGCCTGGAGCAGGTACTGGACCAGCGAGCGGCGAGCCACCGTGAACTCGCCGCCGCGGCCTGGCCCGTCCTGGCCACACCGGACGCCGATCCCGTGTTCAGCCTCTTCTTCGAAGCGAATGGTCTGGCGGCGGTCGGCCGAGACCCCTACGGAACGCTGGTACCCGCGCTGGTGTCGGCATGGATCGACTGGGCCGCCGACCACATCGAGGGCACAAAGGCCCACCGCCGACGGGAGGCGGAGGCCGCCATCGCACTGATCGACGGACTGCTCCTGGTCCGGAACCTGGCCGGGCCCGACGTGGCGAACCGAGCAGCCAGAACGCTGGGGGTGGTCTGACCCCGGACCGTGACCGTCAGGCGACGGGTGCGGCGACGTCCGCTGGTTCCTGAGCGGCGGTCGGGGTATCCCTCCAGGACCAGCGCGGGGCCGGGCCGAACAGCGCGGTGACCGCGGGGTCCGCCATCGCCGTGATCGGCGGCGCACAACAGACACACTCGCAGGCCATGACGATCAGGTTGTCGGCCTCGGCCGCCTCGTCGAGATCGTGCGTGGCGAACAGGACGGTAGTGCCCCTCGCCACCTCGGCCCGGACGATCTCCATGAGCTGCCGCTTGGAGCGACGGTCCAGACCGGCGGTCGGTTCGTCGAGGAGGAGGACCGATGCCTGCTGGGCCAGCCCCTGGGCGACCAACGCCCGCTGCCGCTGACCACCGGACAACTCGTTGATGGGGCGATGGCGGAGGTCCCGCATGCCGGTGAGGGCAAGCGCCTGGTCCACGACGTCACGGTCGTGGGTTCGCATCGGCCGGATGAGGCCCCTGGCCGGGAACCGACCGAGCCGAACAACGTCATTCACGGTCATCCGAAGCTGCTCGTCGATGTCCGTGGTCTGGAGCACCTCGGCGACGGGGCCGGCCAGTCGAATGGTTCCCCGGCGAGGCTTGAGCCGTCCGCTGAGCGCGCCGAACAGACTGGACTTACCCGCACCGTTCGGACCGACTACGGCCGTCAGCGTCCCCGGGTCAATCGCAAAACCAACATCGCGCAGCGCGACCCGAGAACCGCGCAGCACCTCGACATCGGCCACCTCAACGGCCGGCCCGTCGGAGTCCCGGATTTCCACCGGCTGCGGGTCGGATCCCGCACCTCGACGCAAAAACATGACCGTACCGTATCTGGGAATGAGACTTATTCCTAATTGAGCAGCGGGCATGCCAGGAGCCCGTGTCAACCTACCCTGCAGGTATGCAACCGGGCCAGGTCGGACCAGATGACGGCGCGTTGAACAACGCCGTGGCGTTGGCTGCAACCATCGGTACGGCTCAGTTGGTGATTGCCCGCACTGACAAAACACTGGTCGAGCGCAGCTTCGATCCGGATCCCGTCGACGTGTACGCAGTGCAGAAAGGGCTGGTGTCGGTGCTGTTCTGTGTGGCCGAGGCGCAGGGCCTGCTCCACCTCGACGACCCGGTCAGCGCCCACCTCGGACCCGGTTGGACCGAGCTACCGGCGGCCTCGGAGGCACGGCTGCGAATCGACACCGTCCTCAACATGACAACCGGCATGGACGATGAGCTTCGGCCACTCGGCGAGGTCGGGGTGACCTGGCGCTACAACAACATCGCCTACAACTACTTGAAGACGGTTCTGGAATCGGTCACCGGACGATCGATGGACGAGATCTCGAAATCGTGGCTGTTCGAGCCGCTCGGCATGACGTCGTCCCGGTGGGTCGACCGACAGGTCATGCGCCCCGACGGCCAACCGGTCACCGGGCTGCTGTCGACAGCGCACGACCTGGCTCGCTTCGGCATGATGGTGCTCACCGGGGGCGGCGATGTGGTCCCGGCCGACCATCTCCGCCTGCTTGGTCGACCGGGCTCGGTCGAGAACCCCGCCTGGGGCCTGTGCTGGTGGAACAACGATCAGGCCCACCATCGGCTCCCGAGGAGCCCGTCCGAACAACGACCGGGTCGGATCACGCCCGAGGCCCCGGAGGACATGATCGCCGCCAGGGGCGCGGTGGAAAACCGTCTGTACCTCGTCCCGTCGCTCGACCTGGTGGTTGCCCGGACCGCAAAACCGGTTGGGCGGCATGCCAGACCGGAACCGTTCGACCGCCCGTTCTGGCAGACGCTGACGCCCGGTTGAGCAGGCCGCCGCCCGCTGGGTGAAATACCTGGTCATGACTCCACCAGCAGCCCCCTACCGTAAAACAAATGCGAAACCGTGCTCTGGCTCGCAGTGTCGGGTTCACAATCGCAAGCGTCTGCCTTTTCAGCGCACGTAGCAGCGGTGGATCGGCCGAGGCAGGTGCGGCCCAGGCGCCTTGTGACGACCCCGTACTCGCCAAGTCAGATGTTGTTCCGAGCCTCATCTGCACCACGGGCTAGCAAGATGTGGCGGTTTCGACAGTTCCATCACGCGGCCGGCGGCCTTTTGATCGCACTTACCTCGGTCGCATGTGGCGGCGCCGGGGAGGAGACGGGCAAAGGCGTGCTGCTGTCAGAAGTCGTCCCGGGCGAAACAACCACGACATCGGCCCCCACCACGAGCAGGTTGGATGCCGGCCAACCGACATCATCGGACGAGGTCGCCGTGGAGCTTGAGTTTGGCACCGAATTCGACGGTGAGGTTGACGAGGAGTGCATCGAAGAGTTCGCAGCCGATGACAGCAGCGATGAATTGTTGGCTGCGATGACGGCGTGTGCCCCTCCGACCGTCATCCGAGAGTTCCTGATCGAGGCCATCGCCTCATCCGAGGTCGGAGATGGGTTCCAGGCGGGCTCGGGGAGTGTCGAGTTCGCGGACAACCTGCAGCGG
>JBCCGJ010000319.1:0-7123 GCA_039029335.1 Actinomycetota bacterium | reverse complement strand
TATTCCACAGCCATGCGATGTTGACTGTACTGCTGGGGGCGTGGGAGATACAGCTAAAACAGAACTAAAGTCTGACCATTTTAATAGTGCCGGTTTTGCACATTGCTCGTTTTCGGCCATTCTTTGACCGATTTTGAGGAATTTTTTTGTTCGGGTTCTAAATTTCAGCAGCAAATCAAATTTAGCCACTATTTTACCATTCGATGAACGGCTGAGCCAAGAAAGTGAAATATGAATCCGCCCAGCCCCAAGACCGAAACGTCACCAGATTACAGAGCTTTTCAAGCTGATTCGAGATATGTGTAGGTCACGGGGGATTCATATTCAAGCTTTTACGTTATTTAGCTTCAAAGCTGTATAGACTGCCACTCCTCCAGTTTCGGGACGGCAACGGTGAGGATCTGGATGACGATCGACGCCGTGATGTAGGGCAGGATGCCGAGGCCGAAGAGGTTCAGCACACCGCCACTGCCGGTGAACAGGGTCAGGTAGCCGAAGATGCCGCCCTGGTTCTCATCCGCCCGGTCCGCAAGGGTCTTGATCCCGTCAAGGCTGACGCCCGGCGCCGGGATCTGAGCCCCAAGCCGGTACAGCGTGATGATGAACAGGGTGAAGAGGATCTTGTTCCGGAGTTCCGAGGTCCTCAGAACGTTTAGCAGTGTCTGCATGAGATGCCTTCTCTGCTCGCCAAGTAGTCAAGTTTAGCTTGCCGGGATCCGGCAAAAGTCTCGGCCTGGAGGCCAAAACGGAAGAGGTGGCGGCCCGGCCGCCTCAACATCAGCGGTTTGTGAGGGCGTTGCCCTGGGCCGCAGGCCTGACGCTGAACGGCAGCGGCAGTTTCTCGACCGAGCCGCCAGCAGCGGTGATGGCCTCTTCCGCGGACTTGGAGAAGGCGTGGGCCTTCACCGTCACCGCGCCGGACAGCTCACCACGTCCCAGGATCTTGACCAGGGAACCCTTGCCGACAAGGCCCTTCTCCAGGAGGGTCTCCGGGGAGACCTCGGTCAGGCCGGACTCGGCGATGGTGTCCAGGTTGATGGCCTGGTACTCCACCCGGAACGGGTTGTTGAAGCCGCGCAGTTTCGGCATCCGCTGCTGGAGCGGAAGCTGGCCGCCTTCAAAACCGACCCGGACGGTGTTCCGGGCCCGCTGGCCCTTTGTACCGCGGCCCGCGGTCTTGCCGCCTTTGCCGCCGATACCGCGGCCCTTGCGCTTCCGGCGGGTCCGTGACCCGTCCGCGGGTTTGAGATCGTGAATCTTCATCTTGGTTACTCCTCCGAAGCGCCGGCGTCGGTCACTTCGACCAGGTGCGGCACCCGGGCGATCATGCCCCGGATCTCCGCCCGGTCAGGCAGGACGTTGGTCTTTCCGATGCGGCCGAGGCCCAGCGCTCGCAGCGTTCCCCGCTGCTTTGGCTTGCTCCCGATGGCCGACCGGGTCTGCGTTACACGAATATCAGACATGTCTACGCCGTCTCCACTGCGCCGGCCCGGAGGGTGCGCTCACGTTCCGTGTACGCCTCGAGCATGCCCTTCGGGGTGAACTCCGACGCATCGAGGCCCCGCAGTCTGGCAACCTCGTCCGGCCGCTTCAGGCCCTGCAGGGCGTTGATCGTTGCCCGGGCGACGTTGATCTGGTTGGCCGAACCGAGCGACTTGCAGAGCACGTCGCGGATACCGGCCTCCTCCAGGATGGCCCGGGCCGCACCGCCGGCGATGACACCGGTACCGGGAGCGGCTGGCTTGATCAGCACCCGACCGGCGCCCTGCTCACCGATGATCTCGTGGGTCACGGTTCCTGCGGCCATCGGCACGTCGAACATGAGCTTGCGGGCTTCCTCGGTCCCCTTCTGGATGGCCAGGGGGACCTCTTTTGCCTTGCCGTAGCCAAGGCCGACCTTGCCGTTGCCGTCGCCGAGCACCACAAGGGCGGTGAAGGCGAAGCGGCGACCACCACGGACCACTTTGGCCACGCGGTTGATGGTGATTACTCGGGACTCACGGCCTTGGTCCTGGCCGCCCCTGCTGTTGCGATCGTTGCGTTCGTTAGCCATCTCTTGTCCTCGTTTAGAATTTCAGTCCGGCTTCACGGGCTGCATCGGCCAGGGCGGCGACCCGACCGTGGTAGCGGTTGCCACCCCGATCGAAGACCACCGTGTCAACGCCTGCTGCTTTCGCCCGCTCGCCGATGAGCTGGCCGACGGCGCTTGCCGCGGCAACCGAACCGGACCCGGCACCAGCGCCGACCCCGGATTCCAGGGTGGACGCCGCGGCCATGGTGTGGCTCTGCGAATCGTCGATGAGCTGCACGCTGATGTGCTTGTTCGACCGGTGCACGGCCAGCCGTGGCCGTTCGGTTGTGCCGGCGACCTTCTTGCGGACCCGACGCTGACGCCGGGACCGGGCGGCCTGCCTGCCGGTTGCTTTGGTAGCCATGATCTACTTTCCGGCCTTTCCAGCTTTTCTGATGACCCGCTCGCCCACGTAGCGCACACCCTTGCCTTTGTAGGGTTCCGGCTTGCGGTAGGCCCGGATCTCGGCCGCGACCTGGCCGACCATCTGCTTGTCGATACCGATCACGCCGATCTTTGTTGGCTCCGGGACATCGAACTCGATGCCTTCGGGCGCCTTGACGTTAACCGGATGGCTGAACCCCAGTGCGAGCTCCAGCGCGTCCTTGCCTTTTGCGTTCGCCCGGTAACCGACACCGATGATCTCCAGGTCCTTGCGGAACCCTTCGCTGACACCGATGACCATGTTGTTGATCAGGGAGCGGGTCAGGCCGTGGAGGGCCTTCGACTGGCGCTCGTCGTTTTCCCGGGTGACGGTCAGGGTGCCGTCCTCCAGTTCCGTCCCGATGCTCTCCGGGATGGTGTGTTCGAGGGTGCCCTTCGGACCCTTGACGGTGACGTCGCTTCCGGAGACGTTGATCTCGACGCCGGCCGGGACGGTGATGGGGGCATTGCCGATGCGTGACATGGGTGCTCCTACCAGACGTGGCAAAGGACTTCGCCGCCGACCCTGGCCTTACGTGCGGCCCGGTCGGTCATGAGTCCATTGCTGGTTGAGAGAACGGCGACACCAAGGCCACCGAGAACCCGGGGGATCTCGGTCTTCTTGGAGTAGACCCGGAGGCCGGGTTTCGACACCCGCTTGAGGCCGGAGATGACCCGTTGCCGTTCCGGTGAGTACTTCATGCTGATGGTCAGGGTCTGACCAGGGCCGGAGACGTTGTCAACGGCGGTGAAGTCCTGGATGTAGCCCTCCGATTGGAGGACCTCGGCCAGGGCGACCTTCAGCTTCGATGACGGCATGCTGACCTCGTCATGCATCGCAATGTTTGCGTTGCGGATGCGGGTGAGCATGTCGGCGATGGGATCTGTCATAGTCATTGCTGCATCACCTACCTGTTCACCAGCTGGCCTTGGTCACACCGGGGATCTCCCCCGCGTGGGCCATGGTTCGAAGACAGACACGACAGAGGTTGAACCGGCGGTACACCGAGCGTGGCCGACCGCAGTTGACGCACCGGGTGTAACCCCGGACCTTGAACTTGGGCGTCTTCTTCTGCTTGTTGATCAGTGCCTTCTTAGCCATTACTGAGCCTGCCCTTCACGCCGGAACGGGAACTTGAACGCATCGAGGAGGGCCTTTCCCTGCTCGTTGGTTTTCCCCGTTGTGACGATGGTGATGTCCATGCCGCGGGGGTTGTCGATGGTGTCGTAGTCGATCTCGGGGAACACCAGCTGTTCGGTGAGCCCGAAGGTGTAGTTGCCGTTGCCGTCGAACGAGCGAGGGCTCAGGCCTCGGAAGTCCCGGATCCGGGGGATGGCCAGGGTGACCAGCCGGTCGAAGAACTCCCACATCTGGTCCCCCCGCAGGGTGACCTTGCAGCCGATGGCATTGCCCTGGCGAAGCTTGAAGCTGGCCAGCGACTTCTTGGCTTTGGTGATCACCGGCTTCTGGCCGGCGATGATGGTCAGATCGTTGACCGCGGACTCGAGGTTCTTCGAGTTGAGCAGCGCCTCGCCGACACCGATGTTGATGACGATCTTCTCCATGCGAGGGACCTGCATCACGTTCTCAAGACCGAGCTCTTCCTTGAGCTGGGCCTTGATGGTCTCGTGGTACATGATCTTCATGCGAGGTGGGATCTTCACCGCCGGTGCGGCCGCAGCTGCTTCGGTGGTCTCTTCCACGGTTGAGGTATCAGTCATGATCAGTCGGCCTCCGGAATCTTCTCGCCGGTGCGCTTGCAGATGCGGATCTTGGTGTCGCCGTCCATGGCGTAACCGACACGGGTCGGCTTGCCGTCCTTTGGGCTGAGCACCGCGACGTTCGAGGCGTCCATCGGCATGTCCTTGTCGATGATGCCGCCGGGCTCCTCGGCCGACCGGGCCTTGGTGTGGCGGCGGGCAACGTTGTAACCCTCGACGATGACCTTGCCGGTCTCGGGGAAGGCGGCGGACACGGTGCCCTCTGCGCCTTTGTCCTTACCGGACAGGATGCGAACCTGATCGCCTTTACGAATCTTCATCAAATAACCTCCGGCGCCAAGCTGACGATGCGCATGAAGCGCTTGTCCCGAAGCTCACGACCGACCGGGCCGAAGATGCGGGTGCCACGGGGCTCCCGATTCTCGTTGATCAGGACCGCGGCGTTCTCGTCGAAGCGGATGTAGGAACCGTCTGGGCGACGGCGCTCCTTCTTCGTCCGGACAACGACGCACTTGACGACCTCGCCCTTCTTGACGGCAGCGCCGGGAATGGCGTCCTTCACGGTGGCGACAAACACGTCACCGATACCGGCGTAGCGGATGCGGGACCCGCCGAGCACCTTGATACAGAGCACTTCGCGTGCGCCGGAGTTGTCGGCGATGCGAAGGCGTGATTCCTGCTGGATCATCGGGCACGCTCCAGAACCTCGAGCAGCCGCCAGCGCTTCTTGGCCGACATCGGCCGGGTCTCCACGATCCGAACCCGATCCCCTTCGTTGAGATCGTTCTCCTCGTCGTGGGTGTAGTAGCGCTTGGACTGCTGCACCGTCTTGCGGTACTGCGGGTGGCGGGAGCGGCGAACCACTTCGACCACCGCGGTCTTGTCCATCTTGTTTGAGACGACGATGCCCTCACGGACCTTGCGCCTCTGGCTCCGGTCGGCTCCGGCCTCGCCGGTTTCTGTCTCTTCCACTGCGGTCTCTTCGCTCATGAATCGGCTCCTGACCCGGCCAGGGCCTCGGCGGCACTGATCTCTCGGCTGCGCATTTCGGTCTTGGCCCTGGCAACTTCCTTGCGGACCTGCTTGATACGGGACGAGTTCTCGAGCTGTCCGGTGGCGAGCTGGAACCGCAGATTGAACAGTTCCCGCTTTGCGTCGTCGTGCAGCTTCAGGAGCTCGGCGTCTGAGATGTCGGTGATCTTTGCGTCAGCCATCGAAACCGTTCTCCCGGGAAATGACACGTGCCTTGACCGGCAGCTTCTGAATGGCCCGGTTCATGGCCTGCTTGGCGATGGTCTCGTCCGGGTAGGACAGCTCGAACACAACCCGTCCCGGCTTGACAACGGCCACCCAGTGCTCCGGGTTGCCCTTGCCCGAACCCATGCGGGTCTCGGCCGGCTTTGCCGTGACCGGCTTGTCCGGGAACACGTTGATCCAAACCTTGCCGCCACGACGGACGTGGCGGGTCATGGCGACACGGGCCGCCTCGATCTGGCGGGCGGTGATCCAACCCGGCTCCAGAACCTGGATGCCGTAGTCACCGTAGGCCACCTTGGTGGCACCCTTGGCCCCGCCGGTCATCCGACCGCGGTGCTGCTTCCGGTGTTTCACCTTCTTCGGCATCAGCATGATCAGTCACCATCCTCTGGACGGAAGTTGAGGTTCTCGCCGCCGTTCTTGCCACGGAGTGACTCCTCGATGGCTTCCTCTTCGGCGAGCAGACGCTCGAACTCCGGATCCGCTTCCTTGACCAACGGTGCCGGTTCCTCCTCGACCTCGGGTGCGGCGGCCTCGGGGGCCGGCTCGGCCTTCGGCCTGCGGGAGGAGGAGACGACGGTCCGGGGCGCATCGGCGGCGCCGGCGGCTTCGCCGACGGCCATGGCCGCTTCCTTGGTCGCTTTGTCGGTTGTTGCCTTGTACGGCAGGATGTCGCCCTTGTAGAGCCACACCTTCACGCCGATCCGGCCGTAGGTGGTATGGGCCTCACGCAGGCCGTAGTCGGTGTCGGCCCGCAGCGTGTGCAGCGGCACCCGACCTTCCCGATACCACTCGGTCCGGCCCATCTCGGCGCCACCCAGGCGGCCCGAGGACTGGATCCGGATGCCCTTGGCGCCGGCCTTCATGGCGTTTTGCATGGCCCGCTTCATCGCACGGCGAAACGCCATACGACCGACGAGCTGGTCCGCAACACCCTGGGCGATCAGCGCCGCATCGAGCTCCGGCTGCTTGATCTCCACGATGTTGAGCTTCACCTGGGGATTCCCGGTGAGCTTGGTCAGCCCGCTGCGGAGCCGATCGGCCTCGGAACCCTTGCGCCCGATCACGATGCCCGGGCGGGCGGTGTGGACGTCGATCTGGAGCTTGTCCCTGGTCCGCTCAACCTCGATGCGGCTGATGGCGGCGTTGGGCAGCTGCTCCATGAGGTACCGGCGGATACTGGCATCCTCAGCCAGGTAATCCCGGTACTCCTGTCGATCGGCGATCCAGCGGGACTTCCAGTCGGTGGTGACACCGAGGCGGAAGCCATAGGGATGTACTTTTTGACCCACTAGTTTTCCTCCTCTTTGTCTTCAGTGTCAGCGTCCTCGGCCGAGTCATCTGCATCTTCGGCCTCGGCGGCGTCTTCGGCGTCTTCGACTTCTTCGGCGTCCGCCGTAGCCTCTTCAGCCGCATCTTCGGCGACTTCTTCAGCTGCTTCGGTTGCCTCTTCGACCTGATCTTCAGCCACCTCGTCGGTGACCTCTTCTTCGGCCTCTTCCGGCTCGGCTGCTGCTCGGGACTTGGCGACCCGTGCGGCCCGATCGCCGCCCCCGCTCTTACTGGCGGCCCGGGACGAGCGGGACTGGCTCTTCAATTCCTCGACGGAGCGGATCCCGTCCAGTTCCTCGTCGGTGAGACGGGCCACCT
>JBCCGJ010000318.1:0-7141 GCA_039029335.1 Actinomycetota bacterium | reverse complement strand
GGTGGCCTTCCGGCCTGAGCCGGGCGCAACCGTGCTGTCCTTGGCGCTTGCCGTCTCGGCGTCCGCCGGGGCCCGTCGCCGGGCCGACTTGGCGCCGGTGGCCGGTTTCGTGGTGGCCGCGTCCGTGGCGGCCGACGGAACGGCTGGCGCCGCGGCGGCCACGCCGGAGCCGGCACCGGTCCGCTTTGTTCGGCCCGACGCGGTGGACGTACCCCCGGTCCTGTCGACGGTCCTGGCTCTGGCCGCGGCTTTTGCCCGCTTCGGTTTGCCGGACGCCGCCGCCTGATCGGACGATGCAGGATCGGCTTTGGCGGGTGCGCGCCCGGAGAGGCTCGTGCGCCGGGGCGGCTTGCCAACCACCGGTCCCGAAAGCTCCCGCGTCTGGGTGCCGGGCGCGGGTGGTGGTGCCGGCGGCGGCGCAACGTCAGGGACGGCCGGGGTCTTGTCCTCGGGCGGGAGGAACAGCGCGGCAAGTTCCTCGGCCGCATCCTCACCAAGATCCGGCAGCGGGGCCGGGGCGAAACGGGCCGTTGCGGGGCCGGGGCGGTGGCCCGGCGGCGCCGCGTCATCCGGATCGGGCGGTGGTGGCACGTCCGCAGCGGGCACCTCGCCGGTCGCCGTCCCGGGGAACGCCGGCGGTTCGATGGGCCCCGGCTTCGGCAGGGCGGACGGCACGGCGGCCATCTGCATCGTTATCTCCGCCGGCTGGCGGTCGGATCGCTCCGCGGGAGCCGGTTTCGGCGCGGGTTCGACGTAGTCGCTCGGTTCGAGAGCAGGCTTGGTGGGCGGCGAGGGCTCCGCAGGCGGCCGCGGAGTGACGTCGCCGTCGATAGAGTCTCTCTGTCCGGGAGAATTCCCGGCATCACTATCTGGTGCCATCCGCACGTGCTCCAGTCGGTGGATTGCCCGCCAGTCCGCCCGCAGCGTAAGTCTAATACCTAAGGTGCCCTGGATGACCACCGTTCAACAACTATTGGGCCAGGTCACCACCACCCTGCCCGGGGGCGGCGAGGCACGGCCCGGCCAGGTTCAGATGGCGGAAAAGGTCGCACAATCGCTGGAGGACCAGACCGCCCTGATGGTTGAGGCGGGTACCGGGACCGGCAAGTCCCTTGCGTATCTGACACCGATCGTCTCCGAGGGTCGCCAGGCGGTCATCGCCACCGCCACGATCGCGCTGCAGACCCAACTCGTGGAGTCCGACGTGCCCCTCGTCGCTGCGGGACTGGACCGGCCGGTCACCGCAGCCCTGCTGAAGGGGCGGCGGAACTACCTCTGTCGTCAGCGCCTCGCCGAACTGGAACGGGCGCAGCGGGCCGAGCAACTCCAGTTGCTGGGCGGGCGCAACCCCGGCCATCACCTCGACGGCGTCATCGAGTGGGCGGAGACGACAACCGAGGGGGACCGGGAGGAGCTGGATCCCGCCCCACCCGCCGATGTCTGGAGCGCGGTCTCCGTCGGGTCGGACGAATGCCCCGGGGCGGCTCGCTGCCCGTCGGGCGACCAGTGTTTCGCCGAGCTGGCCCGGCAGCGGGCGATGGCCGCCGACGTGATCGTCACCAACCACCACTACTACGGGCTGAACATCGCGTCGGGCGGTGCGCTCCTTCCCGACCATGACGTTGTGGTGTTCGATGAGGCCCACCAGCTTCCGGAGGTGTTCGGGGCCACCTGTGGAACGGAGCTCAGTGGCGGCCGGCTCCGGGCGCTCGGCCGGCGGGTGGCGTCCGTCCTGACCGACGAGGACCTGCCGCTTCGGTTGGACAACTCGGCGGCCGACCTTGACGATCTGCTTCGCAGGCTGATCGGCACGTCGCTGACCGACCTCGGAGATCTCGTCAGCGCCCTGGTCTCGGCCCGGGATCGGGCGGATCGGGTGATCGCCGCGCTGCGCAAGCTGAACCCCGGAGAGGGTACGGACATCGCCGCCAGGATCGAGCGGACCATGCTGATGGCCACCCGGCTCGTCGCCGACATCGACTCGGTGCTCGAGGCGGAACCGTCCGATGTGCTGTGGGTCGACGGCAACCAGACCTACCCCGTGCTGCGCCGAACCCCGCTCGACCTCGACGACCTGCTGCGGGACAACCTGTTCGAGGAGCGGTCGGTTGTCATGACCAGTGCGACATTGGCCGACGGGATCGGTCGCCAGCTTGGGCTCGCGGACGACAACACGGTCGAACGGGTCGGCTCCCCATTCGCCTACGAGACGGCAGGGCTGCTGTACTGCCCGGTCGACCTGCCGGAACCCCGGATGAACGCCCATCGCAAGGCGGTCCAGGACGAGATCATCGGGCTGGTGAACGCCGCAGGCGGTCGGGCGTTGTGCCTCTTCACCAGCTTCGGGGCGATGACCGAAGCGGCAGAACGGCTCGACGACGAGCTGGACAACACCGTCCTGGTCCAGGGCGAAGCGCCGAAGGGCGTGCTGATCGACCGGTTCAAGGCGGACCCGGCCACAATCCTGCTGGCCACACTGTCCTTTTGGCAGGGCATCGATCTGCCCGGCTCGACGCTGACCCTGGTCACGATCGACCGCGTGCCGTTTCCCCGACCGGACGAACCGGTTGCCCAGGCGAAACGGGATCGGGCCGGACGTCATGCGTTCCGCGAGGTCGACCTGCCGCGGGCCCAGACCCTGCTGGCCCAGGCCGCCGGTCGGCTGATCCGGCGCGGCGACGACCGCGGCGTTGTGGCGGTCCTCGATCCCCGACTGGCCACCAACCGGTCCTACCGGTGGGACCTGATCAACGCCCTACCGCCGTTCCGCCGGACCAAGGACCGGGCCGAGGTGACGGCGTTCCTCCGGGAGCTTGACGAGCAGTCCGGGTAAGTCCCCGGCAGGACGGTCCCGTCAGTAGCCCAGGCGTTCGATGGCGGTGCGGTCCTGCTGCCAGTTCTTGTCGACGTTGACGATCAGCTCGATGAACGCGCCCTCCGGCAATTGGCTCCGGACCCGGGTCCCCACGTCCTTCAGGGTGCTGCCGCCCTTGCCGATCACGATTCCTTTTTGGGAGTCCCGCTCCACCAGGATCTCCACCCTCACCCGGGGCCATTCCCACTCCACCACCCGGGTGGCCACCGAATGGGGCAGCTCGTCCCGCAGCACATGAAGCAGCTGCTCCCGGACCAGCTCGGCAACCACAAACGCCTCGGGAACGTCGGTCACCATGTCGGCCGGGTACCACAGGGGCCCGGGCGGCATCAGCCCCGCCAGGTGATCGACCAGGGCCGTCACGCCCCGACCGGTCCACGCCGACACCGGGAAATAGGCGGCACAATCCAGCTCCGCGGTGGCCGCCAGCTGGGCCAGGACCTTGTCCTGAGGGAGGCCGTCGATCTTGTTCAACACCACAACCGTGCGGGCGGGATCGAGCCGTTCGGCCAGGAACCGATCTCCCTTACCGAACCCGTTTCGGGCATCGACCACAAAACAGACGGCGTCGACGTCGGCCAGGGCGGCGTCCGCCGTCTCGTTCAACCGGTCCCCGAGCGCGGTCCGGGGTTTTGAGATACCCGGCGTGTCGACAAAAACGATCTGTACCGAATCGGTGGTGTGCACCCCTCGAATCTGGTGCCGGGTTGTCTGGGCCTTGTTCGAGACGATTGTGACCTTGGTGTCCAGGATCTGGTTCAGCAGGGTGGACTTCCCGACATTCGGCCGACCGACGATGGCCACGAATCCGGAGCGGAACCCGGCGTCGATGCCATCCGACTGCACGGGCTCAGCAGTCTGATCCGGCCGCTCCTGGTCCCCACCCGGCCGTTCGTTCCCCTCGGTCATGTCGGCTGTTCCTGGGGGATCACCGGGGCCCGTCGGCTGATCAGCACCTTGGTGATTCGCCGTCCGTGCACCTGTTCGACCCGAAGCTTGAAACCGTCAACCTCACACTCCTCACCACGGGTCGGCACCCGCCCGAAGACGTCGAAGACCAGGCCACCAACCGTGTCCCAGTCCCCTTCCGGCAGATCGATGGACGCCACGTCGTTCAGCTCGTCGATGAGGATCCGGGCGTCGACCCGCAGCGACCCGTCGATCTGTCGCTCCAGCAACGACTCCTCCACGTCGTACTCGTCGACGATCTCGCCGACGAGTTCCTCGATCAGGTCCTCCAGCGTGACCAGTCCGGCGATCCCGCCGTATTCGTCGACGGCCACGGCCATGTGGAACTTCTCGGCCTGCATCTCAGAAAGGAGATCGGCGACCTTCTTCGTCTCCGGCACGAACCAGGTCGGACGGAGCAGCATGTGGACCTGCTGATGCTGCCGCCCGTCGAGTTCCGCCCGGATCAGGTCCTTGACGTAGACCAGCCCGACCACGTCGTCCACGCTGTCGCCCACCGCGGGCACCCGGGAGAAACCCTTCTTCGAGGTCACCTCCAGCGCCTCGGCGACGGTCAACCGACGTTCGATCGTTGTCATGTCCGTCCGGGGGATCATCACCTCCCGGACGATGGTGTCGCCGAACTCGATGACGGACTCGATCAGGTCCCGTTCGGTCTTTTCGATGACGTCGTCCTCCACCGCCGCATCGGCAAGGGCGATCAGCTCCTCCGGCATGGCGAACGGTCCGGTGCGCAGTCCGCTGCCGGGGACCAGCCAGTTGGTCACCCCGATCAACGCCCTGGCGAGGAGGCGGACCGGCCCGAGCCGCAGCAGTAACGCCACCGGACCGGACGCAACCAGGGCGACACGCTCGGTGTGGAGAATGGCCAACGTACGGGGGACGGCCTCGGCCACAACAAACAGGAACAGGACGTTGGCCGCAACGACAAGCGCAACCCCGTATGCCGGGAGGAACCGGTCGGCCAACAGGGCGACCAGGACAACCTCCACAAGCTGACAGGTGACGATCACCAGTCGCAACGGGTTCCTGGTCGACTCCGGTTCGGTCAGGAGCGCCATCAGCCTGGCCGCCCGCCGGGGCTCCTGCTCCTGCAGGGACTCCGCCCGCACCACGCTGAACCGGGACAGGGCCTCCTCCGCCGCGGCCAGCACGACCACCAGGAGCAGCAGCACGATGACCGCGGCGACGGTCACCCAGTCGGCCGCTTCGAACGACTCGCTCACCGGCACCCGGCCCAGCGAGGATGTTCGAACCCGGCCGCCTTCATGTGCACCCGCTCCCGGCCCTGCATGACGTCGGTCTCCGGTTGGTCGGCGTGGTCGTGGCCCAGGATGTGCAGCGTGCCGTGGATGATCAGCAGGGTCATCTCGGCGTCGATGGACCCGGCGTGGGTCGGGGCCTGCCGCTCGGCGACGTTCGGACAAATCACCAGGTCGCCCAGGTGGAGCGGCGGGTCGTCTCCTCCGTCGAACACCTCGCCATCGGCCGCGGCGTCAGGGAGGTTGGCGAAGATGTCGTCCGGTTCGTCGAGGGCACCGGATTCCTCACCGTCGAGGGGGAACGACAGCACATCGGTCGGGCCCTCATGGCCCATGTGGGTCAGGTTCAACTCGGCCATCTCGGCGTCGTCGACGAAGATGACGTCCAACCGGCCGCGGCTGATCGACTCGCCGCGCAGGGTGGCGGCGGCCACACCGGTCCAGCGATCGATCTGGGTGACACCGGTACTGGTCCGGTCGAATCCGACAATCTCAAGATCGTCATCGGTGCTCATGGGCGGTCAGCGGTGTTCCTGATCGGCTTCATGCCGGGCGTAGGCGTCGACGATGTCCTGCACAATCTTATGCCGGACCACATCGCTGGATCGCAGCGACACAAACCCGACACCCTCGATGTCGCCCAGGATCTTCTGCAGGCCCGCGAGCCCGCTCCGACCACCGGCCACATCCACCTGGGTCTGGTCGCCGGTGATGACGGCCTGGGAGTTGAACCCGATCCTGGTCAGGAACATCATCATCTGCTGCGGCGTGGTGTTCTGAGCCTCGTCGAGGATGATGAAGCTGTCGTTCAGGGTGCGGCCCCGCATGAACGCCAGCGGGGCGACCTCCACCACGTTGCGCTCGAAGAGCTTGGCCATGTTGTCGGCACCGACCATGTCATGCAGCGCGTCATAGAGCGGCCGGAGATACGGGTCGACCTTGGACATCAGGTCCCCCGGCAGGTAACCCAACCGCTCCCCGGCCTCGACCGCGGGTCTGGTCAGCAGAATCCGTTCGACCTCTTTGTTCTGAAGTGCCCGAACCGCACAGGCGACCGCAAGCCAGCTCTTACCGGTACCGGCCGGCCCCATCCCGAACGTCACCGTGTTCTTCCGGATGGCGTCAAGGTAGCGCTTCTGACCGGAGGTCTTCGGCCTCACCGGTTTGCCCCGGTAGGTCGTGAGCACCCGGTCGGTCAGGACCTCGGACGGTCGCTCGTCCTCACGGATCATGTCGATCGACCGGCGGACGACGGCCTGTTCCAGCGCTTCGCCACGCTGCAACACAAGGACCAACTCCTCGATCACCTGAGCCGCTTCCCTGGCCTGCGTCCCGTCGAGAGAGATCTCGTTCCCTCGGACGTGGACCGTGGCGTCGAAGGAGTCCTCCACAACCCGGAGGTACTCGTCCCGTTCGCCGAGGAGCCCGACCATGAGCTCGTTGTCCGGCACCCGAATTTTCACTGATGTCGACATGTAGACAAGCGATCGTAGCCAAGCTCAGCCGACCGCACGAGCGAGAATCGTCCGGAACCGACGGGTGTCGAGGCGGTATCGGCGCTCGACATGGCCTTGATCACCGGAGGCGAAGGCCGGAACCCGGCCGACCAACGGGTCGGGCCGTCGAGTTTTTTCGTCGAACTCAGGGTGCCGTCGAGACGTTGGCCAGGCCGAGGTCGGACAGGCGGTCCACCGCCGCTTCGATCTCGACGCCGAGAATGCAGGCGACGGCCCGCAGGTCGTCATGGCGAATGGTGAGCACCCGCCCGTTGAAGTCCTGCCGCTGGACCTGGATCATCACCAGGTACCGGCCAAGCATTTCGCCCTCCGGGCGGGGGACGGCGTCCAACTGCGTCAGATTGATGGTGACCCCGTTCGAACGCCCGGTCCGGCCGGTCAGGTCGACCACATCCGGGGCGGCCGGTGCCGAGGTTGACCGGGGCAGCAGCTGGTCGACGGGGACGCTGTAGTACTGCGCGAGGCGTTCGAGGCGGGGAACCGAAATGGCCCGCTCCCCCCGCTCATAGGCGCCCAGC
>JBCCGJ010000317.1:0-7169 GCA_039029335.1 Actinomycetota bacterium | reverse complement strand
GTGCTGTACCTCCGGGTGATCGCCTCCATGTTCCTGGCTGGCGAGCCCGAGGTGGCCCACGCCGCATCGGACACCGACACCGACGATGACGAAACCGACGCTGACGGTGAAGCGGCCGACGGCGCCGATGATGACGACGCCGCACCGGTCCACGTCCGGACGACCGAGGTGGAGCTGTTCCGTCCGGCCATGGCGGCCATCATGATCTCGGCCGTGGTGACCATCGTGCTCGGCGTGTTCCCCGGCGTCGGTGGCGACGTCCTCCGCAGCGCCGCGGAGTCACTGATCAACCTCAAGTAGCCGGCTCGCCCCATCTCCTGCGCCCCCACCTCCTGCGAAATTTGGGCACGGGGCCCACAAATCTTGTGACCGGTGAGCCCAAATTTGGCTGAGGGATGGGACTCGGTGGGTCAGACTGGCGGGTATGGCAGACCATCGCGACACCTTCGACGATCCCACCGCTGACGACGTTGCGTTGCGGATCGGGCGGGACCACATCGCCGGGCTCCCGGTCCCTGAGGAGATGGCCACCTCGCCGATCTTTCCGTTCAAGGGGGACATCGAGGTTCGGACCCTCCGCCCCTTCGCCGACACCGAACACGCCAGAGCCGGCGAGCCGGGTGGTCCGCCGTGCGACTGCGCCGCCCCGCCCGATGACCAGACGCGACCGACGATCTGGGCCAACGACCGGTGGCACGTCCGTCCGATCCGATTCGGGGCTGATCGGGCGCCGTTCCCGTCCTACATGTTGGGCACCGCCGAACATCTCGACTTCGAGGACTTCGACGACACCCTGGCCGCCGAGTACGGGGTGATGTGTGTCCGGCTCGATCGGGCGATCCGATCGCTCGGCAACATCGCCCGGGTCCACATGAACCGATGGGGTGACGGCGGGAGCCACTTCCACGTCTGGTTTCTCGGCCGGCCGTTCGGGGCGGGGCAGCTGAGCGGGTTCACGATGCCGCTGTGGGGGTTCATCCTGCCGTCCCTGCCGGACGACGTGCACGAGGCCAACGATCGGGCAGTGGCTGCGGCGCTCGACGCCTCGGAACCGGGTCGCTGAGCCGGCTCGCTGCTTCCTCTTGACATGTGACCATATGGTCACATATTGTTCCAGGCATGGATCTGGTCTTTCGAGCACTTGCCGACCCCGGTCGGCGGGCCCTGCTCGATCGGCTGGCGGAAACCGACGGGCTCAGCGTCGGTGACCTCTGTGAGGTCCTCCCGGACATGACCCGGTTCGGCGTGATGAAACACCTTGGTGTCCTCGAGGAGGCCAACCTCATCACAACCGAACGCCATGGCCGGCAGAAACTGCACTACCTCAACCGGGTTCCGATCCAGCAGATCCACGACCGCTGGATCTCCCGGTACCTGGCCCCGTTCACCCAGGCGATGGTCGGGCTGAAACGGGAACTGGAAGAACCGGAACAACAAGAAGCGCACGACGAAGCGGATCAACGAGGAGACGATCATGGCAGCACCCAGCCACGTGTACGAGATATTCATCAAGGCGACGCCGGCTGAGGTCTGGACCGCCATCACCGACCCGGCGTTCACCAAGCGGTACTTCCACGAGACCGCGTTCACCACGGACCTGAAACCCGGCAGCCCACACCGGTACGTGATGGCAAACGGCGAGGCCGCGGTCGACGGTGTCGTGGAGGAGGTGGAACCCGAGCGTCGACTGGTGATCACCTGGCATGTCCTGTACAACGCGGCAATGGCCGAGGAGCCGCCCGGACGGGTCGAGTGGAATCTGCGTCCGGTAAACGACGACGGAACGGTCACCCGGGTGACGCTGCGGCACTTCGATCTCGGCATGAGCCCCCTGACCTCGGACAACGTGGCGCTTGGCTGGGTCGGCGTGATCGACTCGATGAAGACGCTGCTGGAGACCGGGGAGTCCCTCGGTGACCTGGCGATCGAGCCGGGGCCGGCCACGTCGGAGGTTCAGGAGCACCGCAGGCTGGCGGTCAAGGCGAACGGGGAGACCTGGGACCTGCTGGCCTCCGATGCGGTCACGTCGGCTTCCGCAACCGGTGCGGAGTCCCTGCTGCAGCTGCTGGACCGGGCTCACACGTCGTCCTATCACTGGGATCGGGCAACCGAGGAGGGAGCGGTGCAGCGGGCCAGGGCGGCCTGGATGCTGTCCCGCTGCTACGCCGTGGCGGGTCAGGCCGATCTGGCCATGCGATACGCAGATCGGTGTGTCGCCCTCACCGCCGCTGCCACCGAGGCAGCGGACTTCGACGTCGCCTACACCCATGAGGCGTTGGCCCGGGCCCATGCGCTGGCCGGAGACCCCGAGGCCGCCAGAGCCGAACGGGCGGCGGCCGCCGCGGTGGCGATCACCGGGGACGAGGATCGGAAGATCTTCGAGGGTGACCTGGAGACCGGACCCTGGTTCGGCCTCGACGACTGACGACCGGCACCGGGGTTTGGTCAGCCGCCGGGAGCAGACGGTCGCCGCTCGGGGCTCGGCGGGCGGATGATCGGTCGCTGGTGCGGGGTTGATCAGCCGCCGGACGCCGCGCTGTCCCCGTCGGGGGCGGCGACAGCGCTGTCGTAGGGGTCGTCCAGCCAGCCGTCCGGCAGAGAGACGATCTGGGGGCCGCGGGTGTGGCCTCTGGCCACCCGGCGGTTCTCGTCGGGGAGCGGTGCGTCGCGGATCGTCCCCAGTAGTTCCGCAAGGTGGTCCAGGCTCTCGATCTGGCCGAGTCGGCCGCGGAGTTCGCCGCCGACCGGGTATCCCTTGAGGTACCAGGCGGTGTGCTTGCGGAACTCACGAATGCCCTTGTGATCGCCGAACCAGTCCACCAGCAGCCGGGCGTGTTCGGTCATGATCGGCACCACCTCGGCGGTGGTCGGCGGGTCGGGGATGGGAAGGCCGGCGAACGCCGCCGCCAGTTGGCTGAAGAGCCATGGCCTGCCGAGGCAACCCCGTCCGATCACCACACCATCGCAGCCGGTCTGCTCCATCATGGCCAGCGCATCGGACGCCTCCCAAATGTCCCCGTTACCGAGCACCGGGATTGACGTGACGGCCTCCTTGAGCCGGGCGATGGTGGACCAGTCCGCCTCGCCCGAGTACAGCTGCGAGACCGTCCTCCCGTGGAGCGCGACCGCCTTGACGCCCAGATCCTCGGCGATACGTCCCGCATCGAGGTAGGTGAGATGGTCGTCATCGATCCCAACCCGAAACTTGACCGTGACCGGAACCGACCCTGCGGCGTCGACCGCAGCGGCGACGACGTCCCGGTACAGGTTCCGCTTGAACGGCAGGGCCCCACCGCCACCGTGTCTGGTGACCTTGCGGACCGGGCAGCCGAAGTTCAGGTCGATGTGGTCGACACGGCCCTCGCCGACCAGTCGGCCGACCGCCTCACCCATGTACCGGGGTTCAACACCGGCCAGCTGCAGGCTTCTGGGTTGTTCGTCCGGGGCGAAGCTGGCCAGCTTGTCCGTCTTTTCGTTGTTCTCGCACAGCGCCCTGGCCGAGATCATCTCGCTCACGTAGAGCCCGGCGCCGAACCGCCGACACAGCCGACGGAACGGTGCGTTGGTCACGCCGGCCATCGGGGCGAGCACGACCGGAAGGTCGACAACGATCGGGCCGATGGCCAACGGCCCGGCCTGTACCGCCGCGGTGGCGCCGATCGTCAAAGTCATGGTTCCAGGATGCCTCGGCGCGGCCGAATTTCCGTACCTCTACGGGAGCGTTGCCGTTGCCTTGTCCTCACCGGCCCCGTTCAGGACCCGCAGCCGAATCACCACACCGGGCGAACCGCAGAACCGGTGACCGCCGGTCGGTTCGACGTCCCTGGTGACGCCGCCCGCCGTCAGCTCGGCCCGCTCCACGTTCTCGGTGGCCCAGACCGCCTCATAGGGTGCGGTGCGACCTTCGCAGATCAGACCGCTGTTCGGGGCCCGTCGGGCGGTGAAGCGGAGGATCTCGGGCCGGGGCGGCGGCGTGGTGACCGTTGTGGTGGTTGTGATCGTTGTTGAGGTTGTGGTGATCGGGTCCCGTTCGGTTGTTGTGGTGGTGTCGACGGTGGTTGTGGTGATCGGGTCCCGTTCGGTTGTTGTGGTGACACCGATGGTGGTTGTGGTGATCGGGTCCCGTTCGGTTGTTGTGGTGACATCGATGGTGGTCGTCGGGCCCGAACCCGGGTCGAGGTCGGTGGGGTCGGGCGTGCCGTCGTCGGTCGGAGGGGCTGACTCGCCGATGGTGGTTGTTGGGCCGGCCGGGTCGTCGGTGATCGAGCCGCCGCCCGGCGGCGTCTGCCCGTTCGAGTTCGGTGCCTGCGGGGCCGGAGAGCCCTGCTCATCACCTGTTCCGCCGGACTGACCCGGGGTGCCGCCACCGTTCGCCGCCTCCTCGCCACCTTCGGCCGGGTCACCGGAGAAATCCCCGGTCGAGCCACCGTCGGCGCCGCCGGCCGTGCTGCTCGGACCGGCCGGATCCCCGGTGGGGTCGCCGGCGTCGGCCTCGAGGCCGGCCTGGATCGCCGCCGCGGTGGACGTCTCGTCCGGCCCGCGGAGCAGGAGATACCCGAGGAGCCCCACGATCACGGCGGTCACCGCCGCACCGCCCGCCAGCAGCAGGACCATGCTCTTGGACGAGGGTTCGCCCGGAGCCGACGGGGCGGACGACCAGCCGGGGCCGCCGCCGGTCGAGGAGCCGTCGGCGAGCGGCGTGTTGGTTTTTGCCGCCGTGGCGAACAGGCCATCGGTTGCGCTGCCGCCGGCGACCGGCCCGTTTGCCGCTGCGTTGGCCGGAACCGTATTGGCCGCACCGGGGTTGGCAACGGCACCGTTCGCCGCGTTGACAGGAGTTGGGTGTATCGGAGCCGGGTTGGCGGGAGCCGGGCCGACGCCGGACGGGTTGGCCGCCGGGTTGCCAGCCGGATTACCAGCCGGGGCGCCGCTCTCCGGCATCCCGGAGTTCGAGGCGTTCGGGGCACTGCCATTCGGCCCCCCGACGTTGGCGGTGCCGGCGTCCGGCAAGCCACCCTCCAGCACTCCACCGTCCGGCATCCCGGTGTTGGCCGTGCCCACGTCGGGCGTGCCGCCTTCCAGCACTCCACCGTCCGGCACGACGCCGTCGGCGCCGGTCGGCACCCCCTGGGCCGCAAGGGCCGCAGCAGCGTTTGCCTTGAGATGGCCCGGCACCACAACAAGCGGCACGGCGGCGAACAGCTTGGACGGGTCGACAAGACCCCGCCGGCGCTCGGCACAGGCGTCGCAGGTCTTCTGGTGGCGGGCGACCGCCCGAGCCACCGACCGATCAAAGGCGACGTCGCCGGAGACCGCTGCGGCCAGACCGTCACAGAGCGGTCGACCGTTTCGCCACAGGAGATAGGAGCCGATGGCGTCGCCCAGCTTTGTTCTGAGCCGGTAGAGCTGTTGGTGGGCGTTGTTGGCCTCAACCCCGAGCTCCTGGGCGATCTCCGCCGGACCGAGGCCGTGGCGGAGGTGGAGGTCCAGCAGGCTGGCCTCCCGCTCGCCGAGGGCCTTGGCGGCCGCCCACAGCAGTTCCTGGCGGTCTCGGACCTCGCTGATGGTGTCCGGCCCGAGGGGGCGTTCTGCGCCGGTGGGATCCGGTGCGCCGGCATCGCGCAGCCCGCTCACGACCTCGTCCCCCGATGCCTGAGACCGGCGTTCCCGTTCCAGCCGGTTGAGGGCCCGGTTGCGGGTGATGCGGAGCAGCCAGCCGCCGAACGCGTCGTGGTTCTCCAGCTGGTCAAGGCGCTGCCAGGCGGTGAGCAGGGCGTCCTGCGCAACGTCTGCGGCCAGGTCATCGTCCCGCAGGATGTTCCTTGCCACGTTCCAGGAGCTGCTGAACCAACGGTCGAAGAGCTCGCCGAACGCCGAACTCTCGCCACTGGCAGCGGCTTGGACCAGATCGGTATCGGTCCGCTCTCCTTGGAGCACCGGTTTCCTCCCTCGCGGATGCTGGCGATGGTTCGCCAACCGGTTCTGTTGCAAATAGTAGTCCGACGTTTGCCGACCGCCGATGCGCCATATGGCACTACGGCAGCGTGGCTCTGTGTACCCACCGGAGACCGCCGTCCCCATCAGACGATGTGGACCGGCGTACCGAGTGGCAGCGTTTCCGCCAATGTACTGATCACGTCATTGGGCAGTCTGATACATCCATGACTGGCGGCGTGTCCGATTGTTTCCGGCTCGTCGGTCCCGTGGATGCCGATCTGGCCGTCGCCACCGGCGAATTCGGTCAGCGTCTCGGAGTAGCCGGACAGGCCGAGTGCGTAGGGGCCGTAGGCACCCTCGGGGTCGGGGGTCTCCAGCTTGTCGGTGACGTAAAAGGTCCCGGTCGGGGTCGGGTTTTCGTCCGTTCCGATCGCAATCGGGGTCTGCAGGATCATGTCCAGCCCGGATCGAACCACCATCGTCCGGCTCTGGAGGTCGATGGTGACGGCCAGGTCGACCGTTTCCAGTTGTACGTTCGTCGACCGGATCCAGCCGGTTCGATGGTTCGGCCTGGCCGGCAGTCGGACCCGGACCCAGTCACCGTCGGACTCCTCGGCCAGGAGGACCCGGGTGGTCCCGAACGTGGTTGTCGGGGCCAGGGTGGTGATCGGGACACCGTCCGGGCGGTCGAAGACCTCGACGACGTCGCTGACCACGATGGCCCTTGTCGAGCTTTCGCTGAACCGGGCGATGGGCAGGCTGTCGATAAGGCCGCCGCCCTGACCAGTGTCGGAACCGGCGGACGGGCCGGCGTCGGGGGCGGGAAGCCGGTCGAGCTGTCGGCTCTCGGACCGTCCGCCGGTGCAGGCGGTTGCGGTGATCGCCAGGATCAGGGCCAGCGCCACGGTCAGCGCCCGGGGGAGGGCTCGGCCACGGGCTGTGCCGATGCCGGCTGGTCGGATGGCTGGTTGGGTGGTCGTTCGGGTGGTTGTTCGGGTGATTGTCTTGCTGGTCATCGTCTGCTCCGTACTCGTGTGGTTGATTCGTGTCGGTCGTGTGATTCGCTGTCCGGGCTCAGCCGGCGAAGTTCGGGATGCCGGGTCGGGGTGCGTCGATATCGATGGTCGGCGCCTCGGGATCCGGGTCCTGATCGTCGGTCGGGGCCGGCGCGTCCGGCTGGCTCGGCTCTGCCGGCTCATCGGTCGGTGTCGGCTCGGCGGGCGCCTCGGGCT
>JBCCGJ010000316.1:0-7180 GCA_039029335.1 Actinomycetota bacterium | reverse complement strand
GGCCCGGATCTCCCCTTCGACCTCGCCGTAGGCCGACAGGTGTGTGCCGTAGAAGTAGTTGCCGTTCTCTCCGAAGAGGTGGAAGGAGCGCCCACCGACGCTGTTCGACCGGAACTCGACCCGGCCGCTGACCGGGGCGACGATCGGGACACCGATCTCGGCCAGTAGGTCAACGCCCTTGTGGCGGCGTCCGCCGGAGCGGGGGAAGCCCCAGGAGTCGATGAAGTCGTGCGGGCCGTCGACCGGGCACGTTCTGAGGTAGAAGCCCTGCTTGGTGCCGAGCGCCTGGGTCCACACCGACTCCCGAACCGACTCGATCGTGCCGTTGCGGTGGATCGCCTGCTCCTCCAACTCGGCCAGCCACGACTGCTCGGCCCGGAGCTGGTCGGCCAGCACCGTGACCTCGGCGGTCAGCAGGTCGTTCTCCTTCACCTCGGCGCTGAGGTTCTGCTCGGCGATCTCCAGGTCCTTCGTCTTGTTCCGGAAGTCCTCGAAGACCCCGGTGTCGGCAACCAGGGCCGCGTCGCCGAGGGCGTTGGCCCGAAGACCCTCATTGAGGTTCTGGATGTCCAGCAGACCCTGGTCGATGTCGGTCTGGCGATAGCTGGTGATGGCGTTCGCCACGGTCTCCTCGGCCACCTCCTGGGCCTCGGTCCGCAGTTCCTCGATGGCCCGGCGGGCACCTGCCAGCTCACGGTCGTCCATCTCTTTTTGCATCGCCGTCACCCGAAGCTGGGTCTCGGTCTGCTGGACCCTGGTCCTGGTGTCCTCCAGTGACAGGCCGACGAGCGACTGAAATCCCGACCGGGCGAATGCCACGTCCGTTGCCGCGCCGACCGCGCGGATCTGGGGCGCGGAACCGTCCGCGCCCAACCCGGCCTGTGAGCCGGATGGAAGCGTGAGCAACGCTCCAAGTGCGAGGGCACACACAACGGTGCCCGAACGAACACGACTCAGCACGAGGAACGATGATACCCACCAATGCGGTGGCAATCGAAGCCGGCGGGTGCCACAAACCGGTCAAACCCCACTGTTTCAGCGAGTTATTTTGCTTCAGAATCCAATCGAATGGGACGTTCGGCCTACTGGTGGGCCACGATTCCGTCGCTCGGTTGGATGATGGCCCTGGCGATCTCCTCCTGGGAGACAACACCGATGAGCCCGTCCGGGGTCTCGACCACGGCCAGGTGACGCTTGAGGCTCCGCAGCCGGAGCAGCACCTCACCGAGCGGCCGACCGCCCTGGACGACCGCCATGTTCCGCACGTGGGTCGAGGGCACCGGGGCGAACCGCGTGGCGGGATCCATCTGCAGAAGATCCCTGGCGTGGATGTATCCGACCGGTGCGGGACCACCACCCGGGTCCATCACCAGGATCCGGCCCTGCCCGCTCGACTCGACCGCCCGCTCGACCTGACCGACCGTCGCGCCGAGGAACACCGACGGATAGTCCGGCAGTGGCGTTGCGATGTCGCTGACCGGGCGTCGGGCGAAGGCCAGGACCCCCTGCAGCAGTTCCGCGTCGTCGGCATCGATGGCCCCGCCCTCGGTCGAATGGGCAACGATCTCGGCGAGCTCGGACGCCGTGTGGACCGTCCGGAGCTCGTCTCTCGGCTGAATGCCGACGGCCCGGGACGCAAGGTTGGCCAACCCGTTGAGCAGCGTGATCAGGGGCCGGAACAGGAACAGGTAGAGGCGATACGGCACGACCAGCCATCGAAGCGTTGCGTCCGGGGCGACCAGCGCGATGTTCTTCGGGACCATCTCACCGAAGATCAGGTGCAACACGGTGAAGATGCCGAGAGAGATCGTTACGCCGATGATCTTGGCCACGTCCGGTGAAACCGAGGTGCCGAGCAGACGCTCGATCACCACCTCGAGAGCCGGCTCGCTGATACGACCGAGGGCCAGGGAGGCGATGGTGATACCCAGCTGGGCACCGGCCAACTGCATCGACACGTCGGACTGGGCGGCCCGGGCCGCCACCGAGGTTCTGCGGTTGCGGTTCTCCCCCCCTCGAACGACGTCCGCTTGGCCGCCAGCACGGCGAACTCATAGGCGACGTAGAACCCGTTCAGCACGATGAGACCGACGCTGGCCACAAGGGCAAGGGTCACCGCACCGGTGTTGATCTCCTCGACCGCGAGCATCACCAGGCACCGCCCGGCCCGGGAAGCCCCGTCGGCTGGTCGGCCGACCTGCCGCCCGGCGCTTCGGCCTGCACACCGCCCGGGACCTCTGTTTCGTCCGGCGGGGCGGTCACCCGGAGCGAGGCGATACGAAGACCGTCCATCTCGGCCACCCGGATTCGCCACCCCTCGAACGTCAGCCCGTCGCCGACCTTGGGGATCCGACCGAGCTCAACCAGGATGAAACCGGCGAGCGTCTCGTACTCCCCCTCGGGGACCACAAGCCCGCAGGCCTCTTCAACCTCGTCGGGGTGGAGCGTCCCGGCGAGGAGGAAGATGCCGGGCGCAACGCCGATGGTGAGCGACGTGCTCTCGTCGTACTCGTCGTCCACCTCACCGACGATCTCCTCCAGCACGTCTTCCAGCGTGAGGATGCCCGCGGTGCCGCCGTGTTCGTCGACCACAACCGCGATCTGGGCTTCGGTGGTCCGGAAGTCGGCGACGATGTCGACCAGGTCCTTCGTCTCCGGGACGATGATGGGATCCACCATGAGCCCCGATGCGGTGACGGTGGCCCGCTCTTCGGCGGACAGTCCGAACACCCGCTGGATGTCGACCACCCCCCGGATGTCGTCAAGGTCCTCGGCGAAGACCGGGAACCGGCTGAAATTCGTCTCCGAGGCCTTCACCACCAGCTCGGTGGCCGGGTCGTCCACCCGGAGCGCAACGACGTGGACCCGAGGGGTGAGGGCGTCCGCCGCGGTCTTCTCACCGAATCGGATGGTCCTGGTCAGCAAGTCCTGAGCGGTCGGGGTCAACCCACCGCCGGCTCCCGAGCTCTGAATGATGTACTGCAGCTCCTGCAGGGAGCGGACGTCCTCCAGCTCCTCCTGGGGTTCCATGCCCATCTTGCGGACGGTCCAGTTGGCCGCGCCGTTCAGCACCCGGATGATCGGGCTGAGTGCGCCGTGGACCACGAGGGCGATCGGAGCCAGCAGGCGGGAGGTCTGTTCCGGTAGCGCCACCGCAATCGTCTTGGGGATCAGCTCACCGAGGAGCATCTGGAAGACCGTCGCAACCGCAAGTGCGATGACGATCGACATGGTGGGACCGGCGAGGAAGGGGAAGGGCTCCAGCACCGGAGCGAGCAGCTCTGCAACGGTCGACTCCGAGAGAAAACCGATGACCAGGCTGGTCACCGTTATACCCAACTGCGCCCCGGAGAGATGGAACGAGAGTCGGCGGCGGGCCGACACGGCGGCCTTCGCCGGAAGGCTACCGGCGGCCGCCTCCGCCTCCAGCTTCGATCGGTCCGCGGCGACCAGCGCGAACTCGACGGCGACGAAAAAGCCGTTCGCCGCGACCAGCAGCACGATGATGATGAGACCGACGATCAGAGGCATGGCATCACAACAGGTGGAACCGCACTGTAGTGCGGCGGGTTGCCGACGGGGCGCTCGGCTCCTGCGCTCGGCTGCGGCGCTCGGCCCGGTCTGGCGGCCGAAGCTGGGATACACGGCGGACAAACCCTACGCTGTGGCCCGTGGACCAGCCGGAGACCGAACAAACCGGGCAGCCGGATCAGCCGGAACAGCCGGAACCGAGCGGACAGCCGATCATCGAACTGGTCGACGTCGCCGTCGTCCTTGACGGACGAAAGATCCTCGGCCCGCTGTCGTTCCGGGCGAAACCCGGCGAACGGTGGGTCGTCCTCGGCCCGAACGGCGGTGGCAAGAGCACCCTGATGCGGGTTGCGTCGCTGGCGCAGCACCCCAGCGAGGGAACGGTCCGGGTCCTTGGCCACGAACTCGGCCGGGTCGACATCCGGGAGCTTCGAGCCCGGGTCGGTGTCTCGTCGGCGTCGCTCGTCGACCAACTTCGAGGCAGGCTGACCGCCGAGGAAGTGGTGCGCTGCGGCCGGTTCGCCGCGCTGGAACCCTGGTGGCACACGTACACACCGCAGGACACAACACGGGCCGAGTCCCTGCTCGCCCAGGTCGGTCTTGACGGTTACGGCGATCGGACGTTCGGCACGCTCTCCAGCGGTGAACGGCAGCGGACGTTGCTGGCCAGGACACTGATGGCCGATCCGGACGTGCTGATTCTGGACGAGCCGACCGCAGGGCTCGATCTCGGCGGCCGGGAGGCATTGATCGCCGCGCTGGACACGCTGGCCGCCACCGACGGGCCGTCGACGATCTTTGTGACCCATCACGTTGAGGACATCCCCCGCTCGACCACCCACCTCCTGGCCATCGCCGCGGGACGGCCGGTGGCGATGGGGCCGATCGATGATGTGCTGTCCGCCCCGCTCCTGAGCGAGCTCTTCGGTGTTGCGGTCAGCCTTGAACGTACCGGTGGCCGGTGGAGCGCCCGGGCTCAGGAGGACGCCTCGACCGGCTCCGGGTTCGTCTCGGCCGCCGACTGATCCGCGGCGTCCGATTCCCCGTTCGGCTTCGGCGGACCGGCGGATTCCGCCACGGCCGGTTTCGGCGGGCCCTCGACCTCCAGGGATTGGCCGCCGGCATCCGGTGATCCGTCCCCGACCGGCTCGGGGGTCGGCGCTGCGCCGCCTATGGCGTCGGCAGGATCGGTCGCGTCAGTCACGGTCGGATCGGTGGTGATTGCCCCGTCGGCGGCGCCGGATTCGTCCGGGCCCTCGGCGACCGGCTCGGAGCCGACGGGATCGGTGGGGATGGTGTCCGCATCACCGGGAGCCCGGTCGGCCCCGTCAGCGACGGCGGTTGTGGTGGTTGTCGGTTCCGGCGACGGCTCCGGCTGGTCGGTGACCACCGAGTCGTAGTCGTACCCGATGAACGTCCCGGCGGCGATCGCCGCCTGCTCGACGTCGGAGATGACCTGCAGCAGCGGATAGGGGTTGACCGGGTCTCCGCCGCCCGGATGGAGTTGCATATGGAGATGGGGCGGCGTGCCGATGGCGTTGCCGGTGTTCCCCACGTAACCGAGGAGCTGGCCGGCCTCAACCACGAGCCCGTTCTCCAGTCCGGGAGCAAAAGAGTCGAGGTGGGCGTAGTACCAGTCGGAGCCGCTTTCGCCACGGAGCCAGAACTTGAGTCCGCCGAGCCGGCCAACGCCCAACCGCTCGATCACCCCACGTTCTGAGGCAACAAGCGGCGTGCCCCGGGGAGCAAAGACGTCGATGCCCTGGTGCCAATGCTCGTCCTCGGTACCGACCATGCGGGGAAATCCCCAGCTGTCGATCAGGTTGGTGTCATACCCGGGGGCGATCGGGAACACGGCGCCATGGATGAAGACCTGGCTGCCAGCCAGGAAGGCCTCGTACTCGACCGTCGCCTGCTCGATCCGCTCGTCGATCAACGCGACACCGATTTCCACGTCGGCGATGTGGTCGGCGACAATCCGGATCCGATCAAGGAGGGCCCGGCCCGACGAGTCGAGTTGTGTCTGGAGCTCGGCGAGTCGTTCCAAATCGATTTTGTCGAACCGCAGCGCGGAGTCGACCATTCGGGAACGCCGCTGGTCGTCGACCACCTGCTGGTAGTCAACGAAGTCCGTGGTGTCCTCCTCCTCGGAGCCGGATCCGAACTGTTGGAACCCGAGCACGGCGCGCTCCCGGAACCGGTCCGTGGCCGCCAGGATCTCGGCGAGGGTGGCCGCCGAATCGGCACCGAGTTGTCGACTCTCGACCGTCAGCTCTTTGTGGCGTTTGCGAAGCAGCCTCGCCGCGGCCACCGCCTCGGCCCGCTCGGCCTCGGCCTCCTCAAGCTTGCGTTCGGCGGCGCCGACGCTGCTCCAGAGAATCCGGGCCGGCTCCCAGAGGTCCTCGGTACCGTCGGCGTCCGGTGGCGGGACGGTGATGTCGGTGTCCGGCGCGGTTTCACCGGGGGCCTCCTGGCTGAGCGGATCGAGCGGGTCGGTCGTCGGGGGCAGCTCGGCCGACGCCGCCGGATCCGTCAACGAATCGGGCGGTGAACCCGTTGTTGCATCCGTCGATGCTCCCGTCTGGGATCCATCTGCGGTCGGCGGGTCCTGGGGCGCCGGTTCCCCGTCCTGCAGTGCGGTGGTCGTTGCGGTGGTCGTTGTGGTGGTCGCTGTACCGTCGGCGCCTGCCTCGGCGGGCGCGGGGTCCTGACCGGCTGCCGGAACCGTGGCCGGCGTCTCCGCCACCGGGGTCGCAGCGGCCGGCGCCGCACCGGCGCACACCAGCAACAGAACAAGCGCCGAAAGAGCGACCTGGACGGTCGACAAAGGTCGGGGGGCCATACCCCGGCTCCATCGGCCGTAACGCGACTGTATTAAACGGTGCGATCGCCGCTGGTTCAGCGCCGATGGTGGGCATCGCCGGCATGCAACTCCACCGATCCCTCGGCGGTTTCCAGCAGCAATGTCCCGGTTGGTGAGATGTCGGTCGCCGTGCCTTCATACTCTGCGGTTGCGGTGGTGAACGCCACCGATCGGCCGAGTGTCAGACAGTGATCCCGGTACCGGTCCAACAGGACGCGGCCGCCATCGGTCTCGACCGCCCGAAGCCAGACCTCCACGTGGCGGAGGTAGCGGTCCAGAACCTCGTTCCGGTCGATGCGGTGGCCGAAGAGTTCCTCGACGGTGGCGGCCCTTGCTTTGATCTCCTCCGGCGGCGGCCGTCCCCACCGCAGGTTCATGCCGGTTCCGACCACCACAACCATACGATCGGCCCCTCCGCGGTGATCGACAGCCGTGGCCGACTCGGCAAGGATGCCGGCCAGTTTCCGTTCGTCGAGCGCGGGGGCGAGCACGTCGTTCGGCCACTTCAAACCGGCCGGTCCGTCCGTCGGTCCGGTGCCGGCCAGGTTGGCGAGCGCCTCGCAGGCCGCAACCCCGGCAAGCAGCGGCATAAGCGGCGCCACCGCCCGGTCCGGGCGAAGCAGGTAGGAGACCAGAAGGGCGTTACCGGGCTCGTCGTGCCAGGTCCGCTGCTGTCTCCCACGGCCCGCGGTCTGATGATCGGCCACCAGGACGGACCCCTCGGAGGCCCCGTCGGACGCCAGGGCAAGCAGGTCCGCATTGGTGGAACCGGTCTCCGCCACGAAG
>JBCCGJ010000315.1:0-7181 GCA_039029335.1 Actinomycetota bacterium | reverse complement strand
GGTGAACACGTCGATCGACTCCGGGCCGAGGCGGTCGCCGCATACGCAGCGTGGCTCCAACGGTGTGCGGACGCCGACGAGATCGACCTGCCGGCCCCGGTTGAGATCACTGCGGGGGTCGTCGTGGCTCAGCGCACGGTGATGCTGACCCAAACCGCACTGGGCGAGGACCCGGAAACGCTTCGGGCCCACGCACGCCTCGCGTTCGCGGTGCTCACCACCCCTCGCTGATCAGCGAGGGGCTCGATCTGATTCACCACGCGCCCCGACCCGGCCCCAGTGCGGCGCTCCCGGTTCGGCTATGGCGGGCCGCAATCCTCGGGGCTACTCGTGCACCGTGTGCAGTGACCGGGCCAGGCTGTCGAGACAGGCGTTCCAGCCGGCTTTGTGGCCGTCCGCCACCTCTTCGCTTGGCAGTCTGGTGTGGACAACGGCGACGACGGTGTCCTGGCCATCGGCTTCAAAGGTGATGGTGACGGTTTCGGTGGCGGGCTGAGACTCGCCGGTGGCCCAGGTGAAACTGAGGAGTCTCGACGGCTCGATGGCGAGGTACTCGCCCCGGATGGTCACGATGGCGCCGCCGGGCAGTTCGTTGACGATGGTGTAGGTGCCGCCGAGCCGCAGGTCGATGGTGGCGCTGACGCACCGGCCACCGGGTGGTGCCCACCACTGGGCGAGCACGTCCGGCGTTGTCCAGGCAGCAAAAAGCTCCTCGGGAGTTGCCGGAATCGTCCGTTCTACTCGGAGGGTGAGCGGGGCCGTCACGGTGCTTTTTCCGCTGTCACATGGCGGGCGAGTTGGTCGAGCTGTCCTTCCCAGAACCGCTGATTCTCGGCGAGCCACGTCTGGGCGGAGAACAGCGGCTCACCACGGTAGCTACACCGGTGGATCCGCCCCTCGATCTCTCGACGTGCCAGCCCGGCCCGCTCGAGGACCCGCAGGTGTTTCGACGCGCCCGGAAGGGTCATGTCGAACGGCTCGGCCAGCTCGCCGATCGTGGCCGGTTGTTCGGCCAACCTGATGAGCATCTGACGGCGCGTCCGGTTCGCGAGGGCATGGAACACCCGGTCGAGGTGCTCTTCGGACGAGACGTCCGTGTGTTCTTCCGACCTGTTCACGGACTTGTTTGACAGCGACACAGGAACCAATTATAAAACCAATCGGTTTACTGTTCAAGGGAGATCCCATGACCTCACGGATTCAACAGACGGAAGTGTTTCAAGCGGCGGCAGCCGACATCTACGAGCTCCTCACCGACTCGACCAAGTTCAGCGAAATGACCGGTGGGGCGCCCGCGGAGATCGACCCGTCCGACGGCGGCGGCATCTCGCTGTTCGGCGGCATGATCACCGGTAGGACGATCGAGGCGGTCCAAAACCAACGTGTGGTGCAGGCCTGGCGTCCTCAGCCCTGGGACGCGGGGGTGTACTCGATCGTCAGGTTCGAGATCGTCGCCGATGGTGAGACGGCCACGGTGTCACTCGACCACACCGGCTTTCCTGAAGGCGAAGGCGAACACCTGGCTCAAGGCTGGCAGGACAACTACTGGAGCAACATGCGCGCCGCCATCAGCGGATAGCTCGCAGCCGGGCTGCGGCCCGCGGGTCAGGCGAAGAAGCCTCGTACGGCCTCGGCCATGTCCGCTCGGATCGGCGCGCCGGAGATCACGACGTTCACCGCATGGAGCGAGGTGTGGATGTGACCACGTGCGCTCCGGTGGGCGACCTTGTTCCCCGCACTCTGCAGTGCATCGGCATAGGCCCGGCCTTCGTCCCGGAGCGGATCGAACTGGCTGGTGACCACATAGGCCGGCGGCAGGTCCTCAAGCTCGCCCCGCAACGGGGAGGCCCGGGGGTCCGTCCGGTCGTCGGGCTCGGCGTACTGGTCCCAGAACCACTCCATGAGGCTTCTGGTCAGCACGTACCCCTCTGCGTTCTCCGCAAGGGACGGGCTGGCCGGGTCGTGGTTGGTGACCGGGGTGACCAGCAGCTGCCCGGCGATCCGCGGACCGCCACTGTCCCTGGCGGCTTGGCAGACAACTGCGGCCAGGTTGGCTCCGGCGCTCCATCCGGCGACGGCGATTCGATCGGGGTCCGCGCCGAGTGCCGCCGCGTTGTCGGCAGCCCAGCTCAGCGCGGCAACGGCATCGTCCACCGCGGCGGGGAACGGCGCCTCCGGGGCATGGCGATAGTCCACCGACAGCACCGCCGCCCCGGACCGGACGCACAGATCCCGGCAGAACGGATCGTCCGACATGTGGTTGCCGAGGACCCACCCGCCACCGTGGTAGTAGACCACCAGGGGATGGGGCCCCTTCTTGTTGGAGTCACGGTCGGCCGGGCGGTACAGCCGGTAGTTCAGATCGCCTGCCGGACCGGGGAACGTGCCGTCGACAACCTCGCCAACCTCGGGCCCCGGTGGGCGTTGCTCGGCCGTCGCCTCCATGAATGCCCGGGCCCCCTCATGTCCCAACGTCTCAAGAGGGGGAAGCTCCAGTTCAGCCATCGCGGCCAGCACCGCGGTCACGTCGGGCTGGAGCGGTCGGATGACCCCGACGGCGTGGCTGACACCACCGGTCCGGTCCCGCCTGATGAAGCCCAGATAGTCCAACTCCCGGACCTCGTTGCAGGTCTGGCGATAGGCACCGACGCCGCCGACGAACGGTAGGAACACCCGAGGTTTGCCGGGCACATTGGCCCCCATGTACCACGAGTTGGCCTGGGGGAAGAGCGTGATGTTGGCCGCGTCGTTGACGTACTGGACCCAGGCCGACTCCGCCTGGGGTGCTGCTTCTATTGACGTGGCGCCTCGATCCCGCAGGTCGACGATGCAGTCACCGATCCAGTCGACGTGCTGCTCGATGGACACCATCATGTTCGACAGCACGGACGGGCTGCCGGGACCGGTGATGGTGAAGAAGTTGGGGAAGCCGGCAACGGTCAGGCCGAGGTAGGTCAGCGGACCGTCGGCCCACTTGTCGGCCAGGCTCTGGCCGTCACGGCCCTCTATGTCCACCGCAACGATGGCACCGGTCATCGCATCGAAACCGGTGGCGTAGACGATGACGTCGAACTCGGTGGGCCCGTCCGAGGTGGTGATGCCGGTCTCGGTGATCTCGACGATCGGGTTGGCTCGAAGGTCGACCAGGTCGACGTGGGGTTTGTTGAAGGTTGCGTAGTAGTCGGTCTCGAGACAGATCCGCTTGCTGCCGACCGGGTGGTCCGTCGGGCACAGTTTGGCCGCGGTTTCCGGGTCCGTGACGATCGACCTGATCTTGCCGTGGAGGAAGTCGACGAAGGTCTGGTTGGCGTCTTCGTTGACCATCAGGTCGGCGAAGGAGCTGCCTGCGCCGACGAGCTCGCCCTCGTGCCACACCCGCTCATAGCGGGTCTGTCGCTCTTCTTCGGTGGCCAGCAGCGCGAACTCGGTCGCCGGCTCCCGCGGCACCCCGGCCCGGGACCACTTGGCATCGTTCCGGTACTCGGCCTCCCGACCCGCGTATTCGTCCAGCTTCCACTGGGGGGTCGGCCCGTTGCGGGCGGGGATGGCGAAGTTCGGGGTCCGCTGATAGACGGTCATGGCGTCGCACTGGTCGGCCATGATCGGAATGGACTGGACGCCGGACGAGCCCGTGCCGATGACCGCCACCCGCTTGCCGGTGAGGTCGACACCATCGTGGGGCCAGCGGCTGGTGCTGTAGACCTCGCCGCCGAAGTTCTCTGCGCCGTCGATGTCGATCTGCTTCGGCTGGGACAGGCACCCGGTTGCCATGACGTAGAACCGGGACCGGACCGTGTCCCCTTCGCTGGTGGTCAGCAACCATCGATGGTTGTCCTCGTCCCAACGGGCCGCGTCGATCGAGGTGCTGAAGCGAATGTCCCGTCGCAGATCGTGCCGGGTGGCCACGTGATCCACGTAGCGGAGGATCTCGGGCTGGGTTGCGTACTTCTCGCTCCACTCCCATTCCTTCTCCAGCTCCGGGTCGAAGCTGTAGGAGTAGTCGACGCTCTGAATGTCGCAGCGGGCCCCGGGATAGCGATTCCAGTACCAGGTGCCGCCGACGTCGTCTCCGGTCTCGAACCCCTGAGCGGAAAGGCCGAGGCCCCGCAACCGGTGGAGCAGGTACAGCCCGGCGAAGCCGGCGCCCACCACCACGACATCAACATCGACGCCAACATCCCCGTCGGCTGTGCTGTCCGTGTCGGTCCCGACCTCATCGTTGGATTCCGGCATACATCCTCCGCATCCGTAAGCAGCGTCCCGCCAGTTTCACATATCGAACCCCGCCCGAAAAAGCGGGCGCCGGTGGAGGAGCGTTAGCGGAACCAGCAGCCGTCGAGTTCGTCCCGGACGCAGGTGAGCACGTCGTCCATCGCCGACGGTGTCCATCCGCTCACCGCTCCCGCCGTCACCGACGCGGTGGTGCCCGGAGTGTCCGGCGATCCGGTGAACGTCCAGCCGGACGTCCACGGCAGGTCGTAGAAGACGAAGTAGCCGAGTTGAGGGATGCGGTACGGGTGGGAGTCCGGGCAGTCGTTCGCCCGTTCGCCGGCCGCAGGGTAGGACAGATGGGAGGTCCGGTCTGGGCTGGAGAGGACCGGCCGCCCGCCGGGATCGACCCGCAGACATGTGGGGAACAGCACCCGCACCATGATGCCGTCCTCATCGGCGCCGGCTCCGCCGACCCGACTGAGGCTGTTGGCCACCTCGGGCTCGGCAACCAGCTGCAGCCCCGGCGGGATCGGTTGGATGGTGCTGCGATCGAAGTCGGGCCCGCCGAACGCCTTGTACTCCACCAGGATCAGATCCGGATCGGCCACCGCGCCATCGGCGCGGAGCACCGCCGGCATCCAGTAGGCCGAGCGGTCGCTGGTGCCGCCCTCGCAGGTGACGGCGCCGTCGACCGGTCCGTTCGGTCCGGCCACCGACAAGTCTGCGGTCGTGTTCCCCCAGAACAACTGCAGGGCCGTCGCCGGTTGACCGACGGCGGCGGTGATGGGATCGAATGGTGCGAGGTGAGCCGGTTGGCACCGGATCCGCACGCCGTGAGTCGAGCCGACGCCCGGCGTGCCCGATGTGTTGAGGTCGGCCGCGGTCGTCTCCCCCTCGGACAGCCGGATCACCTCCTCGGGACGGGGCGGTCCGGCGGCGGGCGTCGTTGACGGCCTGGTCGGGTAGTCGTCGGTCCGGTCGCTTGCGGCACCATCGCTTTCTAAGGCTGGTGAGGCACCTGCGGTGTCACCCGCCTGGTCCGTGGTCTCGCTCGCCTGGCCGGAGCCGTCACCGGTGTTGGTGTCCGCTTCACCACCGTTGGCCTCCACCGGACCGGGAAGCAGCCCGAGTGACCGGTCGTCGTCGAGGTCCGTGCCCGTCTCGGGATCGGGGCCGGGGTCGAGGTCAGAGGTATCGTCCACCAACTCCGGCTGATCCGCGGGGCCACGGTCCGTCTCGGTGGTGGCGGCCCGGTCGGTCAAACCACGGACGGCAAGGACGACCAGGACCACGGCCACCGCGGCCAGGATCGCGTTGATGGCTCGCCGCTGCAGACCTTTGACCGCGCCCTGGGTTCGACCGGTCAGGTTGGCCGTCTCCTCGATCGACAGGTCCTCGAGGAACCGCAGTTCCAGCACCTGTCGCTGCTCATTGGTGAGCGGGGCGAGCAGTTCGTCGATGTACTCCCGGTCGACGATCTGTTCCTCGAACGGGTCTGATCCGGCCTCCAAGACATCGATCCGGCCGGGGTCGTCGACCAGCCCGGGAGGTTTGGCTCGACGGTGTTCGTCGATGATGCGGGACCGAGCGGTCAGGCACAGGTACGCCCAGAGTTGCTCCGGCACCTCGAACCGCAACTCGGCCAGGCGCCGGAGCACGGAACTGAGGACAACGTCGGCCACACCTTCCGGATCGTTGGCGTCCCGGGTCCTGGCGAACGCGATGAGTCGATCGTGGTAGGCGTCGACCAGTGCGTCAACCGCCCACGACTCCTCGGCTGCGGCCGCGTCGAGCAGTTCGGCGAAGCCGGCCGACCTCCGCTCCGAGCGCATGATCCCACTCACCGCCGCGCTCGAACCCCGATCCCGTCCATCGATCGTTCCATCGAGGGTCCAGGGTATTGCCGGAGGGGTGCGGTGGGCGAGCGGGTCATGGCAGGATCGGTACCAGGTCGCCGCCGAGCGGCGTGCGGTCGGCACCGTCCGTCAGGTCAACGCTCGACTGGTAGATCCGGGTGCCGTCCGGCGCGGTGAACCGCTCCGAGAGCTGCCCCCGCCCGCCGGCGAAGCCGCAGTTGCGCCTGCCGACGATCACGCAGTCGGTGATGATGTCCATCGTCGCCGGGTCCCAGGCGGCGACGTAGTCCCCATGGAGGCTGTGGCCCTTCGGCCCGGCACCGTGATGGTCCGACGAGAGTGACCAGTTGCTGTTCATCGGAACGGCGAACCGGACCACGTAGGTCACCTGAGGGATTCGGTACGGATGGCTGGAGGGGCAACCGGATGGTCCGCCCGCACCTGCGTAGGACAGATGGGAGACGTTGTCCCGGCTGGACAGGACCGGCCGCCCACCACGGTCGACGGCGACACACTCCGGGAAGGACACCTTCAACTCGACCTCGGAGGCGGTACCTCCTGCGCCGAAGTGGTAATCGGCCGCACCGCGCACGCTGCGGGTGGCCAGCATCTCCAATCCGGCAGGGATTGGTCGGATGGTCCGCCGGTCGAAGTCCGGTCCGCCGAAGGACTTGTAGTACACAAAGACCGATTCCGGCAGCACCGCCTCACCCCGATCGTTGTGGAGCGATGGGATCCAATAGGAGGAGCGGTTGTTGGTGCCGCCCTCACAGCTGGAATTGCCGGTGGCCATCAGGCTCGACCCGGTGCTGTTGTGGTCGGTTGTGGTGTTTCCCCAGAACATGTGGGCGTGGGCCGCCCCGGCCTGACCGGGGTAGACGATGGGATCGTCGTGCGAGAAATGGGAGATCACGCAGTAGATCCGCACGCCGTGGGCCGAGATGTCCTCGATCGGACTCGACGCGTCCATCGCTGTTGAACCGCCACTGCCGTTGGTGATGCGATAGACCCTGGCCGCCCGCGGGGCGGCCGGAGGCGTGGTGGTTGGCGGTGTGGTCGGCCGAGGGGTGGTGGTCGGTGGCGGCGATGCCGGGGGTGGCTTCGTCGGCTCCG
>JBCCGJ010000314.1:0-7183 GCA_039029335.1 Actinomycetota bacterium | reverse complement strand
GCAGCGCCTCCAGCGTCTGGAGTCCAACGAGGTCATCGGCGTCATCCATCTCGACCTCGACGAGTTCCGAGCGGTCAACGAGTCCGTCGGTTTCGAACGGGGGGACGAACTGCTGGTGCAGGTGGCCACGAGACTGCGGGCCCTCCTCCGCTCATCGGACACCCTGGCCCGGGTCGGCGGGAACGAGTTTGTCATCATCACCACGTCCGCTCGGTCCACCGGCGTCGCCCGCTTCGCGGAACGGCTGCTGAGCATCTTCGAGGAACCGTTCGAGCTGGATGACCGCCAACACCGGCTGTCCGCGTCGATCGGGATCGATACAACCGAGGACCGCCGCAGCGTCGCCCGGGATCTCCTCGAACACGCAACGTTGGCCCTCGGCGAGGCCCGCAAGGGTAGCCAGTCCGGCACGATCGAGGTCTTCGAACCCCGGATGCGGGCAACCGCAACCGAACGGTGGGAGCTGGGCAGCGACCTCGAGGGGGCGATCGACCGCAATGAACTCAGCGTGGTCTACCAGCCGATCCTTCAGATCGACACCCGGAACATCCGCGGCGTGGAAGCCCTGCTGCGGTGGACCCACCCCGACCGCGGTCCGGTCTCCCCGGCCGTCTTCATCCCGATCGCCGAGAAGACGGGACTGGTCTTCAACCTGGGCCGGTGGGTGCTGAAACAGTCGTGCGATCAGCTGATGGCCTGGCACCAGACCGTCACCGGCGCCGAGAGCCTCGGCATGAGCGTCAACGTGTCGGCACTGCAGCTGGAGCGACCGGGCGAAGCCGAAACCCTCTGCCAGATCGTGCTGGACTCCGGCGTCGATCCCGGCCGGATCACCTTCGAACTGACCGAATCGACGCTGATCGAGGACGCCACCTGGATCAGAGGACAACTCCAGACCCTGCGAGACCTCGGTGCGCGGGTTGCGGTGGATGATTTCGGAACCGGCGCAGCGGGGCTCAGCCACCTGCGGGACGTGCCGTTCAACGTCATCAAGATCGACAAGAGCTACGTGGACGTGCTCAGCCAGCAGGACGAAGCGCTCCGGCTCATCCAGGGTGTGATCGAGCTGGCCCACACCCTCGGCGCCGAGACGGTGGCCGAGGGTATCGAGGAACCGTCCGAGTTCGCCATGCTGCAGTCGCTCGGCTGTGACATGGGTCAGGGGTTCTATCTTGGCCGACCGATGGATCCGGTGCAGTTGGAGGATTGGTTCAACAAGGGCCGGACCGGGGCCGCACCGTCCCTGATTGTTAGCCGTACTTAACTCTTTTGAGTAACGGGCGTCTACGCTGTGGTCATGGCACAACGTCCGACGCGACGGGCCCGGGAATCCACCGGCCGGTCGTCCACCCGGTTGGATGATCAACTCTGCTTTGCGCTGTACGCCGCAACCCATCGGATACAGCGGCTGTATCGACCGCTCCTGGACCGGCTCGACCTGACCTACCCGCAGTACCTGGTGCTCCTGGTGCTCTGGGAGGATGACGACCTCATCGTCACCGACATCGGCCAGCGCCTGTCGCTCAACTCCGCAACCTTGACCCCGCTCCTGAAACGCATGGAGGCGGCAGACCTCATCGAGCGACGGCGCTCGACGGAGGACGGTCGGAAAGTCACGATCTCGCTCCGCCCGAAGGGCTGGGCGCTGCAGAAGGACGTCGAGGCGATCGCCGCGGAGGTCGCGGCGGCAGCGGCAAACGCGACCCCGGATGCGGTGGCACTTCGTGAGACGTTGAGCGATCTGCGCGATGCGCTACCGGACCAACCCGGCGTCATGGAGCGTCGGGACCCGGTGGGTCACTGAAATCGCCGTTGCCCGTGCCGCGTTCCGCTGCGGTGAGGATCTCTTCGGTGATCGGCCCGGCCACCACCAGTGCGTCGGCGAGCGGGGCATTCGCCGCTCCCGGAACCATCGTCACCGCACAGGCCTGTAGCCAATCCGGCTCCGCCGCCCAGTCGACCGTTCGGGCCAACAGGATGGCGGTCGCCTCCGAGTAGGTTGCGGATTGCGACAACGGCATGTCGACCAGGGCGTCCAGCACGGCGACCCGGTGACGGCCGTCCAGGTTGAGGTCCAGGGCTTCGCGGGCCATGGCGTGATCACCGTCCATCAGGTCGGACCAGAGATGCCGCACCCGGCCGGCGAGGGTACGGTCGTAACACAGGGCCAACGCATCGATCAGCTGACGCTGGGCCAGCGCCCGCTCGGCATCGAGGGCCCGCCGAAGCCGGTGAAGTTCCTCCTGTCGATCCGTGCGGTCCGACCCCTCGAGGTCCGCGGACCACCGGGCCGCCGTTGCCGCTCGGTCGGTCAGCGCGCCGATCAACGCATCGAGAATCGGGTCGTCCGGGTCGAGGCGATAACCCGATGCGACCAGGAACCGAATGGCACGGTTGGCGGGGCGGGGGTCGGCCTCCACCATCCAAGCGGCAACGGATGCACACGTCGACGGGCCGGCGGCGCCTGCACCGGTGCGGAGGAACGTTAAAACCGCCGACCGATCCTCACCGGTGGCCAGCGCCCGGAAGACGGTGTTCATGCCGTCGTCCGGCAGTGCGGCGACCACCTCCCCCGCCGCAGCGCCGACCCGGCGATCGCGATCGGTCAACAGCAGGGCGACGGACGCCGCGTCCTCGGCGGACCCCAACTCCCGAAGTACCCGGGCAGCCAGCAGTCGGTCTTCAGGGTTCGTGGAGCGGACAAGCGCAGCCAGCGACTCGCCCGCCGCACCGTGGCGCCCGGCGAGGCCGATGGTGGCGGCGAGCGCAGCTGCCCGAACGTCGGTGTCCTCTGCATCGACCGCCGCCGCGAGGTGCTGATCGGCAATCGACCCACCAAGCCGCCCGAACGCCCGGATGCCGTCAACGACAAGTTCCGGCCGACCGTCCCGGACGCAGCGGGCGGCAACGTCGGCCGCCAACGCAGGGTCACGGACGACCAGATGCGGCAGGACCCCATGCCCGACGGTGACCTCCCGGTTGGCGGCGGTCCGCAGCAGTCCGTCAAGGGTCTCGTCCTGCTCCGCCCCGTCGCCGGCGAGGAGATCAACGGCGGCCCGAACATCGGCCGCGTCGTCCGACCCGGCCAGCTCGATCAGCGCCGCCCGGGTGGCCGGCTCGGCCAGGTCGACCGTTGCGTCGTCGAGCATCCGGCGGCGGGCCGCCACCACCGTCCCAGTCCGGTAGCGGCCGAAGACCACAACGGAGAACCAGCACCAGGCGGCACAGACGATCATCGTGGCCACCAGCATCGGAGTGGTCGGCGAATCAAAGACGGCGTTGATCGTGAGGACCAACGAGGCAGTCAGCCCGAGGGCCACCGGCACCCCGACCCCCTCCACCCCGACCTGGGCCGCCAGGCGTTGGTTCGGTGGCAGGACCTGGAACGTGGCGTTGACGGACGTTCTCGTAGCCAGGTCGGCCAGGGTGATGTCCGAGATGCGGGCCAGGCCGATCAGGACAAAGAGCATTGTTGATTCGGTCCCGAACGCGGCCGACGCGACGACGGCCAACACCAGCAGCCCCGTCACCACCACCGGGTTCGCCCCGACCCCGAACCGGAGTCCGTAGCGGGCCATCAGCAGGCTGCCGAGCAGGGCAAGCACGATCAGCTCCGTGAAGTTGAGGATGGCCGTGAACCCGCCGGTGAACGACGCCAACTCCTCGGTCCCCACGTACCGGACGGCCGCCCGGTCATAGACCAGGTAGTCGACCAGCTGGGTGGCCATGGCCGACAGCACCTGATACCCGAACACCGCGGCAACAAGCGGTATACCGAGCAGTGCCCGCAGCGGTGGCGGCCGATCGTCGGCGGCATCGATACCGTCCGCCGCGGCGGTTTCGGTCCCGTCAACGGACGATTCATCGGCCGCCACACCCATCTCCGAGGCGGTCCGCCGGAGCAGGACCGCCATTACCAGCGCACCACACGCCGCCACCGCCAGCAGATGTTCAGTTCGGCCGAACAGCCGCTGCAGCGGGTCGGCCAGAAAGCCTCCGACCATGAAACCGAGGACAAATCCGCTGACGATGCGGGGAAACACCCGTTTGATCCCCTGCACGTCGAAGGCCCGGCCGGCCTGGGCCCCGATGAAGACAAAGCCCATCTGCAGATGGACCGCAAAGAGGGTCAGCACCAGGTATCCGACCCACCGCTGATCGCCGGGGGCCAAAAGCCGCCAGGACAGAACGGACAACCCTGCGAGCATCAGCGTCGCCCCGACGGACAGGTGATGGAGACCGAACCGGGACTGGAGCCGGTTCACCACCGCGGACACCAGCGATCCGGCACCGGCGATGATCAGGTACACGTACGGCAGCCGACCCGATCCGAAGGCTGAGAGAAACACCGCGCTGCCGGGGACGATCAGGTTGGCAAGGGTGAAACCGAGCGAAACCCCCTGGCCGATCAGCAGCGGGGCCACACCGGGTCCGGTCCCGGTCGAACCACCGGAATCCGAGCCGGCAGAACGGGCGGTGCGCCCGCCCGGCCGACGGATCGCCCCGCGCGCACTGTCGGCGGTGTCGGCCATCAGCGTCCCGTCGCCAACGCCTCGTTCGTGGCCCGCAGCCGCCTGGCCAGCATGGTGATGATGGCCTGCCCGACCTCCGGCTGATCAACCATCACTTCGAGCAGCGCGTCGTGGTCGATACGGAACAGGAGGCAGGATTCCGTCGCCGTTACGGTGGCCGATCGGGGCTGCGGGTCCAGCGCCGCCAGTTCACCGATCATCGCCCCCCGCTCCAGCGTGGCGACCGTCGTGCCGCCAACGGCCGCAGTGGCCGCACCGTCGACCAGCACGTACATCCAGGATTCATCTGCGCCCTGTTCGACGATGGTCCGTCCGGCTTCAATGGTCTCCTCCCGAACCACCGCCGCAACGCGGGCCACCACGTGGTCCGGCAGGTCGGCGAACACCGGTGCGCCCCGAAGCGCTACAACACGTTCGATGATCAGCATGCCTGCCGCCCCTCCCCGATCCCGGCGTGCCCCCTGCACGCACCGTCGCGGGGACACCGTATCGCGGCGCCAGAGCCGGAGCCCAGATGATCGATCGAGGGGTGCCAGGACACAGTCGAAAACCGATGATCGGATTAAGTACGGGCCGGCAACAACCGACAGGTACGGAAAGACTCACGCAGCGTGTGGAGCGTCGGCGCAAACCGGTTTGTCCTGCAGTCACACGACCCGTGAGCGAGCGCACCCCAGACCAGCGACGACACCGTACCCCCACAGGCGGAGGCATGACGCGATGATCCCAAGCACACTGAAGAGGCGGGCGGAGGACGTCCCCGAGGCAGAATCGAACCAGAAGATGGCCCCGCCGGCGGCCGTCCAGTCCGATGACTTCCAGTGGGATTGGATTCTCTCATCGCTCGATCGGTCCCAGGCCGTCATCCGGTTCACGCCGGAGGGCATCATCCAGGACGCCAACGAGAATTTCCTCAGTGTTGTCGGCTATTCGATCGACGAGATCCGGGGCAACCATCACAAGATGTTCGTCGAGCCCCGCTACGGCGAATCCGAGGAGTACCGCGAGTTCTGGGCCAGCCTGCGACGCGGCGAGTTCAAGTCGGCGGAGTTCCAGCGTTTCGGCAAGGGTGGAGCGGAGGCCTGGATCCAGGCCACCTACAACCCTGTGTTGAATCCCGAGGGTGAGGTCGTCGCCGTCGTCAAGTTCGCCACCGATATCACCCGCCAGCGCCAGCAGCAGCGGGAGATCCAGGATCGGTCACAGGCCATCATCGAGTTCAAACCAGACGGCACGATCATCACCGCAAACAGCCTGTTCACCCAGACCGTCGGCTACAGACTCGACGAGATCGCCGGTCAGCACCATCGGATGTTCATGCCGCCCGAGGCCGTCGACACCGTCGAATACAACGACTTTTGGCCGTCGTTGGCCAGGGGCGAATTCAAGCAGGGTGAGTTCCGTCGCCAGAAGAAGAACGGCGAAGAGCTGTGGCTCCTGGGTGCCTACAACCCGGTCATCGACAATACCGGCAGGGTGGTGAAGGTCGTCAAGAGCGTTTCCGACATCACCGAGCAGGTGACCGTTCGGAACAAGACCGATCGGGTCGGCGGCTCGATCGCCAACAGCGTCTCCGAGATGACCAGTGCCATCGGCGAGATCGCCGAGAACATCAACCGGTCCGCCAAGCTCGCTCAGGACGCCGAGGCGAACGCCTATGACGCCAGCACGATGGTCGGGGCGCTGAACAACAGCGGTGAGGCCATCGGCCAGGTCGTCGGAGTGATCCAGCGGCTCTCCGAGCAGACGAACATGCTGGCCCTCAACGCCACCATCGAAGCGGCCAGGGCCGGTGAAGCCGGCCGAGGATTTGCGGTTGTCGCCAACGAGGTGAAGGGTCTCGCCACCCAGACCGGCAACGCAACCGACGACATCAGCTCCAGCATCGAGGCGATCCAGAACGAGGTCAGCCAGGTGGTTGCCATCATTCAGCAGATCACCGACGCCGTCTCCGAGGTGTCCGAGACCACCACCACCGTGGCGGCCGCCGTCGAGGAACAGTCCTACCTGATGTCGGAGATCAACAAGTCAGCCGAGGAGCTGATCGCCCTCACCAGCTGATCGGAGCCGGTCGGCCCGATCCGCTCGGGCCGGTCCAAAAGGCCAAGCGCTTCTACACTGGGGCGAATGGCACTGACGAAGTGGCAGCCTCCCCTCCCGCGACAACTCCTCGACGGTGAGAGCAGAGTCACCTGGCTCGAGCTGTTCTTCGACCTGATCTACGTTGCCGCCCTGATCCAGCTCGGCGACCGGCTGGCCGGCGACGTGTCGATCACCGGCGTCCTGCGGTTCACCGGGGCCTTTGTCATCCTGTGGTGGACGTGGACCGGGACCACCGCGTTCATGAACCGGTTTGCGGTTGACGACGTCCCGCATCGGTTCCTGATGTTCGTCCAGATGTTCGCCGTCGGGCAGTTCGCCATCATCGCCGCCACGGCCGAGACCGACCGGGCCCGATGGTTACCGCTGGCCTACATTGCGGCCAGGATCCCGCTGCTGATCATGTACCTCCGGGTTCGGACGTCCCTGCCGGAGACCAGGCCGCTTGTGGACCTCTACCTCCGATCGTTCGCCGGGAGCCTTGTGCTCTGGGCCGGATCCCTTCTGGTGCCAACGCCGGCCCGCTACTGGATCTGGGCGCTGGCGCTCGG
>JBCCGJ010000313.1:0-7212 GCA_039029335.1 Actinomycetota bacterium | reverse complement strand
TGTGGCCCAGCACACCGAACACATGCGGGTCGGTCAACTGGGTATGAACCTGACCGCGATCAACCCGATCCAGCTGGCCGAGAACCTGGCCATGCTTGACCACTTCACCGGCGGTCGCATGTTCGCGGGGTTCAGCAGAGGCAACACCCCCCGGTGGACCGGCACGTTCGGCCAGCACATCAACATCACCTCAACCGAGTCGGACAAGTCGGACGCCGATCAGCGCAACCGTCGGGCGTTCTACGAGAACTGGCATCTGGTCAAATCCCTCTGGACCCAGGAGAAAGTCTCGATCAAAGGCGAGTTCTGGGAAGCCCCGCCCGCCATGGAGTGGCACTTCCCCCCGACCGACGACTGGGACCCCGGCGCCATCGATGCCAACAAAACGCTCCGAGAAATCGGCATCGTGCCCCGGCCGCTGCAGCAGGATCCGCATCCGCCCGTCTATGCCCCGTTCAGCTACTCGATGGAGACGTCGAAGTTCTGGGCCAGAGAGGGCGGCAAAATGGTCAGCTTCGTGACCAGGGAGAAGCAGGACTTCATCCACACGGCGCTCGACATCTTCCTGGAGGAGGCCCGCGAGGCCGGCCGGGACACCACCCCGGCCGAGGCGTTGGCCCTCGGTGGTCACCTCACGATGGGCCGCAATCCGGCCGAGGCCGCCGATCTCTACCAAGGCTTCGAGGAACTGTTCAACTGGGCGTACAACGCCCCGCCGTACGTGGTGCCGATGGGCCGGGTCTTCGGCGGCTCGCGAGAGGAGGAGCTGGACCACGTCAGCGGGTTGCACGAGGAGTTCGGCGTCACCGAGTTCTTCCTCTGGCACCACGTGGGCTATTTCGAACAGGAGCAGGAGCTGGCCATGCTCAACGAGTTCGCCGACGGTGTCATCCGACCGATGCGGGCTGCGGCGACCCAGGATGCACCAGCCGACCATGGCTGATCGGCTTGTCGTCGAGGTCCCAGACGGCCACCGCGGCCCGATCGAGGTTGTCGTTCGCCGAGGTGGGGCCACCGTCGCTTCCCTCTCGCTGGAGGTCGATGCACGCGACAACGCCGGTGACACCTCGGTGGGACCGAGCCGGTCGAGCGGCGGCCGGGACCAGCAGATCCTGGAGATCGCCGGCGACGTGATCTCCGCCAAGGGGTTCGCCGCCACCTCCATCCGAGACATCGCCAGGGCGGCCGACATCTCCATCGCCGCGCTCTACCGCCACATCGGGTCGAAGGACGAGCTGCTCCATCGCATCACCCAAACCCGCATGCAGGAGTTGTTCGACCACTTCGAAGCCAACCTCACCGGCGGGGGAACCGCCGCCGAGCGGTTGACCGAGGCCATCGCCGTCTACCTGGCGTACATCAGCAAGAACCACCGCTACATCAACCTGGTGTACCGGGAGACCAAGGCGCTGGACGACGTCGCCCGCTCCAAGATCTACGACACAGAACGCCAGTTCATGAGGCTGTGGGAGCAGATCATCAACGATGGTGTCGCCGACGGGGAGTTCGTCGAGGTCGACCCCTGGTTGGTGGCCAATCTCGCCTACTTCTCCTGCACGGTCTGGGCCCTCCGCCACTGGAGTATCGGGGACCGGACCGAGGCGGATGTGCGAGACCATCTCACGACGCTGATCGTCGGTGGCCTGACCGCCCCGCCCCGGTGACCGATCCATGGAGATCCGGCCGGCCACCCCGGGTTCGTTGACAGCGTCCCATCCGGGGCCGACATTGACAGCGTGGCCACAGTCGCTCCCAGGCCCAGCCCCACGTCGAACCCTGAGCCGGTTGTACGTGCCAGGCCGGTTCAGAGGATCACTTCGTTGTTGCCGGTCACGGCCGTGACCATCGCCTAGGTCGTCGTGACCCGCCATGCCTGGCAAATTCGGGCGCTCATCCGGGACTACGAGGCCGGCCACGGCTCCGCTCGCTGAACGTGCCGACCGACCTGTACGAGCAGGCGCCGGGTGCGTTCGACGATCTGGTAGCGGACATTCTGGGGCCGATGTCCCAGACCAGGATGACCGAACTCAACTGTCGGGTGTCCGACGGTGAGCCGCTTTCCGCGGTGGCCGCCGACTACCTGGCGACCTTCGACATCAACCCATAGGGGCCTCGGACCCCGTCGACGGCCGATCCGTACCGGTGGCACAACCGGTTCGGATCGGCGTGCTCGCCATCCATTGATTGTTAAGTTTTCTTTACTCTCTGCAAGGGACGAGGGATACTTCTCTGACAGGAAGCGTTAACAACAATCGAGGCCCGATCGGAGGGCAAGGAGAACACGTATGGCTGTCCAGGAAACATCAACAGACACGGTCGCGTCGGGCTTCAAGGATCGCTACGACAACTTCATCGGCGGGGAGTGGGTAGCCCCCCGGTCCGGCCGCTACTTCGAGAACCTGTCGCCGATGAACGGCAACCCGATGGGCGAGATCGCCCGGTCGAATCATGAGGACGTCGAGGCCGCCCTCGACGCGGCCCACGCCGCGGCAGACGGCTGGGGCGCAACGTCGGTGACCGAGCGCTCGAACATCCTGCTGCAGATGGCCCAGCGGATGGAGGACAACCTTGAGGCGCTGGCCCTGGCCGAGACCTGGGACAACGGCAAGCCGATTCGGGAGTCGATGGCGGCCGACCTGCCGCTGGCGGTTGATCACCTTCGGTACTTCGCCAGTGCGATCCGGGCCGAGGAAGGCGGGATCTCCGAGATCGACGCCAACACGGTTGCGTACCACTTCAAGGAACCGCTCGGCGTCGTCGGCCAGATCATTCCGTGGAACTTCCCGTTGCTGATGGCGATCTGGAAGCTCGCTCCGGCCCTGGCGGCCGGCAACGCGGTCGTCCTCAAGCCGGCGGAGCAGACCCCGGCCTCCGTGCTCAACTGGATGGAGATGATGGCCGACCTGCTGCCCCCTGGCGTGGTCAACGTGGTCAGCGGCTTCGGCCTGGAGGCCGGCAAGCCCCTGGCATCGAGTGACCGGGTGGCCAAGGTCGCCTTCACCGGTGAAACCACCACCGGCCGCCTGATCATGCAGTACGCATCGGAGAACATCATCCCGGTGACGCTGGAGCTGGGCGGTAAGTCCCCGAACATCTTCTTCGAGGACGTGGCTGCGGAGGACGACGCCTTCTTCGACAAGGCGATCGAAGGCTTTGTCATGTTCGCCCTCAACCAGGGCGAGGTGTGCACCTGCCCCAGCCGGGCCTTGATCCACGAGTCGATCTACGACCGCTTCATGGAGCGAGCCCTGGCCCGCACCGAGGCCATCGTGCAGGGCAACCCGCTCGACCCCACGACGATGCTGGGGGCCCAGGTCTCGTCCGAGCAGCATGAGAAGATCCTCTCCTACTTCGACATCGGCCGCCAGGAGGGTGCCGAGGTACTCACCGGTGGCGAGGCCGCCAGCATGAACAGCGGCCTGGAGAACGGCTCCTACGTCAAGCCGCCGATCTTCAAGGGCGACAACTCGATGCGGATCTTCCAGGAGGAGATCTTCGGTCCGGTCGTCTCGGTGACCACGTTCTCCGATGCGGACGAGGCGCTCAAGATCGCCAACGACACGCTCTACGGCCTCGGGGCCGGGGTGTGGAGCCGGGACGCCAACACCTGCTACCGCTTCGGTCGGGCGATCAAGGCGGGCCGGGTGTGGACCAACTGCTACCACGTGTACCCGGCCCATGCGGCCTTCGGTGGGTACAAGCAGTCCGGCATCGGCCGTGAGAACCACGCCATGATGCTGGATCACTACCGTCAGACCAAGAATATGCTGGTCAGCTACGACCAGAACAAGATGGGCTTCTTCTAGACCTGCGGGGGCCTGGAAGAACGTCGGGGGTCGGCGCAGGCACGTGTCGCCGGCCCCCGATGCCCATTAACCACGGAACCGCCCGGCAGGAGGATCGGCGATGGACGACAGTACGGCAACACATGCCAATGGCAACACGACCGGCAACGGCGACTCGGCCGACGGTGCAGCGACCGACCGGCCGACGGTGGCCAGGGTGGTCGCAACCGCGGAGGCGCAGTCCCTCATCGACGAGATCCGCGAGGACCATCCGTCGATCCTGTTTCACCAGTCCGGTGGCTGCTGTGACGGCTCCTCCCCCATGTGTTATCCGACCGATGACTTCCGGATCGGCATGCGGGATGTGAAGCTGGGTGAGATCGACGACGTACCGGTCTACATCAGCGGACCGCAGTTCGAGACCTGGCGTCATACCCAGCTCATCCTCGACGTCGTCCCCGGCCGGGGCGGCATGTTCTCCCTCGACAACGGCCGCGAGCGCCGTTTTCTGGTCCGATCCCGGGTCTTCACCGAGGAGGAGCTGGCCGTCCTGGACAGCGAGACCAACTGAGTCTCCCGTTCGAGGACGGACTCAGTTGACCTGAAGGTCCGTGAGCACCTCGATCTGATTACCGCTGCCATCGCGGCTGACGACCCGATCGACGTGGTCCAGTGCAGCCTGGCCCTCGACCGAGCCGCTGCCGGATGGCACCGTGGTCACGAATAAGTTGACCGGGAGCCCGTGATTCCCGGTTTCCGGCCGCACCGTCGCGCTCCGGCCGTCAGTCATCCCGAACGTCACCTCCGCAACGTCTTGACGGGCAAAACCGGCCACCAGGACGCCGTTGCCGTCATCTGACGGCCAGACCTCGATGATGCGGACGGCATCGCCCTGGGTGTCCAACGACCGGCAGCAGCCTCTGCTGGACGCCAGGCCGTCCGTCCCCGGTTCGGTGCCGGCGTAGATTGCGGTGGCCCCGTAGCGGCCGCTGGGACCGGCAAGACCGAGCGTGTACGTCTGCCCGTCGAACACCGTCGCAGCCATCGGCCGGTACGGCCCGCCGACCAGGTCGATCGGATCGATCGGGAGATCCTCGTCGCCGACGAGAACCAGCATGCGCATGGTGTCGATGTCCGCCACGAGTGACGCCGGGAGGTCGTCGTGGTTGAACGGCTCGAAGGCCTGGATGAGGCCGTTGTCCAGCATCCGCAACGACGCCCCACGATCACCCCGGATCCACCCTCCGCCTGCGCCGTCAACGTCGACCAGGTCGACCGAGGCCCAGGAAGAGCCGAAGTGGTCCGACGTCCCCGTCACGATGCGAATCTGGTACCCCGAGCCGTCCCGTAGCCCCACGTAGCCGATATCGGCGTCGCGGAACGCCAGGTCGATCCGCCAGCCGGGGGCAAGCGCCGCCGGCACGTACCACCCCGGGTGCTGGTAGCCGGCGACAGTGGCGTCTGCGCCCCGTCCTGGCGTCGCCGCCGGTCGACCACGGTCGACAAGCGTCACCGCGGCAACGCCGATGACGACCAGACCGGCGGCAACCGCCGCGACGTAGGCCAATCGGGCACGCCGACCGACGTTGTGCGATGGCCCGGCCGTGGCCGGCTCGACCAGGGGTGTTCGAGGATCACCGGACTGGCCGGGCAGGCGAGTCGGCCCCACCGCACCCCCGGACTGTCCGATCAGCTGATCCAGTTGTGACCGGTGCCGATCGGTCACCGTGTCGGTCGGACCATCCGCTTCGGGCCGAGCGGCCAGGACAAGCTGGTCGAGATTCATGACGATGGGGTTCCTTTCCTGGTCACCGGTTCGAGGTCGTGATCGACGAGGTCGCGCAGTCTCGTACGAGCCCGGGCGATACGGGACCGGACCGTGCCGATCGGGATGTCCAGCGCCACTGCGACCTCCCGATAGGAAAGCTCCTCCCACACCACCAGGGTCAGTGTCTCCAGCTCGTCTTCCGGCAGGGTCAGCATCGCCGCGCGGACCCGCTTGATCCGGTCGGCGTGCCAGTCGGCCTCGTCAACCGCAGACACCTCGGCAACCGCAGACACCTCGTCGGCTGCCGACCGCTCGGCCGCCACCCGTCCAAACGCTCGGCGAGCCCGGCCGTCGGACCGGTTGGCAACCCGGACGTGGTTGGCGGCGATCCCGTACAGCCACGCACGGACCTGACCCCTGGTCGGGTCGAACCGGTCGCGGGCACCGAACGCGGCGGCAAAGACATCACCGGTCAGATCGTCGGCCCGATCCGTCCCGACGGTCCTGGCCAGGTACCGCCAGATGACCCGGTGGTGGCGGTCGAAGATCTCACCGAAGCGCGTCGGATCCTCCACGGAGGCGACAACGGCCCTAGCACAAGGATCCATACCCACTACTTTGCCGAAGCCGTGCCGCGGTTCGCGAACCCTTCCGATTCTGTTGGGGTCGGGCGGCCCCGATCCGCGTTGGGCTGCGTCGCAGCCGACGCACGTCAGCCGGCTGGTATCGCCGAGGCTTGATCGATCAGCGCCTGGTTCTCCTCGTGGAGCCAGCAGGCGGTGAAGCGATCACCGTCCACCCGGTAGCGAAGAACCCGACGAATCTGGGTCGTGGCGTCCGCAACCGTGAGGTCCTCCCGGGCGCCGAAGTTGTGCAGGTCATCGACCACGGTGCTCCCTCGGTCGAGTGCGGCGGTTACACGCTCTGCACGGCGCCGTCACCGGAGGGATCCGCGCCGCCGTCCAGACGGTTGCCGTCGACCCGGATGCCGTGGACCAGTGCGAAGTCCTGGGTCTTGGGGCTGCGGATCACCTGGTACCCCTCGGCCTCCAGCGCATCGGTGACCGACCACGGCACGCCGTTTGCAACGTCGATCGCATCGCTGGTACCGGACACCCGGGGAGCCGACACGGCGGCCAGCATGTCCATGTCGTGGTCCACCACGTTCAGCACCGCCTGGGTCACCCCCATGGCGATCTGGGTGCCACCGGGAGCACCAAGCGCCAGCCGCAGCTCGTCGCCGTCGAACACCATGGTTGGACAGATGGAACTGAACCGACTCTTGCCGGCGGCCAGGCTGTCGGCGTTGCCCGGGCGGGGGTCGAAGACCGCCATGCAGCCGTTGTACATGAACCCGAGGCCGTCGGTGATCACGCCGGACGGCATGCCGAGAGAGTGGGTCATCGATGCGGCGTTGCCGTCCCGGTCGACAACGGCGACGTGGGTGGTGTCGGCCGGTTCGTAGGCCAAGCGCGTGACCGTGGCCCGCTCCCCCGCCTTGATCGATTCGGCATGGGCCGATGCATGTTCGGCGGACAGCAGGCGATGAAACGGGCCACCGTCGACAAGGACACGTTTGTCGGGGATCCGGCCTTTGTCGACGTCCCGGTGGAGCGCCTGCTGTCCGCCGGACATGCATCGGCCCATGCCGAATCGATC
>JBCCGJ010000312.1:0-7241 GCA_039029335.1 Actinomycetota bacterium | reverse complement strand
TCGGCGATGTCTATTCGGGCATCCTCACCCCGGACGGCGATCTGGTCACGCTGCACGCGGTCCGTAACAGAGGCCGGCTGTTCCCGCCGCCCGCGGTGGCCGATGTCCGCAGCGCCGTCACGGCCCAAGGGCCGGTCACGGTCGAGGCCGAGGAGGGCGAGCTGGAGTATCGGATGATGGTCGTCGACTCGGCAGACGGCGTCCTTGTGCTGGCCAGCCCGCTCGACGGCTACGAGTTCGCTCTGAACCGCTTGACCAGCTGGGTGTTGGGCAGCGCTGCGGTGGTGATCCTCGTGCTCGGTGCGGTGGCCTGGTGGGTCCTACGGCTCGGTATCCGCCCGATGAAGCAGATGACCGCGGCGGCGGACGTCATAGCCGCCGGTGACCTCTCGGAACGGATCTCAAGCACCGATCCGAGTACGGAGGCCGGACAGCTCGGGCTGGCGCTGAACACGATGATGGGCCGGATCCAGGACTCATTCGAAGAGCGGACGCGAGCCGAGGCGCGACTCCGGCAGTTCATCGCCGATGCTTCCCATGAGCTGCGCACACCGGTGGCGACCATCCGCGGCTACACCGAGCTCTACCGGGCCGGCGGCCTCGACGACCGGGCCGAGCTCGATGATGCGATGCGCCGTACCGGCGAGGAGAGCGAACGGATGGCGCGCCTGGTCGTCGACATGCTGAACCTGGCCAAGCTCGACCGCGATCCGACGATCCTTTCAGAGCCGGTGGAGCTGGTCTCCCTGGCCCGGGACGTGGTGGCGGACGCCGTTGCCGGCAATCCAGACCGGACGATCAGAGCCGACCTTCCCGGGCAGCCGGTGGTTGTCGAGGGCGACGGGGACCTGCTCCGGCAGGCGGTTGGCAATCTCGTTGTTAATGCCATCGTCCACACGGAGCCGGAGGCAGGCTGCCTGGTTCGGGTCCGGCGCGAGGGAGACCGGGCGATCATCGTGGTGGTCGACGACGGCGGAGGCATGTCGGAAGAGGTGGTCACCCGCGCAACCGAGCGATTCTTCCGTGCCGACCCGTCCCGGCGGCGGGAGACCGGCGGCAGCGGCCTCGGTCTGGCCATCGTGGACAGCATCGTCGAGGCCCACCGTGGGGAGCTGACCATCCAAAGCGCAGTCAACGCCGGTACGACGGTCACGATCCGATTGCCGGCCGTCGTCGGTGCCCCCGATTCCCGGCCAACTCACAGGTCGCTCTCAGCTGGCTCGGAGGTTCGGCCGGGACACTGAGCCCTGTGATCATCTCGCGATTGAAGAACTCCGCTGCGGTCCTCCTGATGACAGCGCTGCTCACCGCGGCGTGCGGTGTTGCCGGCATCGGCGAAGGTGGCGGGGGTGGTGCCCAGGCCGCCTCGCCGGACATCCCGGCGACCACGCCGCTGCTGATCCCGGAGCTCATCGAGCCGACGATGGTCGACGGCGTTGCGACCTACGAGATGACCATCGATCAGTCGAGCCACGACTTCGGCCTCGGTGTTCAGACGGACACGATCTCCTACAACGGCTCCTCCATCCTTGGTCCCACGTTGCTCTGGAGGACCGACGACCTCGTGGCGATCGACGTCACCAACAACCTGGCCGAGACGACAACCACCCACTGGCACGGGGCGGACGTTCCGGCCGAGGACGACGGCGGGCCCCACAGCCGGATCGAGCCGGGCCAGACCTGGACCGCCGACTTCCGCGTCATCCAGCCGGCCGCCACGCTCTGGTACCACCCGCATCTCATGGGGACAACGGCAGAGGAGGTCTTCGCCGGCGCCGCAGGCCTGATCATCGTCGACGACAACAACCCGGCCGCGGCCGACCTGCCCCGAACCTACGGCGTCGACGACATCCCGGTGATCCTCCAGGACCGCGAGTTCACCGAGGACGGCCAACTCGCCTTCGAGATCGATGATGACGACAACGGCGATCTCAACCCCGACCTCACCGTCAACGGCACGATGGACGCCTACACGACCGTCCCGGCAGGACCGGTCCGCCTCCGTCTCCTCAACGGCAGCCAGGCCCGCGTATACGAGTTGAGCGTCGACAACGACTCAATGGTCAAGATCGCCTCCGACGGCGGCTACCTCGCCGGCCCCGTCCCGCTGGAGACGCTGACCCTGGCCCCGGGCGACCGGGCCGAGATCATCGTCGACACAAGCGATGGTGGCGCCATGCTGCTGGACGAGAACTTCGGCCGGGTACTCGAGCTGCGGGTCGACGAGACGCTGCCGACGGCCGAGCATCCTCCGGCCGAGCTGGCAACCGTCGACCGGATCACCCCCGAGATGATCGACCGGGACCGGACCTTTCAACTGGGCGAGGTCGGCGGCGGCTGGGGTATCAACGGGCAGCAGATGGACATGAGCCGGGTCGATGAGACCATCAACTTCGGTGACGTGGAGCGCTGGACGATCAACGTCGGCGAAGGCGTGCACAGCTTCCACATCCACCAGACGCAGTTCCAGATCCTCGAAATCAATGGTGAGCCACCCGGGCCGGAGGATGCCGGGTGGGAGGACACGGTGCTCGTGGAGGATGACGAGCAGGTCATCGTGGCCGCACGTTTCAACACCTACACCAACCCCGACGTCCCCTACATGTTCCACTGCCACATCCTCGACCATGAGGACACCGGCATGATGGGCCAGTTCCGAGTCGTCGGGGAATAGGCCGCCCGGCTCCGGTACAACTCGCACCGTCGGTCGTGACGATCGGCGCAATCGAAGGCATTCCCGCATTGCCTACTCGGCAGGTCGCCCGGTCTCGGCAGGATTTGAGCACCGAGCAAGACGAGGGCGGCCGGTATCCGACGCTGTCATAGGTTGGCCGATGCCGGTGGGACGCCGAGGTAACCCGTGACTGCGTTGAGCACCTCTTGCTCGAACGTCTCGTCGGGTGCAGAGTCCAGGAGGGTCGGTGTCGAAGCTTCGAGGCGGGCTGCGAGCATGGAGGTGAGCTGATCGATAGCGAAGCGTGCCGGTATCTCCGGGTTTGGATGCGAGATCTCGACCCGGCGATCAAGGAGGAGCGCGACGAGGCCCTCGTCAAGCCGCTGCCGCGCTCGCCGGTACCGATCGTCCGCGGCAGGATCCATGAAGGAGGCCTCGACCAGGATGCGTTTGTAACCCGGTCGTGCAACTGACGTTTCGAGCGACGAGTGAACAAAGGTGGTGAGGATGTCACGGATCGATGCTCCCTGCCAACGGTCGGGGTTGATTGCACTGATCACGCGCTCCTCAAGCTCACCCAGGAGGCGGTCGACGACTGCTGCGACGAGGCCTTCCTTGTTGGCGAAGTGATGGTAGAGCGAACCGATCGATCGGCCGGCGCCCTCGACGACGTCGGTCACCGAGGTCGCTGCGATCCCGTCCCGCGCAAAGAGACGCTCCGCCTCGTCGACGAACGCCCGACGGGTTCGGATTGTGCGGTCCTGTTCGGTGTTGGTGAGTTCGGCTGAGGGCATCGCAGGAAGATTCTGGTCGAGGGCGGTTTGCGTGCAAAGTGTAGGGCTACTAGAAATAGAATTCGATTTCTACTAGTCGTGCCCTACGCAAGAAGGAACCACCTTGGTCTCCACCGTTCTTATCACCGGAGCGTCGTCTGGCTTTGGTCGCCTCACGGCGCTGAGGTTCGCCGACGCCGGCTGGGATGTAGTCGCCTCGATGCGCAAACCCGATACCTGTCCGGCCGAGCTCTCCGACGCCGGGATCCGACCGATCGCTCTCGACGTCACCGATCCGACAAGCGTTGCGGCGGCCGTTGACAGCGTGGTGGACGCAACCGGACGTATCGACGTGCTCGTCAACAACGCCGGTCACGGCGGCCACGGCATCTTTGAAGCCTTCACCGACGCCGAGGTGCGGGCGATGTTCGAAACCAACTTCTTCGGTGCGCTGTCGGTGATGCGGTCAGTGCTGCCCGTCATGCGAGCACAGCGCTCGGGCACGATCGTCAACATCACCTCGATCGCGGGGATGGTCTCGGGAGCCACCAGCGGCATTTACGCAGCGACCAAATTCGCGCTCGAAGCCATCACCGAAAGCATGGCCGGCGAGTACGCCCCGTTGGGGATCCGGGTCCGGTCCGTTGCACCCGGTGCGTTTCACACCGGCTTTCGTGGGGCGAACCGCGACGGCTCCGCGCCCCTCGACGACGCATTCGCCACCTATGCCGAAACGATGCGAGCGACACTCGATGCCAGGATCGAGGCGATGTACGACGGTGCACCGGACCCGACGATGGTCGCCGACACCGTGTTCGAGGTCGCCACAGGGAACACTTCGACGATCCGCACACCCGTCGGCCCCGATGCGGTCGCCGTCGCCACCGCGCTGCACTCGATGCCCCGACAGGATTTCCTCGACCAGATGGCCCGCTGAACCGCAGGACGCGCCCGCCCTCCTGGCCATCGTACTGGTCGTGGAGTGGCGGAGCTGAGGTCACCCTTCCGACCCAGCCGGTCTCAACCAAGCAGTTCTTTCGTTTCGACTTCGCAGGTGGGGTCGGTGAAGATGGCTCGTTGTCGACCCCAGTGACTGGAGGACACCGTTCATGACCGACGAACTACCCAACGTCCGCCGAATCGTGACCGGCCACACGCCCGCCGGCAAGGCCACGATCGTCGAGGACGGCCCCTCCCCGGTCGAGATCCGGAATCCGGCCAGACCCGGGTTCGTGCTGCGGAACATCTGGCGCACGAGCGAGACCCCGGCCCCGGTCGATGCGCCGGACAGCATCACCGAACAGGAGGGCCTGTTGCCCCCGGCCGGCGGCACCGTCCTGCGGGTGATCGACTTCGGTCCGGAACCAACGGATCCGGAGGAGCTCCGGCAGCAGCTCGAGGCGGCGTTCCAGGCCCAGTATCCCGACGCCGATCACACCGGGTCCGATCGGGAGCAGCCGCACCCCGGCATGCACAAGACCGCAACGGTCGACTACGCCATCGTGCTGCAGGGCACCCTCACCGCCATCCTCGACGACTGCGAAACCGAGATGCAGGCAGGGGACATCCTCATTCAACGCGGAACGAACCACGCCTGGAGCAACCGCTCTGGCGAACCGGCCCGCATTGCGTTTGTGCTGGTGGACGGCGTCGCCGCAGCCCAGTGATCGGAGACCAGAGCCGTGTCCGGTGAACGGGGATGATCGGTGAACGGGTCCCCCGCGTCGAAGACCGGCGGCTCCTGACCGGAGCCGGGCGCTACACCGCAGACCTCGACGCGCCGGATCAGGCGTACGTTGCGTTCGTCCGGTCGCCCCACGCCAACGCCGAGGTCACCGCAATCGAGGTGGCAGAGGCGATGTCGGCGCCCGAGGTGCTCGCCGTGCTTACCGGCCGGGACTATGTGACCGACGGCCTCTCCAGCCTGTTCACGCCCGCCAGCCTGCCGGACCATCTCGACCCGACCCGGCCCGGCCTCACCGACGACGAGCTTTTTGCTCCACCGGCGCCGCCACCGATCGTGGTTGACCGGGTGCGCCATGTCGGCGAGATCGTGGCCCTCGTGGTGGCGGAGACCGCGGCGGCCGCGGTCGACGCCGCCGAGTTGGTGATCGTCGACTACGAACCGCTGCCGTCGGTGGTCGACGCCCGGGCGGCACTGGCGGCGGGGGCGCCCCTGGTGTGGGACACCGGCAACCTCTGCGCAGAAGCGGAGCGTGGCGACGTCGACCTTGTGGCAACGTCCCTCGACGAAGCGACGCACGTCGTCCAGCTTTCGCTCCACAGCCATCGTGTTCACGGCTCGCCGATCGAGCCGCGCAGCGCGCTGGCGAGCTTCGCGCCCAGCTCCGGGCGCTACGAGCTGATTGCGCCGAGCCAGGGCGTGCACCGCTTCCAAAAGGCGCTCGCCGATGCGCTCCGCGTGGACCCAACCGCCATCCGGGTCCTGACACCCGATGTGGGCGGCGCCTTCGGTCTCCGCATTCCGTGCTCGAACGAATACCCGCTCCTGCTGTGGGCCGCTCGACGATGTGGCCGGCCGGTGAAGTGGGAGGGCACACGGAGCGAGGCATTCCTGGCCGACGTCCACGGTCGGGACACCCACTGCGACGGCACGCTTGCGCTCGACGACGACGGGCGAATCCGGGCCCTGCGACTCGATTACGTCGGCAACATCGGTGCTCATCCGCTTTCGTTCGCCGTGCTGTCGAACCTGTTGCGTATGGCCGGACCGCCCTACGACGTGCCCGCCATACACGTGCGGGTGCGGGGTGCGCTGACCAACACGGCGCCCACGTCGGTGTATCGGGGTGCCGGCCGACCCCAGGTCACCCACATCGTCGAGCGGCTGATGGACCTGGCGGCCGAAACCGTTGGCCTTGACCGGGCCGAGATCCGTCGGCGAAACCTCATCAGCGCCACGGCCCTGCCGTACCGGACGCGACTCGGTCTCACCTACGACAGCGGCACCTTTGCCACCAACCTCGAGACGGCGCTCCGACTCATCGACTGGGACGGCTTCGCGGCCCGCCGACGTCACGCCGAACGGTGCGGCAAACTGGCGGGGATCGGCGTCGCCAACTACCTCGAATCACCCGGCGCCGCGGCCTACGAACGGACCGATGTGACGCTCCGGTCCGACGGCACGGTCCACGTGGTGATCGGCACACAGGCGTCCGGTCAGGGTCACCAGACCAGTTTCGGCCAGGTGGTGGCCGGCACCCTTGGTGTCCCGATGGAAACCGTCTCCGTCGAGTTCGGCGACTCCGACGTGGTTGTCGGCGGCTCCGGCTCCCACGCCGACCGATCCATGCGTTTGGGCGGAACGATCCTGGTACAGGCCTGCGAGGACCTTCTGGAACAGGCCCACCGCCGGGCCGCGAGCTGCCTTGGCCGAGAAGCGGTCGAGATCACCTACGTCGGCGGCCGGTTCGAGGCCGTTGACGGAGCTTCGGTCGCCCTGTTCGACGTGGCCACCGACGGGCCGCTGAGCGCCACCGCCGAGATCTCGACCCGACTGCACGCCCATCCCAACGGTGTTGCAGCCTGCGAGGTGGAGATCGACCCGGAGACCGGAGCCCTTGCCGTGACCCGCTACGTCAGCGTGGACGACGTCGGACGGGCGATCAATCCGACGATCGTGGAGGGCCAGTTGCACGGCGGCACCGCTCAGGGCATCGGGGAAGCGGTCCTTGAGGAGGTGGTCTACGACCGCAACACCGGCCAGCTCCTCAGCGGTTCGTTCATCGACTACGGGATCCCCAGCACAACGGATACGCCTCGCATCGAGAGCC
>JBCCGJ010000311.1:0-7241 GCA_039029335.1 Actinomycetota bacterium | reverse complement strand
GCCAACCGGTCGCTGCTCGACGGACTGGAGCCGTACGTCAGCTGGCCGTGGGTGGTGTCGAACGACAAGCTCCGCTTGGTTGGTTGGGAACCGCATTTCACCAACGAGGAGGCGTTTGTCGCCGGGACACCACCGCCGCTGCTCGCATCGATCAACCCGCAGCGCCGGCAGGAGCTGGCGCTCGGTGCGGCGGGAGCGGTCGGCGCTGCGGCGCTTGGTGCCGCGCTGTGGGTCATCCGCCGGGGCGTCCGGTAGCCACATCCGGACGTGATATCCGGCGGCGACATCCGGCGGTGACGGCCCGGCCGTCTGGTCAGTCTTCGGCCGTCGGGACTTCGCCGGCCACCAGCTCGATCAGCAGCAGCTCCCGATCCCTGACGATCCGGAACTCCACCGGCTCACCGGCCCTGGCCAGGCGCATCAAATGGACGAGGTGGTCGAGGTCCTGGACCGCCTGACCGTCCATCGCAAGCAGCCGATCCCCGGGTTCGAGGAGGCCGGCGGCGGGTCCCGTCTCATCAACGGTCCTGATCCACACGCCACCGTTGGTTGCGGCCGACCGCAACCCGAACCAGCTGTTGCTGCCGGATCCGTTCGCCAGGATGGCCCTGGCAACGTCAAGCGCCCGGTCGATCGGGAGGGCGGCGACGTTCGGGGTCTCCGCCGCAACCACCAGGCCGACCACCTCACCGGCGGTGTTGCGGAGCGCGGCGCCCGCCATTTCTTTGTGTTTCGGCACGCTGGTCTTGATCAGGTCGTAGACGTTGTGGCCGAACACCCGGTCAACCGTTTGGGTGGTGGACCACACGTTGCCGAGGCGCCGCTGGATCCGGGACGTGTACCAGGTCCCGTCCGCCGAGCCGTCCTGGCGGTCCTGATCGTCACCGACGGACGGGCCTTCCGGATCGACGGCGTCCGGCGTGGGTTGGTCACCGTTGTTGTCGTTGTCGTTGTCGTTGTCGTTGTCGTTGTCGTTGTCGTTGTTGTTGTTGTTGTTGTCGTCGTCGGCCGGGTCGGCGTTGTCGGAGGGGTCCTGCCCCGCCGCGTTGCGCCCGCCGGTGTCGCCGTTGTCCGTCTTGTCGGTGCCGTCGACGGCGGTGCCGGTGGTGGTGTCGCCGTCGTCTGCTGCTTGGTCGTCTTCCGAGCCGCCGGACGCGTCCGCGCCGGGAGGTTCAACGGCACTGGGCGGATCGTCGGCCGTGGGGGTGTCTTCGGCGGTGCCTGGACCGGCAGGGGTCCCATCCGCATCCACCGGCTCTCCCGGCGCCGCCTCACCACCATCCGGTTCGGTGGTGGTCGCGGCCATGACCGGCTTCACGGGGCCACAGCCGCCGGCCCGAACGGCCGGGTACTCGGCCACCTGCATCAGCAGTTCACGAGGGCAGTAGCCCACAAAAATGGTGGTGTCGGGTCCGATTGGTTCCGCCACCCCCCGGTCCGAGGGGAGTCCAAGGTCCCACAGCGCCGGGTCGACGGCCAGCACCGCAACGTCGCTGCGGGGATCCGATCCGACGACGGTGGCCGGGATCCAGGATTGATCGATAAGCAGATACACCTGGTCGAGTCCGTCGAGTGCGCGGGCGCTGGTCAGCACCAGGTCGTCGACGGCGACAAACGAGCCGAGCAATCGATCGGCGTCCGGTTCGGCGTACACCGCGGGGCCGAACGGGCCCAGCATGCCGGGAGCGGGCGCGGTGAGCGGCTCGGAGGAGATCCGACCGTCAGCCGAATCCGCCAAGGCCTCGGCTGCGAAGGGTGTTGCGTCGGCCGTCGACGGCGGCGTCGAGGGACTCGGCCGAGATGAGGCCGTCCATCGATCGGCCGGGGCAACGGATGTTGTTGGCACCCCTGTGTCGGCGCTGAGCAGCTCGAATGAGGTGGTTGTCACCTCCTGGAAGACCCCCTGGGCGGTGTTGGCCGCCGGTGCCGACAGGGCCGGTACGGAGCCGGCGTTGAGCGAGTCGGTTCTGGTGTTCGCCATGCTCAACCCGATGGCGCCGAGCGCCACGACGGCCAGGCCGCCGCCGAGGGCCCCGGCGGGCCACCGCCACGCGGTCTCCGGGGCTTTTCCGCCCCCAACGGCAGTGAGCTCCTCCGCATCGGCGCCAAGACCCATCGATCCGATTTCGGACGGATGACGCCAGTGCCGGGTTGCGGGGTCGGGAAGGTCGCCGCCGCCCGGCTCGTCCTCCCACTCCTCATCTGGCCACACGCCGCAAGATTACAAGCTGTTAACGCCGGGGTGCCCGCGCCTCGCACTTCTGGAGACTTTTCCCTATCCGATCAACAGACCTCTACGATGGCCGGGTGGCAGATACCTCAGGGGCAGAACTCGGCCCGCTCACCCCTCCGTCGGCGGGCGATGACTGGACCGGCCTTTCCGAACACCCCCTGCCGGCGGTCGAGGCGGCGGAATGGGTCGTCCGGCCGTCATGCGGCGGTGTCGTGGTGTTCACCGGCACCGCCCGGGACCATTCGGTCGGCCGGGACGGGGTCACCAGACTCGAGTACGAGGCCTATGAGGAGCAGGTCGTTCCCCGGTTGAACGAGATCGCCGCGGCGGCGCGGTCCCGCTGGCCCGACCTTGGGCGGATCGTGTTGCTCCACCGGATCGGGGAGGTACCCCTCACCGAGGCGGCGGTGGTCGTTGCGGCGTCCGCTCCCCATCGGGCCGAGGCGTTCGAGGCGGCCAGGTTCGGCATCGACACCCTCAAGTCGACGGTCCCCATCTGGAAACGGGAGGACTGGTCGGAGGGGACCAGCTGGGGCCGGGAGGCGCAGCACATTTTGGAAACGGCAGAGGCGGTTGGAGAGAGCACGTCCGACGCCGATGGTTCGTGACCTTGCCATAGACCTGGGCACAACAACCATTTCCATCCTCGCCAGGGGAGAAGGGGTGATCCTGTCCGAGCCGTCCGTGCTCGCCAGGGTTGTCGAGACCGGTGAAGTTGTCGCCGTCGGTTCGACCGCGGCGAAGATGATGGGCCGCACGCCGGACGGACTCGAGGCCACACGGCCGCTGCGAGGCGGTGCGATCACCGACTTCGAGTCCGCAGAGGGCATGATCCGGACGTTCCTCCACCGCGTCGGTGTCCGCCGCATCAACCGGCCGCGGATCGTGGTCTGTGTCCCGTCGTCGATCACCCCGGTCGAGCAACGGGCGGTGCGGGAGGCCGCCCATCGAGCCGGTGCGGCCGAGGTCCAGCTGCTGGGATACTCGATGGCTGCGGCGCTCGGGTGCGGGCTGCCGCTCGACCAGCCGATCGGTTCGATGGTCGTCGACATTGGCGGCGGCACCACCGAGGCGGCGGTCGTGTCGCTCGGTGGGGTTGTTGCGCTGGAGTTTCGCAAGCTCGGCGGTCTCGATCTCGACGTCGACATCCAGCAGTACGTCTGGCGGCGTCACGGGGTGGAGATCAGCCTTGCCAGCGCAGAGAAGGTCAAACGTACGCTCGGTGCGGCCAACGACCCGATCGCCGTCGAACCGCCAACCGGTCGCCGGGCCGACGGTGCGGCGGAGCCGCCGTCACCACTGACGGTCAAGGGGCGCAACGGCGTGACTGGCGCGGTCGAGTCCGTGAGCCTTTCGGCCATCGAGGTCGCCGATGCGATCCACAACAACGTGATGACCATGATCGACGCCGTTGTCGCCTGCCTCGGTTGGGCCCCGCCGGAGATCGCAAACGACCTCATCGACAATGGCATCCATCTGGTCGGCGGCGGTTCGCAGCTCACCGGCATGTCCGATCGCATCGCCCGCAGCACCAAGGTCCCGGTTCGGATCGTCGACGCCCCGACCCAGGTCACCGTCCTGGGCGCCGGCCGGTGCCTCGGCCTCTTCTCCCAGCTGGAGGGGTTCTTTCTCGACGGCCACGCCGGCAGCATCCGATAGCGCCGGATCGGGCAGCGGCACCGGCGCAGCCACCGGTCGCGGCGGCGAACGATTACTCCAGCAGGTCCTCTGCGGCCTGGCGGACCTGCCAATCCCGGTCCTCCGTTGCCCGTTCAAGCGCCTCGTCCACCGCAGGGCCGTCGAAGGGGGCGAGGGCCAACACCGCCCGCCGCCGGACGGTTGCGACGTCCCGGGTCGCGGCCAGTATGTGGTCGAGGCCGTCGCCGAGCGCGCCAAGGGCGGCAACGGCGGACTCCCTGGCGAGCGAATCTTCATCGCCGGTCGCCTGGGCCCCCAGGGCGGCGACGGCCCGATCCTTGACGGCGCCGGCCAGCGGGAGCTCGCCGAGGACAAACGCGGCAACCTCCCGAAGCGGATCATCGGCAAGTGCCTCGATGACACGCACCGCGAGCTCCTCGGTGTAGGGCACCCGGGCCACCAGCTCGACGGCCCGGTGGCGGACCGCCGCCGCGTCGTCGCCGAGCGCGGCCACCAGTCGGTTTGTGTCCAGGATCCCGACCCGGAGCGCCGCACCAAGTGCAACCCGGCGCACCTCGGGCGCGGGGTTTTCCAACCCCGCCAGCACTGTTTCCCGATCACCTGTATGTCCAGCGATGGCGATCAAGCGACAAGTATGTGTCGAAATCATTACTTTTCTTCGCCTTCTATTTCTGGAATGCTTGTAAGCGGTGGCGGACCAGGCCAGCGAATACGAACCGAGTTGGCGGCAAAGAACAAGGCTTGGGAACCCTGAAATTCAGGGGTTCCGGGCGAACAAGTGCAGAGTTCGAGAGCATGACCCAGTCGGTTCTTGAGCAGGAGACCACGGCCCGTAACCGGGCCGGCTAAGGGCCTTCGGGCAGAAGAGTAGGAGTAATCCGTGTCACACATGGTCATTTACCGGGGAGTCGACGGCAAACCGGGCTACCACCAAACCGATGACATCCACGATGCCGTCAACTTCGTCGAGACAATGCGTAACGAAGAGGGTGTTGAACACGCCAGGATCTTCCGACTCGAAGAGGTCGTCTTCGAGTATCGGCCCTACTACCGGGTGGAGCTCACCAACGGAGCGGCAATCGCCGGCAACGGCAATGGCAACGGCGGTGAGGGCTCCGAGCTGTCCGGCGGCCAGGCCCAGGTCGGTTCCGGAGACGAATCCGGCGACGGCGGCGAGGAGGCCGCGGACGAGGCCGTCGAGGTGGTTGAGGCCGCGGACGGCACCGACGTCGAGGACGGCGACGGCGAAAAGGCCGAAGCCGGAGCGGGAAAGAAAGGCCTCTTCGGCCGGTAGGCCGCTCGGACAACCGCTCGGTCGTTCGGCTCGCGTGGACCCCGGGGTTGTCGCCCTCGGGGTCCTTTCCGTTGTCCGGGCCGGTGTCGGTGTGTTGGTTGTCGGGGTGACCGACCGCCCGGTCAGGTTGCGATCGCCCGCTCCAGCACAAACAGCACAAGCAGCGCAATGATGCCGAGCGTCGCCGCCAGCAGGAGGCCGGCAACGACCGACATGAACGACAGCGTGAACAGGGCGGTCACCCGCCGCCACAGCGGGGTGCGGACCCGCCAGCGCGAGCGCATCTCGGGCCGTGGCGGCAGCCCCACACCGGACGCCGGGCGTGCCGGTTCCGCAGACGGCTCGACGCCATTCGGCAGCACATCTGTGCCATTCGGCGGTGCACCGGGCCCGTCCGGCAGCACATCTGTGCCATTCGGCGGTGCACCGGGCCCGTCCGGCAGTACCTCTCTGCCATCCGGCAGTGGCGGTGGGCCGGACGGCTCGGGGAAACGGTGGGCATCGGCTTCGATCATTGGGTTTTCCACGAACTTTCGACCGGCGACTGTAGGTTCTTTGAGGTAACGTCCGATGAGGAAGACGATGGCTCAAGATTCCAGCAGTCTACCCGGCGGTGGTTTCGGGGATGAGGCGGACAATCCACACGGCGGACGCACCCCCGACAGCCGCGCCTCGGATCTGTTCGACCAGGACTGGCCCGGCCGGGCGGAGTTCACCATTGATCGCGAACGTGCCGCAGCGGAACAGCAGGCCTGGGTCAACGCCGGGGTCCTGAGCCGCTCGTCCGCAACCACCGGCACTGGCACCGGCACCGGCGCCGCCTCCGTGGCAGCAACCGCCACCGCGACCGCGCCGAACCCCTGGGAGCGTGATGACTATCGGCGGGTCTGGATCTGGGCCGCCGGGTTTCTCGGTGCGGTCCTATTCCTCGGTGTGCTCGGCGGCCTCTGGCTGAAGGTTCCCTACGTCGCACTGGTTCCCGGCTCGGCGAAGGACACCGAGCCCCTGCTCGAGGTGGCCGGAGCCGACGAGTTCCCCAGCGACGGTGAGCTGCTGTTCACCACCGTCCGGGTCCGGCAACGCCCGAACCTGTGGGAGTACCTGTGGCTGCGGTACGACAACGATGCAAACGTGGTGCCGGAGGAGCAGATCCTCGGCGGTCGGACGCCGGAAGAGAACCGGCAGTTCAACCTGTCGATGATGAACGATTCGAAGCAGATCGCCATCGCCGTTGCGCTGAACCAGCTCGGGTACGACGCCGTCCAGACCGACGCCGTTGTTGTCCAGCAGCTGGTGCCGGACGCTCCGGCCGAGGAGTCGCTGGTGCTCGGTGACTCGATCATGGCGATAGACGGCATGCCAACCACGAACACCGGCCAACTGGTCGACATCCTGGCCGGCCGGTCACCGGGCGATGGCGTGCTGCTGACCGTGCAGCGGTTCGGTGAAGAGGAGCTCCGGGAGATTGAAGTGGTCCTGGCGGAGAATCCGGACCGGCCGGCGGCCGGGTTCCTCGGCATCCAGCCGGTCGACCGTCCCCGCTACCTGAACGACTTCGGGTTCACGGTCGACATCGACAGCGGCTCCGTTGGCGGTCCGTCCGCCGGCCTCGCCTTCACCCTCGCCGTGCTGGATCAGCTGACCCCCGGCGAGCTGACCGGAGGTGCACAGGTTGCGGTGACCGGCACGATCAACGCGGTCGGTGACGTCGGAGCGGTCGGCGGGGTGCTGCAGAAGACCGCTGCCGTGTCAGACCTCGGGGTCGATGCGTTCATCGTTCCCGCCGGCCTGGGTGAGAGCGAGCTCGCCGCCATCGAGGCCCGGGCGGGCGACGACCTGCAGATCATCCCCGTGTTCACCCTCGAGGAGGCGTTGGACGCACTGGCCGGTCTCGGCGGTGACGTCGCCGCCGTCCAGGAGTACGCGGCGGCAAACGTCAACTGATCAGGGCCGAAGGTCCAGCACTCGGCAAGCCCGGGGCCGTACCATCGGTTCATGGCAATACCGAGTGATCAAGAGTTCGCTCCGACCCAAATCGCCAGAGCGGTGTTCCCG
>JBCCGJ010000310.1:0-7241 GCA_039029335.1 Actinomycetota bacterium | reverse complement strand
TCGATGTGTTCCGAGCCGAGCACCGGCTGGTCGGGGTTATGGGTGGCCACGCGCTCGTCCGAGGCTCCGAGGGGTACGCCCAGGGCGTCGCGCTCGGTCGGGCGATCGCCACGGCCGGGTACTGCGTGGTCACCGGCGGCGGTCCGGGTGCCATGGAAGCGGCGAACCTCGGGGCCGCAACGGCGAACCTCGATCTGGCGGACGTCGATGAGCTGCACAACCGGTTGGCGGCCGTCCCGGGGTTCGCCGAGGATCCTGACGGGTTCATCCGCGTCGCCCTCGAGGTTGCCGCGGAGCTGTCCGATCCGGTTGACAACCTCTCGGTGCCGACCTGGTTCTACGGCCACGAACCGTCGAACCCGTTCGCCTCCCACATCGCCAAGTACTTCTCCAACAGCGAGCGGGAGGACGGCCTCCTGGCCATCGCACTGTCCGGTATCGTCTTCCTGGCCGGCGGGCCGGGCACGATCCAGGAGGTGTTCCAGGACGCCGCCCAGAACGCGTATCGGACGTTCGGTGACCCGGCGCCGATGGTGTTTCTCAACCCACCCGGCAAGCCGGATCACTGGGACGGCTCCGGTGTCCTGGCCGCCCTTGACACAACGTTCACCGACTACTCGGGGAACCGGCGCCCCGGCTGGGACCTGGTCGCTCAGGTCCACTCGGTCGAGGACGCCGTCTCCAGACTGAAGCCGATCGCCTGAATCCGGTCGGCTGAATCCGGTCGGCTGAACCGCACGGGCCGACCGCCCGCCCGAGGATCACCGCCCGTACCGTCGCGCGCCGGCGACCGACCGGCTCAGTTCAGCGGTGGCAGGTCACCGAATTGCAGATCGAGTTCCTGGCCACTCGCCCGGTCGACCGAGGCCATGATCTCGGTCTGATGCCGATGGCTCTCGAATCCCATGGCGTCGGCCAGGCCGATCATCGCCGCCATCAGGATCGAGCCGCCGTGCCGGGGCGTTGTTCTGGGCAGCAGCAAAAACTCGCCCTCGATGTCCGCGTCGATCAGCCCGTCACGGAGTGACTCGGGCCCGCCGTCCGGCTGGTCGTTGTCAGAGCGTGCCATCGAACCACGCCAGGGTTGCGTCCAGCACCTCGTCCGCCGCCGATCGGGAGGCGAACATATGACCGCCGGCGGCCAGGGTGACCAGCTTCTTCGGTGCGCCCGCCGCGGCGTACAGCCGCTCCGCGTTGTTGTACCCGACCACCGCGTCGTCGGTGGCGTGGATGACGCAGTAGGGCCGGCCCAGCTGGGAGGCTCGTGCGGCGACGTCGTGGGCTCCGAGGTCGGAGACGAATGTGGGGTTGAGGGTGAACGGCCTGTCGGCGATCCGGATCGTGGCCGGGTTGCCGGCGTCCAGGTCCGCCAGCTGGTCGGAGAACAGGTGGCGCACGTGGCCTGCATCCGCCGGTGCGGCAAGAGTGATCAGGGACCGGACGGTCTTCAGTCGATGGGCGGCAAGCAGCGCGGCCGCCCCGCCAAGCGAGTGGCCCATCAGGCCGCACGGCCCGAACCCGGCCTGGATTAGCGAGGCCGCCGCCCTGGTCAGATCGGCCACGTTGGCACTGACCGACGTCTCGGCGAAATCGCCCTCAGACTCACCAAGGCCGGTGAAATCGAACCGCAGTGCGGCGTAACCCCCTGCGGCAAGACCCTTGGCCAGCCGAGTCATCGTGTTCAGGTCCTTTGAGCAGGTGAAGCAGTGGGCCAGCAGGACCGATCCTTTGGCCTGACCATCCGGTCGATGCAGCCGACCGGACAGGGTGACGCCCTGACTGCCGACGAAGTCGAACGGTTCCACCGATTCCATCGTGCGATGGTACTCGTGACTCAGTCGTCCAACTCCGCAAGGACCGCCTCGGTGTGTTCACCGACGGCCGGTACCGGGCCGGACGGCGGGATGGTCATGCCGTCAAAGCGGACCGGTGAGGCGATCGTTTGCATCGTGACGTCCCCCTCGACGGTCTCCTGGAACGACTCGAGCGCCAGGGCCTGCGGGTCGGTGGTCACCTCCGCCGCGGTCTGGCAGGGGGCCCACCACACGTCGTGCTCGGCGAACCTGTCCGCCCAGTAGTCCAGAGGCTTCGATCCGAACGCCTCGTCGAGCAGCGCGATGAGCTCGACCCGGTTCCTGGAGATCTTCACGGCGTTGTCGAACCGGTCGTCGTCAGCCAGCTCGTCGCGTTCGATGGCCTTGCAGACGTTGGGGAAGTGGCGGGACGCCTCGACGCCGATGAGATAGAACCAGCGATCGTCCCCGGCCCGGTAGGAGTTCACCATCGGGGTCTTGTAGTCCTCCCGGGGTCGCATCGAGCCAAGCCTGCCGATGGTCAGCTGGGTGCTGAGGTCCATGGACATCGTATAGAGGCCGGTCTGGTACAGCGAGGTCTCCACCAGCCGGCCACGACCTGTCCGACCCCGTTCCACCAGTGCGGCCAGCACGCCCGCGCAGGTGGCCAGGCCGGTGGTGTGGTCGCCGATGCCGCTGCGGAGGTTGACCGGTGCCTCGTCCTTCGGGCGGTTGATCCTGGCCATGCCGGTCCTGGCCACGAAGGCCCCGATGTCGTACCCCGCGGTGTCCTTCTCCGGTCCGACCGACCCGTAGCCGCTCTGGGCCGCAACAACCAGCGACGGATGGCGCTCCACCACCTCGGCGGGCGTCAGCCCGATCCGGTCAAGCGCCCCGGGCCGCAGGTTGGTGATGAACACGTCCGCTCCGGCGAGCAACCGTTCCAGCGTCTCCCGGCCCGTGTCGTCCCGAAGGTCGAGCACGATGCTTCGTTTGCCCCGGTTGTCCTGGGCGAACGTGGGGTTCGGGATCTCGTTCTCGACCCCGAGCGACGAGAAGATGTTCCGCTGGGGGTCACCGGTCGGCGGTTCGACCTTGACAACGTCCGCCCCCCAGTCGGCCATCATGCCGGCGGTCGACGGTCCGGCGACCCACTGGGCCAACTCGATGACCCGGATCCCCTCCAGCGGCCGTGGGATGGCGTCGTCGCTCATGGTCGTACTCCTCCTGGCTGATTCCGCACCAGTATCGGAGACCGCGTCCGGGCGGGCAAACCGCCGTGGTCGCACGGCGTGTGTTCGGTCCCTGGAGGGCGGAACCGCCGGCGGTAAACCCACGGTGGCAAATGTAGGGTGTGGCCATATGACTCACCGCGCAACGATCGACGTCCGATTCAACGAGATCGATCCGTACGGGCATGTCAACCACTCTGTCTACGTGACCTATTTCGAGGTGGGTCGTACCTATGCGTTGGAGGCCTGCGGCATCCCGCTCGAACTGATGGCCGAGCGGGGATACCAGATGGTGGTGACCCACATAGACGTGCGGTTCAAGCGGGCCGCCGCGGCCGGTGAGCAGCTGATCGTCGAGACGGAGATCGCCGAGATGCGGCGGGCCAGCGGCACCTGGCGTCAGCGAATTCTGCGGTCCCGGGGCGGAACGGACGGCGTCGCCGACGACGAAGAGGTCCTGGTGACCGCTGAGGTCACGGCCGGCATCACCGATAGAACCGGCAGGCCGACCAAACCGCCGGACTGGCTGTTCCCGGCGTTGGAGACGCTGCGGGCGGACGAACGCCGGTGACCCGTCGGTGAGCTACATCGGGACGGGGGACGAGGACTGGGTCGAGTTGGATCTCGACCTGTTCGAACGGTCCCGTTCCACCCGGTTACAGACCGCGCTGGTCGACCAGCGCGAGCGTGTGGTCGCCGCGGTCGGATTCGATTTTGACCTCGACACCACCGATGATGGGGTTGTCTTCATCGTCGTTGACGGGTTGCGGCGGTACCGGGCCGAACTGGGCCCGAGCGGTCGTCTGATCTTCACCGGCATTCTGGATCCCGAGGGGCCTCTCTAGCGTGACCATTGCTTTCAACAAGGAGTTTGAGCCGGACTACGGCAACGTCCACGAGCTGTCGCCGCTGGTGCGACGGGTTGTGGCCAAGAACCCGAATCCGTTCACCTTCACCGGCACGGGTGTGTACATCGTCGGCCGGGGAGAGGTGGCCGTCATCGACCCGGGCCCCAGCCTCGACGAGCACTTGGATGCCATCGTCGGTGCCCTGGACGAGGGGGAGCGGATCAGCCACATCCTGATCACCCACACCCATTCGGATCACACCGCAGGCGTTGACAAGCTGGTGGCCAGGACCGGCGCTCCGACGTACGGGTTCGGGCCGCACGGTCCCGTGCCGGAGCAGGACCCGATGGACACCGTCACCTTCGACGAGTACTTCACTGCGGAGGAGAAGGAGCAGATCGAAAAGGCGTGGGCCGACATCCCGGACGAACTGAAACGGGAGGGCCCCGACGTCGACTTCGTGCCGGACGTGACCGTCGCCGACGGCGAGCTGATCGCCGGATCGGGGTGGACGCTGGAGGTGGTCCACACACCGGGCCACACCTCAAACCACATCTGTTTCGCCCTCGCCGAGGAGCGTGTGCTGTTCAGCGGCGACCATGTGATGGGGTGGGCCACGTCGGTCATTTCGCCGCCCGATGGTGACCTCTTCGACTATCTCAACAGCCTGCGAAAAGTGCTCAAGCGGGACGAGGTCCGATACTGGCCAACACACGGGCCGGGCATCGACAACCCCAGGGAGTACGTCCAGAGCTTCCTGGAGCACCGGTTGAATCGCGAGGCCCAGATCGTGGCTGCACTTGGGGCCGGTCCCGGCACCATCAAGTCTCTGGTGCCGGACATGTACGCCGACACCGACAAGCGGCTTTGGCGGGCGGCCGCCAACTCCGTGTACTCCCACCTGCTGTCGCTGCATCGGGAGGGTCGGGTCACGGCAGGCTCGGCGGACGGGGCGTCTTCCGAACCGTCACTCACCGCCACCTGGACGCTGGTCTCGGGCTGAGCGGTTCGGCACTCCCGATCGGCGCACCGGTTCGGAGCCGGCGCAGGGCCTGTCAGGATCCGTCGAGATATCGTACGCCGGTGAGCGTCATCGACCGCTCCCACAGCTCCCGTCCGTGGCTGCGGATGGCAACACCTTCGAGGAACGGGATCTGCTTTGGTGCGCCGCTCCGCTGGCCGGGCCCACCCGGTCCGTAGTACTGGCCACCCTCGACCAGAGGGTCGGTTGCGGCCCGCAGGATGGGCAGGGCACCATCCGGAGCGCTCTGGAACAGCCGACGGCTGATCGCTTTCGCCGCCGGTGTCAGCACCGAACCGAGCATGCTGCTGTCGGTCAGGTTGGTATGCGTCACGCCCGGATGCGCCGCCACCGAGATAGCCGGGCTGTTCTCGGCGGCCAGCCGGTGGTTCAACTCCAGACAGAAGACCTGATTGGCCCACTTCGTGTCGCGGTAGATCCCCATTCGGGGATAGGACTGGCGGGGTTTGCGGGTCCAGCGGAACCGTGATCGGAGGGGGAGCGACCCGTCCGATCGGATCATCCGGTCCGGCTGGCCGCCCGCCGCGGCGAGGCTGGAGACGCTGACCACCCGGGCGAACCGCTCCACAAAGCCGGGCAGCAGTAGGCCGGTCAATGCGAAGTGGCCGAGATGATTGGTGGCCCACTGCTGGTCGATGCCTGTTTGGGTGACGGCCTGAGGCGGGGCGAGGATCCCCGCGTTGTTGATCAGCACATCGACCTGGCCGAAGCGGTCAAGCACGTCGTCGGCAAAGCGTCGGATGCTGTCCCCGTCGGTGAGATCGAGCGGCAGGACCGTCAACCGACCCCGAGAATCCGCTTCGATGGCCGCTTTTGCCCGGTTGCCCGCATCGGGCCGTCGGCAGGCCATGACAACGGTCGCTCTGGCCACGCTCAGGGCCCTGGTGGTTTCGAGACCGATCCCCGAATTTGCCCCGGTGATAACAAAAATCCGGTCCAACTGATCGGGGATGTCGGAGCTAGCCCACTCGACCACCGAGCAACCATATACCACCGCCTCGGGGAGCGGGTGGGAGTCCGCGGAGGTTCGCCGGAGCCGTTTGCTGCCCGCTGCTTCAACGGTGAGCGGCAAGCGAGTGGTTCAAGCTTGATGCGATGGTGGACCCCGGACAGCCACTTGACGATTAGGTTTCGAGCTGAGATGGTTGGCCCCGTTCAACCCGAGGCCGTGGAGTCGCGACGTGAAACGGAGCTGGGGCTGAATCACAGAGGAGGGGATCGCGTTCGGGCCCGTGGTCGCTCTGGGTGACTAGCGGAAAATGTAACGCGGTCCCTTTCTCGCCTCTGTAGCGTTGAGCGCATGATGAAGCTGTACGACACCGCGGTGAGCCAGGTCGTGCCCCTTGAACTGAGGGAGCCGGGCAAGGTGTCGATCTACGTCTGTGGGCCGACGGTGTACGCGCCGCCCCACATCGGCCACGGCCGGCAGGTCCTGGTCTACGACGTGCTCAGGCGCTTCCTGGAATGGAACGGCCTCGACGTCACGTTTGTCTCCAACATCACCGACATCGACGACTCGATCATCGAGCGCGCCAACGCCGAGGGGCGTGACGCCGCGGACATTGCCAAGAAGTGCGAGGCGGTCTGGTGGGACGCCATGGAGCGGATCGACGTCCGCAGGCCGGACCACATCCCCCACGCCACCGACTACGTCAAAGAGATGGTGGAGCTCATCGAAGAACTGCTCGAACTCGGCAAGGCCTACCGCACCTCCGACGGGGTCTACCTGTCCGTCGAGGTCGTCGAGGACTACGGGTTGCTGCCTCATCAGGATCTGGAGAACCTGCGGGAGGGCGGCGGCGAGCGGGAGATCGTCGGTGACGAGAAACGCCACCCGGCGGACTTTGTGCTGTGGAAGCTGGCCAAGGAGGGTGAACCGTTCTGGCCGTCCCCGTGGGGCGACGGACGTCCCGGCTGGCACACCGAGTGTGTGGTGATGAGCCTCGACATCCTCGGTGAGGGTTTTGACCTCCACACCGGCGGGCTCGACCTGGTCTTCCCCCACCACGAGAACGAGCGTGCTCAGGCGGTCGCCCTCGGCCGGGACTTCGCCCGGCACTGGATGCACCACGGTTTTGTCGAACTCGGCGGGGAGAAGATGTCCAAGTCACTGGGCAACGTCAAGAACCTGCTTGATCTCACCGAACAGTACGACCCGCGGTCGTACCGGCTTCTGCTGTTGCAGTCCCACTATCGCTCACCCATCGAGGTCACCGACGAGACAATGACCGCAGCCGGTGCTGCGCTCGACCGTCTTGACGCGTTCGCCAGGCGGACCGCGGACCTCGGCGGTTCGCCCGATCGTGCGGTGCTGGATCAGTTCATC
>JBCCGJ010000309.1:0-7261 GCA_039029335.1 Actinomycetota bacterium | reverse complement strand
GTGTCGGGCGGGGGGCTGGTCCTGGGCGTGTCCGGCGGGGTCTCTGCCGGGGTATCCGTCGTGGGGCGGGTCGGGCGGGGCTTTCTGCTGGCGCGTCCGGCGGGGCTGCGTTCGGTGTCGGCGAGCTGTGACGTCGCTTCGCCCCGAGTCCTCGCTTCGCCGCACCACCCCATTCCCGCCTCTCGCTGCGTTGTCTGACAGGTGGGACCGAGTCGGCCATTCGGTGAGGCTGTTTGGATAGGTAGGCGGGGCAGGGCGCGCTGAAGGACTCGGACCTATTGGTGGTCCGAGGTCTCCAGCCGTGTTGGTTACCTGTCGTCGCTCGACATGGGCGGTAGTGACCGTGTCGGATCGCTACGGCATGGCCACGTTGATTCTGCCGTCGGGGGCTCGGGTTAGCTGCCAGCCGCCTTCGTGGACGGTGGTGTGATGAAATCGGCACAGCAGAGTGAGGTTCTCTGTGGTTGTCGGGCCGCCGCGGTTACGAGGGACGATGTGGTGCAGATCGCACCAGTGGGCCGGGCAGTCACAACCGGTGAACGTACAACCTCGGTCTCGGAGTTTCACCGCCCGCCGCAGAGCTGGTGGGATGTCCGGGGTTGCCCGGTTGTACGCCAACACCGCATGGCGGCCGTCGGTGACCAATGCCCGGAACGACGCGTCACACAACAGCCGGTCAAGGCCGGGGCCGCTGATCGGCCCGCCTCTGGCGAGCTCTCGCCGTAGCCGGGACACCACGACCGGATCTCTGCAATCGGCCAGCGTTTCAACGTCGACGACCACGTCCACCGAGGTTCTTGTCATGCCGACGGCACGACCGTCCCCGCTGTCGGAGGTGATGGTGGTGAGGCACAGGTCGACTAGGGCGTCAGCTCGGCGTTGGGCGAGGGTTCTGGGTTCGGTCAACACGCCGGCTGGGTCCGGTGGCGTTTCCAACGCCGAAGCGACAATCTCGGTTGCGATCGGGTCCAACCGGAACCGGCCATGGCACGACCCGTCAAACGCCAGCTGCATCGTGAGTGACCGTTCCCGCCAAACCCGCTCGGCGTTGGCGGCATCCGCCTCGGCATCGACCCGGGATCGCCAGGCGCTGATCAGCCGGTCGAACGTTTCCGGTGGGGACGCCTCGGCAGCGGTCAACAGCTCGACCTCGGATTCGGTGAAGGCGGCGGCCCGACCGTCGGCGGAAGCATGAGCCAGTGTTTCCGCATTGGCCCACGAGAGCGATCCGTTCCGCAGCGCCGCAGCGGTGAGCGGATGCTGGTCAACGAACCGAGCGACCCGCAAAAAGCCCCGGGCCTTTGTGTTCCGCCACCCGCGGCGATGCGCTACCAGCCGCTCAATGGAGACGTATCCCCGGAACTGAGCCAGACCGGAGTCGGCCAGTGGGCCGATCAACGCCGCCGCTTCGACCCGCAATGCGTCAGCCTCAGCAAGCAACTTCAGCGCATCATCCAAGTCAGCGGCACGCACGCCGGAATGGTCAGTGGCCTGACCGCCACCCGTGCCCTCGTTGTCCGCCGACAGGAACATACGATCACAGTAGGCAGAGGCAGTGACATCGAGGGCAGGCCGAGCGGGCGGCGATCGAACGACTCGTGACGCCGAGATGGGTCGGTGACACGAAGCCGATCGACCACTTCTTGTCGGCTGGCAGGCTCGAATGAAACCGCCAGCTCTCGATTGCCACCCTGTGCCCGCCCGCCATGACCATGCTGCGGTTTGCGAGCGGCTGACTCGGTCGGCAGTGGCCTGGCGGAGATTCAGCGAACCCGACCGGCTCCTACGCACGGTTGGCCGACCACTGCGACCCAAGTAACCGTCTCGCCAACCGATGCGCGCGCTGCGAACTGGGAGCGACCAACTTTGGTCGGCCCGGCCTATGTCAGACGTGCGCAGCCCAGCCCGCATCCGGCGGCCCGCGGCGTCGCAGCCACTTGCTCTCCGGCCCGACACGATCCGATCACGAACGGCTTCCGGCCGACTGACCGAACCGTAGGGCGATCCCGATGCCTAGCCCGTCAACACCCGCTACAAGGCGGCCGCCAACCTTGCCGGTTACAGCTGGGTGGCTGCTGCGGTCTCCGTGTCGACGTCGGCGTTGGCGGTGCTGCCGTCACCGGCCTCCGGAGCGGCGCTGGTCGCTTCGAAGAACGAGTCCCGGTAGTAGCGGAGCTCGTTGATGCTCTCGGTCACGTCGTCGAGGGCTCGGTGACCGACCTCCTTCTTCGGGGCGTCGGCCAGGACCTTGGGGTACCAGCGGCGGGCCAGTTCCTTGAGGGTGGACACATCGACGGAGCGGTAGTGGAGGAACTCCTCGATCTCGGGCATGTGGACGGCGAGGAACCGCCGGTCCATCCCGATCGAGTTGCCACACAGGGGCACCGACCGCGGCGCACCGATGTGTTGCTTGAGGAACGCCAACGTCTCCGCGGTGGCCTGCTCGAGCGTTGTTGTGGATGCCCGAATCTGATCCAGGAGGCCGGACTTGGTGTGCATGTCGACAACAACCTGGTCCATCTCGCCCAGGGCGTCCTCATCGACGTGGATGACCAACTCCGGCCCGGTGGCGATGATGTTGAGTTCATCGTCCGTCAGCAGCGTTGCGATCTCAACGATGACATGCCGTCCCGGATCCAGTCCGGTCATTTCCAGGTCCATCCAAGCTAACAAGCACTTAACCATAGCCCTGGCCGCACCGAACCTGAGCCTACGGCAGCAGGAAAACGGCCGGCGCCGGTACTCTTTTGCCGTGCAACCCTCAACGTCCGCATCGACCCCGCCGTCCTCCTCGACCTCGCCGCCAACGACCCACCCGGTCGTGTCGTTGAAACGACTGGAGGCGGACCTTCCCGCCCCGTCCAGGATTCGGGCCGGCGACGCAGCGGCGGACCTCCCGGCTCGGGCCGACACCGTGATCCCGGCGCTCGGTCGGGCGCTGGTGCCGACCGGGTTTGCGGTGGCCATACCCGAGGGCTGGGCCGGGTTGATCCTTCCTCGCTCCGGTCTTGCGCTGAAGAGCGGGATCACCGTCCTCAACACGCCGGGGCTGATCGACTCCGGTTACCGCGGCGAGCTGCAGGTGATCCTCCACAACACGACGGACGAGGACCTCACGGTCACACGCGGCCAACGGATCGCCCAGCTGCTTATCGTGGCCGCGCCCCCCACCTCCTATGTGGAGGTCGACGAGTTGCCGCCCGCTCCGGACGATCGGGGCACGCAGGGCTTCGGCAGCTCCGGAGTATGACCTGCCAGGACCATTCTGATAACAAATCGTCCCAGAGCTGGAATATTTGGGTATGGCGGGCCCGCCGGGGGTCTGCAAGGGTCCAAAAGGCCCTGAAAGAGTGGAGTTTTACCCAAATGGGTGGTGGTCAGACCTCACTGCGCGCGTGCTTCGGCCGGTGGCGGGCCACCACCCAACTAGTCGAGGGGTCGGCAAGCTACTAGGATCGTGTGTACGGAGCTTGCCACAGCTGCTCCACGGGATCCGCCACTCCCAACGGCCTCGCCAGGATGGCCGACGTTGTGCTCGGCGAACCCGTAAAGATCTGACCCGGCCAAGGGCACTACCCGCCAGCCTTCGGCCGGGTCATCTTTTTGCCCCTGGTCCGTCCGCCACCAGTAGGCTCCACGTCCATGACAACCGAGCGGCACACCCGCGATCTGGTGCGCAGCCAATTCGGCCCGAATGCGGCCAATTACGCAACCAGCGTGGTCCACGCCAAGGGGGCGAGCCTCGACCGCATCGTCGAGCTGATGGAACCACAACCGGACTGGCGGCTGCTCGACATTGCCGCCGCGGCGGGTCATACCGGCTACGCGTTTGCACCGCACGTTGCCGAGGTGGTCATCTCCGATCTGCTGGAGGAAATGCTCGAGGTCGCCAGAACCCGATCGGCCGAGCTCGACCTGACAAACGTGACCTTTGAGCTCGCCGACGCAGAGGAATTGCCGTTCGACGACAGCAGCTTTGATGCGGTCACCTGTCGGATCGCCCCCCACCATTTCCCCAATCCCGACCGGTTTGTCGCCGAGGTCGCCCGGGTGCTCCGGCCCGGGGGTCGATTCGGTCTGGTCGACAACATGGTCAACGCCGAGGCGTCCGACTTCGTGAACCGCTGGGAGAAGAAACGAGACCCCAGCCACGTTCTGGCGCTCAGCGTCGAAGACTGGGCGGCGTTGATCGTCGGAGCGGGGATGGAACTGGTGTCGGTCGAGACCATGGCCAAACGCATGGCCTTCCAGGCCTGGGTGGAGAACATGAACGTGCCGACCGGGATCCGCGTCGAGTTGCTCACCGAACTGCGGGCCGCCCCGGCAGACGCCGTCACCTATTTGCGTCCCGAGTTTGGTGATGCCGACGATGTCGGTAATGCCGGGAGCGTCGATGATCAGGCCGCCGCGGCCTTCTTCCTGACCGAAGGTCTCCTCGTCGGCCGACTGCCGGGCTGAGGCAGCACGCGATCAGGCGGCGGCCTTCTCCTTCTGGTGGGCCCTGGCCGCCTTTGCCAACTCCCGTAGGTCCGCCCGCTCCTCATCGGTCAGCACGTCGAGGTCCATGGCGTGCAACCGGTCGGTCTCGGATTCGATGGCGTCGCGCGATTCCGCCAGGCCGCTGACGTCGGGATAGGGCTTCGGCCAGCCGAAGAACTCGGCGTTCCACTCACCGGCCGGTCCGCTGAGGATCGCCTCAAGCGGTCCCATGCCGGCCGCGTCGACCGCAGTGGCGTGCCGGCCGAACCGAAGTTCCCGCATGGTCTGGGCCAGCTGGAACGTTCTGGCCGGACCCGGCTCCTCCGGCAGCGCCTGGTCCCGCCACCCGGCGAACGTGGGCGCACCTGCCGGATCGGCGGCGGCCACCACCTTCGCCATGACCTCACCGAATCGTTCGTTGTGCGGGAAGTCGCCCAGCAGCTCCTCGCCGTGCTCCCGGCAGATCTGGGCGTAAATCACCGCACCCTCGGCCGGGCTCATACCGGCCCGGCCTGACGCCACCATTGTGCGCATCAGATCCGGCTCCCAGAAGTACGCGGCGGCCACCACGTCATCAACCGGGCAGTCCCCGAGCACACCGAGCCGGCCGATGGCGTACGCCCCGTTGTTCTCCGTCGGCATGCCCCGCTCGGCCGCTTTCCTGGTGGTCGCCTCGTCCATGAGCCAGGCCATGGCCAACATGCCGACCGACCCTCGAAGGCTTCTTGCTGCAGTCACGCTATCCATGAACGCGAATGCTAGTCAGCGGGCACCCGCCGGGAAAAAGCAGCGGTCAGCGTTCGGTGGTCGGCAGGGTCAGCGTGACCTGATCCCGGTCGACAACAACGGTCTCGCCGATCAGCGCCCAGAGCTCGCTGGTCAGCGCCTCCCGGTCGCCGATGGCGACGTCCGGGTTGCTGATGATGACCGAGAGGCTGTTGGCGGTCCAGCTGGCGGCCGCCCGGATGCGACCGTCGCCCTGAAGCGCCGACACCGCTGCGTCAACGGCCGACCGCAACTGCTCCACGGTCGACACATCGATACCCAGCCGCAGCGCAAGACCGACCACCGCCACCCGGCCGATGCGGGTGAACGTGGGCGACGCCGGGAACGCAACCTGGAGCTGCTCCTCGGTGTTCTCCGCTTCGTCGATCACCGGTCGTCCTTCCGGCCCGGGGATATGGCCTCTCGGACGACCGTGCGGGGATCGGTGTCGGCCCGGGTGCCCAGGTACACCGGGTGCCGGAGCATGCCACCGTCGGGCCAGTTCCCGTAGCCGACGGTGACCACAACCGTCGGTTCGACCCAGGTGGGCGAGCGGTCCAGTTTTGGCACGCCGACAAACGGCGGGTCGGCCCGCTCGGTGAACTGCGCCGCGAGACGGCGCCGCTCGTCGTCGGTCAGGCCGCTGCCGGCCAGTCCCGCTACCACGAGGTCCGCGCCGTCATACACGCCAACCACCAACGAACCGATGTCATGCTTTAGTGCACCTTGCCCAGCTAGCCAGCCGCCGACGACAAACTCCTGATCCAACTGGATCTTAATCTTGCGCCAATCGGAGGAGCGAGCACCGGGCCGATACGGGCTGTCCGATCGTTTGAGAACGATGCCTTCCAACTGCCGCTCGGTGGCCAGTGCCCAGAGTTGATCGCGGCCGTCCTCCACGGACGGGGAGAGCCGCCAGTTCGGACCGTCGCTGAGAAAGCTGTCCAGAACCTGCCGTCGTGACCGGTACGGCAGGTCGACCGTGCTGTTGCCGTCGAGCCGCAGCAGATCGAAGCAGACGAACATCGCCGGATTGGTGGCGACGAGCTCCGCGGTCGGGTGGTCGACGTTGAGTCGTTGCAGCACCCGCTGGAACACCGGCCGGTCCCGATCGAAGACAACGATCTCACCGTCCAGGACGGCCTCGGTGCCGAGGTGGGCCCCGAAGTCGGCAAGTTCGGGGAACTGGTCCGTGATGTCCCGGCCGGACGATGAACGGATCGTGGTGGTCGTCCCGTCGGTCAGAATCTGGGTCCGAATGCCGTCCCACTTCAATTCCGCCGCCCAGCCGGGGCGGCTGAGGTCCGCGGACCAACCGGATTCGTTCGGTGGCCGACCAATGATCCCCTTCATTGGCGGAATCCACGACAGCGATGGCGCATCCGGCACAGTCAGGAGCATATCCGACCCGAAACCCGGCCAACCTACCGCGCAGTAGGGAGGTCCGAGTAGTCGAAGTCCATACCAAACAGTGACTTTTAACCGGGGCTTGCCCAGCCTACCTACTGGTCGGTAGGCTGAGGGGCATGGTACTGAACGCAGACCTGGCCTTGCTGGCAGAACTTGAATCGGAGGCGGAGCGCCTCCTGGAAAATCATCTCAAAGCAACCAAGGAATGGCACCCCCACACGCTGGTTCCGTGGTCGCGCGGCAGGGACTTCGAACCGGACTATGAGTGGTCCCCTGAGGAGACGGATCTGTCACCCGAGGTTCGTAGTGCACTGTTCGTCAACCTGCTGACCGAGGACAACCTGCCGTACTACTTCCGGGACATCGAGCGGATGTTCGGCCGTGAAGGGGCCTGGGGCGAATGGGTTCGTCGCTGGACGGCAGAGGAGGCCCGCCATGCCACCGTCATCCGGGAGTACCTGACCGTCACCCGGGCGATCGATCCTGTCGCCCTGGAGCGTGGTCGGATGGCCCAGATGAGCGGCGGCGAGGTGCCGGAGCCGCCCACCGCCATCGACGGCATGATCTATGTCACCCTCCAGGAGCTGGCCACCAGAATCTCCCACCG
>JBCCGJ010000308.1:0-7341 GCA_039029335.1 Actinomycetota bacterium | reverse complement strand
CTGGGACCTGTTCGGAGCAATCGGCGGTATCGAGTGGGCGACCCGGTGGGACATCGTGCCGGGCGGCGCCGAGCACGGCCTGCAGTACCAGGTGTTCCTGATCCGCCTGCCGGCTGCGGCTCCGGCCCCGGGCCCGGTGCGCTGACGGCTCCCGGGCGTTCAACTGCGGCTCTCGGCCTGCGGCCCTCGTCACGACTCGACAAAAGGGTGCGAGCCCAGTCCGGTGTTGGCCGGACTGGGCTCGTCTTGGTTGCAGCTCCCGGATCGGGAAGGTGATTTGGTAGCTGCGCCTAGGGGGCGGATGCGCTGTAGGCGGTCACCCCGTTAGGGACCTTGGCCGGAACGTCACCGTCCCGGCTCGATCATGGACTATCGCTTGAGGTTCACGATCTCCTGAAGTAGTTCGTCCGACGATGTCACCACTCGGGAGTTGGCCTGGAATCCTCGCTGGGACCGGATCAACTGGGTGAACTCGAGAGCGAGGTCCACATTGGACATCTCCAACGTTCCCGGAGCAACCGAACCCCGTCCGCCGGTTCCGGTCGTACCGATCTGGGCCAGACCCGAGTTGACCGACGCCCGCCAGTTCGAGCCGGTCACCCGCTCCAGACCTTCGGGGTTGGAGAAGTTGGCGATGGCCAGCCGGGCGATCGGCTTCGTCTGACCGTTGTTGTACGTTCCCACGATGACCCCGTCGGCACCTACCCGCATCGATTGAAGGACACCGGCCGAGGAACCGTCCTGAGTGATCACAGCAAGCGACGTGGTGTCACCGAACTGGGTGACCCGGCGCTCCGTGTCACCCCCGATGATCAGCGATACCTCGCCGACACCGGTCATCTGACCTGCGGGAATGTTTATGTTCAGATCGGCCGGGGCGGTCAGCTCGCCGTCGACGAATGTCATCACATTGTCCGTGAGGGTCAGCGCGGTAGGCGGATCGCCGATGGTGGCGGATGCCGTCCACTGGTCGGCCGCGGTCTTCTCGAAGGTCATGGCTACCGCGATGGTGCTGCCATTCGAGTTGTGCATGTCAACGCCGGCAAAGACCTGGTCGCCGATCTGGGCCTCGGACGGCAGGTTGCCGCCCATCTTGACCTCGGTGGTCACCACCGGTGCGGTCTGGTCACCGACCGGCAGCCGCACGACATCGGGGGTGAGCGTCGGGTCGATCGTTCCATCCACCTCGGCTCCCCACCCCTGGACCAGCCCACCGCTGCTGGTGACCAGCCGGCCGTCGGCGTCCAGGAAGAAGGCGCCGGCACGCGTGTACATGTCCTCGCCGGCCTCGTCGGTAACGAAGAAGCCGTCACCCTGGATGGCAACATCGAGGGCCCGGTTCGTCACCTGGAGAAAGCCCTGGCCGAACTGCTGGGCGGTGCCGGACATCATCACACCGAGACCGACCTGAGCCGGGTTCCGGCCGCCGATGATGTCGGTCGGCGTTGAGGCCCCGGCGACGATCTGGGACAGGACGTCTTGAAAGATCACCTGGTTACGTTTGTAACCCTGGGTGTTGACGTTGGCGATGTTGTTACCGACCACGTCCATCATGATCTGATGGGCGCGGAGGCCGGACACCGCCGAATACATGGAACGAATCAACCTAAAACTCCTCTGGGGCAACACACACAAACAGGACTGGCGGGCCTGCGGACTTCAGTTGGGCGGGGGAGGGAGATCGTCATCATCGACGCCCGATCTCCAGAGCACGTTGGTAGGCGTCCCTGGCGGTGCGGAACGCCGAGACGTTTGCCTGGTAGGCCCGCTGGGCCACCAGGAGATGGGTCATCTGATGGGACAACTCGATATCGGGAATGCGGACCATCCCGTCCTCGTCGGCGAGGACGTGACCCGGGTCGTAGACATCGCGGCCGTTCGGGTTGCCGAACTCGATCCGACTGACCCGCGCCCCGTTCATGCCGCCGCTTCCGGGACCGCGCATGACACCGTTCGACTGGTCGGCCTGGGCGATGACAAACCGCTCCTGGAACGCGGCCTCGTCGGTGGAGGTGACCGTGTTGATGTTCGCGACGTTGTCGGCGATGGCATCCAGCCAGGTCTGGTAGACGTCCATCCCCGAGCCGGAGATCGACAGGCTGTGGAACGGGCCGGGCATGACTAGCGGCCTCCGATCACGGTGCGGATCCTGGTGTACCGGGCGTTGAGGGCCTCGGTGAGCAGCTGCTGATGGAGCGCGTTGAGCTCCAGGGCGGTGACCTCGTCCTCGAGGTCGACGTTGCTGCCGTCAATACGAGCCGGGGCGTTCGACAGGGTCGTGGAGATGTTGGCCCGGCTCATGTCGCCGGACTCCACCGCAACCCGAAGGGCATCGGTGAAGGACACCCGCTTGGCCAGAAACCCGGGGGTCTCGACGTTTGCGATGTTGTGCTCCGCCGCCTGGCGCTGGGCTTCCAGCCCTCGCAGCGCTGCCGCCATGATTTGGGTTTGGGTACCGCCGACGTTCACCGCGACAGCTCCTTCGAACAGGTAGTGCCCCGTCCATGGGCGTCTCTGGTGAGCTTCCGGCTCACGAGACGTATCGGGCCGCGGTGTAGGCCTCTTTAGAAAAAGTTCGGAAGACAGCCGTCAGCGGAGCCCGTGCTCAAGGCTCCGCTGACGACCTGTTTGCCGTGTGTTGCTCTTGTACCCCCGGCTGCTCACACGCTGCTGAGCACCAGCACAGCCGGGAAAGAAGGGTTTCCCGACCCGGGAGGTGGTACCTCATGTGACCGGCGACCAGAACCCCCACGACGGAAGGGTCCGGGCCGGTTGCCCGGCCACCAATAACGTCCGAATCGTCCGGGCGGTACGGGCCGCCCGTGACGATTCAGCCGTCAGAACTATCCCAGGAGTCGGAGGACCGACTGTGGGATCTGGTTGGCCTGACCGAGCATGGCCGTACCGGCCTGCTGGAGGATCTGGCTCTTGGTGAAGTTGACCATCTCTTCGGCCATGTCGGTGTCACGGATCCGTGACTCCGAAGCCGACAGGTTCTCGGTGGAGACCTGCAGGTTCCGAATGGTCGACTCGAACCGGTTCTGCACCGCACCCAGCGAGCCCCGGCTGGTGGACACGGCGGCGATGGCGTCGTCGATGGCTTCGATCGAGGTCCGGGCGTCGGCCGCGGTCGACACGTTCAGGGTCGTGAGGTCGTTGCCGCCAAGGGTGGTGGCGTCCAGGACACCAACGGTGACCTGGGTCTGGTTGCCGACACCTTCGGAGCCGACCTGGAAGTTCAGTGCGGTTGCGGTAAAGACCGCAGCGCCGGAGAACGTGGTGTCGGTACCGATCCGGGAGATCTCACCGGCCAGGGCGTCGACTTCGGACTTGATGGCGGTACGGGCCGCGGCGTCGTTGGTGTCGTTTGCCGCCTGGACCGACAGGTCCCGCATCCGGTTCAGCATGTTGTGAACCTCGCCCAGGGCGCCTTCTGCGGTCTGGGCGAAGCTGATGCCGTCCTGAGAGTTCCTGGTGGCCTGCTTCAGACCGGAAACCTCGGCCCGGAGCTTCTGGGAGATGACCAGACCGGCGGCGTCATCGCCTGCACGATTGATGCGGAAACCGGAGGAGAGCTTCTCGAGGCTCTTGCCCAGGTTCCCATTCGACATGCTGAGGTTACGGCCGGCGTTGAACGCCATGACGTTGTTGTTGATACGCATTCGTAGTTGTCCTTCCTAGACAATCACAGTCGCGGCGAAGCAATCCTTTACCCGCCGTCCGGACCGCCGACTCCCCTTCCCGGGAGCGTACTTTTCCGGCAACCCCAGTCTCGACAGCGGGCCCGGATCCATGAGGCCGAAGCCCGGAGTATTTTTGCCAAAACTCCTCAGCCCCCGTGTGGCGCGGTCGACTAGGGCAGTTGTGTTCAAGTTTTGCGGGAACGGCGGATCATGATTGTCTTCAGGCGTCTCGGCGGAGAGCTCATCGCACTAAATCCTGACCTGATCGAACGGGTCGAGGCGACACCCGACACGGTGGTCACCCTCGTCGGCGAGAAGAAGTTCCTCGTTGCGGAGACCCTGGACGAGGTCCTTGGCCTTGTCACCGACTACCGGGCGTTTGTGATGTCTCGATCGATGGACCTCAACATCGATATCGAGACGAACAGCGCCGGAGGCCGCGTCCTCCACATCGTGCCGGGGGAACACGTCACCAGTCCGGAGGTTGTTGCCTCCGGTGAATCGTTCAATCTGGAGCCACAGCCCGACTATGAGGACGAGGACGGGTACGACTCCGCACAGGAAGGGCCGCGCTGATGGATCCGATAACCCTTGCCGGCATCGGGCTGGCCCTCGTCTCCATGGTTGCCGCCTCATTTATGGCCGGCATGAACCCGATCGCCATCTTCCTCGGCGACCCCGGCTCGATTCTGCTGGTGGTCGGCGGCACGATCGGTACCACTGCGGCGTCCGGCACGATGCCCCAGGCACTGAGCGCCCCCGGCGCCATGATCAAGGGCCTGACCGGCGGCGGCGGTATAGACCGGGCCGAGGTCATCAAGCAGCTGGTGGCGTTCGCCGACACCGCCAGAAAGGAAGGTCTCCTCGCCCTCGAGTCGGAGATCGAGAAGATCGAGGACCCGTTCTTCCAGCGGGGTCTCCAGCTTGCGGTGGACGGCACCGACCCCGGCGACCTGCGGGAGATGTTGGAGCTCGACCTGGAGAAGATGGCCGCCAGACACCGGGAAGGGGCCGGTTTCTTCAGTACCGCGGCCGGTATGGCGCCGGCCATGGGCATGGTCGGCACCGTTATCGGCCTGGTCGACATGTTGGGGAACCTGGACGACCCGTCAACCCTGGGCCCGGCCATGGCCGTTGCGTTCTTGACCACCCTCTGGGGTGCGTTCATCGCCAACTACTTCTTCCAGCCGATCGCCGCCCGCCTCAAGGCCTTGGCGGCGACCGAGATGGGCTCGAAGGAGCTGATCCTGGAAGGCATTCTGTCCATCCAGGCCGGCGCAAACCCCCGAGCGGTCGCCGGCAAGCTGGTCTCCTTCCTGCCGCCAAGCGCCAGGGAAGAGATCCTCGGCGCCTAGGGCCGCTGATGCGATCGACGTCGGCCCGCGAGCAGGTGCAGCAGCTTGGCTAAGAAGGAAGTCCCCGAAGACGAAGGACCATCACAGGAATGGCTGGCCAGCTACGCCGACGCCATGACCCTGCTGCTTGCCTTCTGCTCTCAATCATACGGGGTATCATTTTCCAATGAGCGCGAAGCTGTCGACCAAGCGGATCCAGCCCGGCGGTCAGCGCTTCGGCTGGATAGAGATTGATGCCGATAGATTGTATGAGCCTCAGCATGCCGACGAAATATTGCGTTTGGGCCTTCGCCAGATCAACCTGGGCAGACATAGCGGATGCCTGCGTCTCAATCAGCCGCAGTTTGTCGAGCGGTTCAAAAACGGTGCGATCAGACCGTATTTTGCGAACATCGCGCCAAAGTCCAGCGTTCTGGCGTTCGGTTTTCCACACTCGACGGAGGCGTTTCCAGTCAGCGTATGCTAGTCGGACCTGTTCGACCACCGAAACCGCGAAGATCAGCTCACGCAATTCCTCCTGTGTCAGGTTGGCTTTCGATACCTGGAGGCGTGCAGGAAATCGAAGTAGATTCAGCAGGTTATAGGTCGCCGACAAGTCAAAACGTGTGTAGGAATTGTTCAACAATATCGAATTGCTGTCGAAATTCGCACCCACCGCAGCACTGATGTCCGGGATCAGGGAAAGGTAGGTGGATTTCACGCCGAGCGCAGCGTTGCGTTTGCGATAGGCGCTGATATGCAACTCCGGTCTGTGCAGCAGTGCGGCATTTTCCAGATCTTCCAGTGAAATGTCTGAAAGGACGACTTTGGGGACGGCCCCCCCGCTCGACTTTATCCGAAGGGACGTTTTTCGCGATCCGATCAAGGTCGCAAGCAAGATGCGCCGTTGCGTCAGCTCTTCGCGAAGCAAACGTAACGTCTTCTTCAGATTGACCAGCCGAATTCGAAAAACCAACACGTCAACCGGATCGATCAGCTGCTTCGTCGCATAGTTTTCGGCGCGCAATTCATACTTATCGAGATCCGCAAGAAAACCTTTGACGTCGGGCAGCAACTGCTGCGCCATTTCTGCATGCAGATATGTTTCGACGGCACGCACTACAATTTCATTCGCGGTGCGGCGGCTCTCTTCGTGCTTCACCAACACGTTGTTGGCCTGCTGTTTGGATCGGAGATAGGCCTGCCCGAAACTGAGAACCGACCATGTGGCCTCGGCACTGCCGAGCCGGCGCTTGAGATCAGAAGCGGTGGTAGAATTCGCACTGGAATCGGGGTTGCTGCGTTTCGTGACACGACCTGTCAGGTGCCCACGAGGCAAATGTCCCAATATGACGTCATCAAGAGTTGCGCGCTGCAGGTCAAGCGCTTGGCGTGCCGCCACGATCTCGAAGTTTCGAGTCAGTGCCTGCTCGACGGCGACAAACAGATCAACTTCGCCGGAATCTGGCGCCCATTTGTCCGCCAGCGTGTTCTTCAGTTCCACAACACGCGCCAAATTTTCGGCTTCACTCAGCGGCTCGGGTTGGATCGTGCAGCCGGTCGTGAGACCACCGATCAGTATCGTTGCCGTTACGGTCCTGCGGAACACACAAAGACGGGGCATCATGGCTCGATCAGGCTCCGCGACAGGCCTCGCGTGATCGGATAGATCAGATAGGACAAGACCGTGCGTTCCTTTGTCTTGATGTTGGCTTCCAGGGTCATGCCCGGAAGAATCGAGAATGTTTCCGGTTTGTCGCGCAACTGATCGCTTTCGATGGAAATCCAACTGCGGAACACAGTGTCGCGCTGCCCTGTCACTGTCCTTTCGTCAACATCGTTTGTGATCAATTCAACGCGTCCACGCAACACGCCATGCTTGATGAAAGGTAGCGAGTCGAGTTTGATTGTGACAGGCGCGCCAACATGTATTCCGGCAATGTCGCTGGGCATGACATCCACGGCGGCGCGCAGACGGCTGCCAATGGGAACCATCGCAACCAGAACCTCACCCGCCTCGATCATCGTGCCTGGGGCCTTCTGGGTTATTGACGTGATGATCCCATTGAATGGAGCAACCAATTGAACCAGACGCCGCGCTTCCTCATATTTCGCAAGCTGCTTCTTGGCAGCAGTTAACTTGCGGGCGTATTCTTCCAGTTGAGCGCTCAGTCTTGCACGGCGGTCGGATAGGTATTGCGACCTCTTTTTTTCAACTTCCTGCACTTTCTGACGCAGCGCCTGGAGCTCCGTCCGCAGTTTGTGAAACTGTCGCACTCCTTCTCCCTCAGCCTTCTTGGCCTGGAGGTATTCGATACGCCGGG
>JBCCGJ010000307.1:0-7375 GCA_039029335.1 Actinomycetota bacterium | reverse complement strand
TTGGCCGTGTGAGAGGTTGGCTCCGTCGATTCCCCCGATCACCGTGTCGTAGCCATCCGGCAGCGAGACGATCTCGTCGTGGATCGACGCAGAACGCGCGGCGGCCTCCACGGCCGCGTGGTCGGCATCGGGAACCGCAAGACGGATGTTGTCGGCGATCGTGCCCCGTATCAGCACAACGTCCTGGAAGACGATCGAGAGGTGCCGCAGCAGCACGCCGGGTTCGATGTCACGAACATCAACACCACCGACCAGCACCCGCCCCTCGTCGGTGTCGAAGAAGCGGGCGACCAGTGCGGCCAACGTTGACTTGCCGGAACCCGACGGTCCGACAAGCGCCGTCACCGTCCCCGGCTCCAGCCGGAGCGAGACCCCGCGAACGACGGGCTGATCCGGTTCGTAGCCGAACGTGACGTCCTCGAACGCAACGCCTGCATCGGCCGGTTCCTTTGGTTCCGGCGAGACCGGTAGTGGCTGCTGGGCCAGGAGGGCGAGGATTCTCCTTGTTGCGTCCTGGGCTTCCGCAATGGGATAGCTGAACCTGGACAGCTTGGTGAACGAGACCGGCAGGCCGACGCCGACGGCCAGGAAGGCGACCAGATCCCCGACGTCGATCCAGCCCCGCTCGAGCTGGGCCAAGCCCATGGCCGATATGACAACAACCATGGTGCCGGGTGCCAGGGCGGACAGCATGAAGTTCATCGGCCGCCCGAGCGCACGCATCCATCCGGTGGTGGCGTCGACCAGCTGCTCGATTGCATCGACGAAGCGATCGAAGGCGCGGCCCGTCCCAAACGCCTTGACCACCGCGATGCCGTCCACCAACTCGACCGTGGACGCGGCGATCGTCTGCTGGGTCTCCTCGACCGCGGGACCGAAGGTTTCCATCGCCCGGCGGGTCCGGGACATACCGATTCCCGCAACCAGCAGGATGTAGCCGATGAGCAGGATCAAGAACCGCCAGTCGACAACGACCAGGTAGGTGATGGCGACCAGCGGCGCCAGAGCGGTTGTTGTGAGGTCGGGGATGACGTGCGCCACCAGGGTGTGCACCGACTTCACATCGTCGGAGACGGCCTTCTCCACCCGTCCCGATCCTCCGGTGAGAAACCAGCCGATCGGCACAACACCGACGTGGCGGGCAACGTCTCGCCGGGTGGTGAACCGGAAATGGGCGTCGGCCCGATGGCAGACGGCAACCGCGGTCCAGCTCAGCAGGAAACTGAGGAGCGCACCGACCACGGCGACGATGGCCCAGGCCCACACCGAATCGGCATCATCGTCGAGCAACTGTCTGCCGATCTGAACGACGGCGATGTACGGGACAAACTCAAGCAGTGCCGACAGGACGGCAAGCGCAACACCGATGCCGAGTGTTCGCCGCACCGGACCAAGCAGGTCACCGAGCGATCCCGTCGCCGGAGACTCCACGTCGTCTGTCACGTCCGGGGCCCTGCTCTCCGGCTCGTCCGCATGCGTTGCCATCGACGCCAATCATAGAGACCGGGACAGCAGTTGTGGAAGGAGCGCCAGACAATCGAAGTAAGTCCTGCCTACACCACCCCCGCTACATCGTCCCCGGGTGCGATTCCTGGCGAATCACGGAGACAGCAACTGCTCCCGTCGAGCCAACCACGCGGCGCCGGCCACGATGACGGTCACCCCGACCACCGACACCGCATCGGGTGCCTCGGCAAAGAGCAGCCAGTCGTAGCCGGCGGCAAAAAGCGGAACAAGGTACAGAAACGGCGCCACGGCGCTGGCATCGGATCGCTGCAGGGCGACGATGAACAGCGCCTGGGCCGACAGCATCGAAACCCCGAGCGCCGCCAGCGCAGCCAACTGCTGCCAGGACGGCACCTGTGCGAGAAGCGACGCCGCAAGCAGCGCCAGAACGCTACCCAGTCCGTTGCTGATGCCAAGGATCCGCAGCGGTGGCTCCCGGTCGGCCAACTGCTTGATGAACAACAGCTCAGCGCCGAGAGCGCCCGCAGCCCCGAGAGCGAGCAGCGCCTCCGGCCGAAACGCGTCGGACCCCGGTCTGGTCAGGATGATCGCACCAACAAAGGCGATTGCCGCAGGCACAACCCGCCGGTTGGCCCGCTCGCCGAGCACGATGACGGCCAGGACCATCGTGATGGCGGGCGACAGGAAACTGATGGCGTTGGCGTCGGCCAGCGGAATCGCCGCGGCCGCAGCGAAGAGCAGCGTGACGCCGCTGACCCCTGCGCAGACCCGCAGCCCATGGATTCGCCACGGCGTACCGTCGAGGCCGGGCCAGCGGGCCACCAGGAGGGCGGACAGGGCAAGAAAGGCAAAGCTGAACCGGCCGGCGGTGATGGTCAGGGGATGCAGGTCCTCTCCGCCCCAACCGGTACCTACGGCCTTTGCGATCACGGAGGTCCAGGCGATCAGTGCGCCGGCGCAGATGATCAGCACCGCCGTTGGGATCCGGCTCCGCCGGGCGTCGACCGCCACCGGTACGTCGGCTATCACCAACAAAACCTAGCGCCGCGTCGGGAGACCGCCGCACGGCCCCGACCGGTGGGCCCGACCCACCTGCGCACCGCCGATAATCAGCGGCCGGTCACGGCCTGATGGACGAGTTCCTCGATCTCATCCGCCAGGGCCTGACCGGTTGCCGACCGGTCCTCAACGACGATGTAGGCACCGTAGCCGTCATCGAGGTCAAGCCAGGGAAAGGCACCCCAGGCACCGGGGTCGTTTATCCGGCCGGACTCACGATCGACCCACCAGCCCATCCCGTACCCGGTGCCGGACGACCAGGCGTCACCGCCGTAGGCTGCGGCGATCCGATCGCCGTGCATGGCGTCAAGAGCGGCCTGCGACAGTACCTGTTGGTCATCGCAGCGTCCGCCCCGGAGGTGCATCAGCAGCAGCGCGCCGTAGTCGGCAACGGTGATGTAGGCCCCGCCCTCGATATTGGGGTTGTCGGACGGGGTGACGCTGTCGGGATCGCCACCGAAGGCGTCCGGGTAGCCGCCGAGACCGACCGGCAGGGCCCCGAGGCTGAGGTACCCGAGCGAATCGACCCCGCACGGTTCCACATAGGTCTCCTGAATCAGCTGAGCCCACGACCGACCGGATGCCGCTTCGGCCACCGCTCCTGCGACCTGCCACTGGGCGCCCCCGTACCGGAACTCGGTGTCCGGCGCGATCTGGTCCTCATCATCGTTTGCGGAGGTGAAGACCGTCTCACCACACTGCTGCAGCGTGCCTTCGACCGCCCACTGGCACAGGTACGGGGCATAGAGCAGGTCCGGGCCGAGACCGACGAGGCCGGAGCTGTTGGACACCAGCTGAGCCGGGGTGACCTCCGGGTTGCCGACGCCCCAGTCAACCACGCGCTCGACCGGCGCATCGAGGTCGAGGAGTCCATCGTCCTGTAGCCGCAACAGTACCCCGGCCGAGATCATCTTCGAGGCCGATGCGATCATGCTGATCCGGTCGGCGGAGAACGTGCCGAAGTACTGCTCGTAGAGCACGCCGTCCTCGGCATCGACGACGATGAGGCCTGCTCCCTCCAGGCCTCGATCGGCGACGAAGGCGTCCACCGTCTCGGTCACCGTGGCAAACAGCGCGGCACTGTCGGCCTCGTCGGCGGGATCGGCCGCATCCTCCGTCTGGTCGGACGAAGCGTCATCGGCTCCGCCGTCCCCGGCCTCGCCTTCATCGGCCGCAGCAGCGTCGACCTCGGCGTCGGCATCGGCCGCCGTATCGTCAGCATCGGTCTCAGGCGACGAAGACTCGGTGCTCGGGGCGGATCCGGAACCATCGGCGGTGTCCGCCGCGTCGGTTGTCGACCCGCTGGAGCACGACGCCAGAACGACTCCGAGCGTTGCGGCAACCGCCAGCAGCACAAACCGGACACCGCGGGGACAACCGACAATCATGCACAAAGAATACGATGAGTTGATGACGGAAGCAGCGTTCAGCACCGAAGAACTCGAACAGCTTGAGGTGATGCTCGACATGGCCAATGGGCAGTTGAGCGACAGCATCGCCATGCTCGCCCGCTGGGCCGAGGACGACGGCGCCATTGCGGCGGCGACCCTTACCGCGGTCGACCATGCCGGCCTCACCATGACGATCCCCGACGGTGGCGACGGTCACCGCCCGCTCCGGCTCGACTTCCCCGCTCCCATGACGAACCTTCACGACCTGCCGACGTCGATGGGGTCCCTGTTGGCCGTGGCCCGCAAGGCCCGCCCCCAGGAACCTCGGACCTCGATGGAGGAGCTACTCGACCACGACCACGACGAGTTGCGGCTCTCCTTCTGCACGGTCACCGACGTCGAGGTGCTGTCACCGCAGCTGCGGGCCATCGGCGTGTCCGGGCTCGACGGTGTGACCTCCCACGGTGGCGACCAGTCCGTCGCCCTCATCATCGACCGTCCGGATCGACCGATCCCCGACGGCCTCGACGCAAAGACGTACTGGGAGATGGACGACAAAACGCAGCCGAAGGGCTCGACCTACAGCGTCCGCTCGATCGACCCGGAGACCGGGACGGCCACCTTCTGGGTTGTCACCCACGGCGACGACCCCGAGACCATCTCGGGCTGGGCCACCACCGCCGTCCCCGGCGACCGGGTCGGTGTGCTCGGACCACACGAGGGCATCAGCACCGTCGGCGACGTCGCATCGTTCATCGGAGTCTGTGATGAGACCGCCTTCGCCGCGGTCGCGGCCACCGTCGACGAACTTCCACCCGAGCTCCCGGTCCACATCATTGCCGAGGTCGAGCAACCCGGTCACGAGGTACCCCTGACCGATCGGCCGGGGGTCGAGGTGACCTGGAGCTACCGGAGCGAAGCCGATGCCGACGCGCCCTACGCCCTGGCCACCGCCGTGCGAGACCGGATTGTCCGTGCCGACGACGGCCTGTTCGTGATGGGCGCCGGTGAGTCCCGGTGCCTCACCGCCGTCCGAACGTACCTGCGCCAGGAACTGGGCCTGGCAGCAGGTCAGGTCTCGCTGATCCCCTACTGGCGCCAGGCCAACCCCTGAGCATCCCGGGCGGATCGATCCCGGGCCGAGACCCTCACCGGCGACCTGCAGTCCCCGCTAGCCGGCCGGGACGACGGTTCCGGCACCGAAGGGCACCGGAGCCGACAGGCCGGCTACCGACACTGCGGTGATGGTGGCGCCGGGGTCGTCACCCTGTTCGACGATCACGTCGGCCAGGGTCGGTGTCCCGGCGTAGCGCGCCAAGTGGGCGCGGTGGCCGGCAGGATCCGGGTGGGCGACGGTGATCGCCGTCACCTCGGTTGCCCCGTTTTTGTGCCGGACTGTTTCCGGTCGCTGTGGGGTCGAATACGCGCCCATCACAAACGGGAGGTCGCCGTCGTGGGGGAACGCAAGGTCCCAGCTCACCGTGTCGCCGCCTGGCAGGGTGCGATTCGGATGAAATGCGGGGCCGATGGCAACCTCTGCCTGCTCGCACCGGTCAACCACGGCACGGAGGTCCGAAGCGTCGGTCTCGACCGCGTAGTCGCACCAGCCGTCGGCCATCGCACCCCACCGTCTGGCTCGTAGGACGGACCCGGGCCCGGCGACCGCCTCGAACTGAGCGACCCTGGCCTCGTCAAAGACCGGCGGAGCGAAGAACTCCAGGAACGGCCCGGTCTCGAACCACACCAGCGCGTTGTGGGCCTTGTCGGGGTCGGATCCCCAGTGCACGGTGAACCCGGCGGCTTCGGCATCGGCCACCGCACCGTGGAGATCGGTGACCCGATGGAGTATGTGCGAGAGCCACAGGGTGCTCATCGTCCGATTCCTGCCATCAATTCGCTCCTGTCGGCGTCACCTCGGTGATCATGCCCGCACGCTACCGACCGCACGTACCGAGTTCAAGAGGCTCGACTCAGCGGTGGGCGGTCCGAAGAAGCGCTACGCCGCGGATCGTTAAGATAGCCTTCTGTCTGGAGATCGGCCCGGGTAACATACGGCGCATGACGGACCTCCGAAACCGGCTTTTGTCTTTGGCCTTTCTCCTCCCGCTACTCCTGGCGGCGTGCGGATCCGATCAAGCGGAGAGCAACCTCGACGACGCATCGGACAGCGCAACCACCGCCGAACCGGCCGATGCGGACACGACCGAACCGGCCAATGCAGAGTCGGAGGCCGATGAGGAGTCCGGAACGGAGGAGGCATCGGCTGACCAGTCCGGCGACGAGGCCGGTCAGGAGGCAGGTGACGAGGCCACCGATTCGGCCGACGATGGGCGGACGATCGTTGCACTCGACGAACAGGCTGCGTACTCCCTGCTGTCGCTCGACGTCCGACCGGACGTGGTATTGACAACCCTGTCGTCCGAGACGTTCGCCAGACTGAACGAGCAGCTGGGCATCGAGGCGGTTCAATTTGTCATCGCCGACCCGTCATTCGAGGTGCTCGCCGGCCTGGAGCCGGACCTCTTTGTCAGCATCGGCAGCCCGTGGGTGGTCGATCGTCTGGCCGAGTACGAGCAGATCGCCCCGGTGGTACTGGCGCCGGTCGACCGCACCTGGCAGGAGCAGCTCACCACCTTCGCCGCAGAGCTTGCCGTCGATGCCAGGGCCGACGCGGTCATCGGTGCCGTGGATGACTACCAGGCGGTGACCGCCGCAGCGCTCGCCGAGGCGGGCGCGGACGGCACCACGGTGTCCGTCCTGACCGCACGGGTCGGCAACCTCGTCGCGGTGAATTCAGGTGGCGCCACCGGGGAACTACTGATCGAGGTCGGGCTCGATCGTCCGGCGCCACAGCTTTCCGAGGGCGCCCCGGGCATCCCGTTCGACTTCATATCCGAAGAGGTGCTCCCGGAGCACAACGCCGACGTCCTGCTCTTGCCGTCCGCGGCGATCTTCGACATAACCCCTCTGACCTCCTCGGCGATCTACGAGCAACTGCCGGTTGTTGAGGCCGGCGGCGCCCATGAGGTTGTGGCCGATGCCTGGGTCCTCGGTGGCCACGGCTTTGCCACCTTCTGGCTCCTCCAGGACCTGCAGGACCTGCTGGTGGACGGCGGCGTTCCGGCCACGCTCGACCAGACGGAAGACCGGTGGATGACGTTCCTCGACCTCATCGAGTGAGTCCGCCCGGGCGGCGCCGACCGCCCCTGTCGCAGCTTGTCCAGCTCATTTCGAGTTGACGAGATGATCCATCTCATCTTGGATATGAATCATCTCACCTCGATGGAGATCAACTCATGTTTGACCGGTTCTCGGTTCCACTCGTCCCGCCGTTGCCTGCGCCACACGCACCATCGTCGACGGGGTACACGTCCGGCGGCACCCGTTCATGAGCGACGCCGCAGCTCACAAACCGTCGCTCCGAGAGGCCCACGCCCAGGCCACCCGAGATCGGATCC
>JBCCGJ010000306.1:0-7429 GCA_039029335.1 Actinomycetota bacterium | reverse complement strand
TCGACTGAGCCCGACGGCTCCCGATCGACCCGGAATCGGCCCGCGGGTATCGACCCGCGGGCCGGTTTTGTTGTCGTATTGAGCGCTTGCGTTCGCCGTCATAGGGTGAGGTCGGCGCCACAACACTGGTGTCACCACAACACAGGGGGTAGTGGTTATGGACCTGATCGACGCGATGCGTTCCCAGCCGGCCAACCGGTTCTACAAGACGGACCCGGTCCCGCCCGAGGTGTTCCACCGGGCGATCGACAGCGCCCGGTTCGGGCCGCAGGGCGGGAACCGGCAACCGGTTCGCTTCTTGATCGTCACGGACCCGGAGAAGCGGGCCAAGCTGGCCGAGTGGTACATGCAGCCGTGGTCGGTCTACTACGAACAGGCCAAGGCGGCCGGCGAAGCGCTCACCGCCGAGAGTGGTGACGCCAAGGCAACCAAGGCGGTCATGTCGCAGGCGTCCGTCCTGGCGGCCAACGACTTCGCCGAGAACTTCGCCAACCATCCGGCCGTCATCGTGGCCTGCGCCGAATTGGAGGAGACCCACCCGACCGACACGGACCTCGGCAGGCTCAGCATCGTCGGTGGGGCGTCGGTCTACCCGCTGGTCCAGAACCTGTGTCTGGCACTTCGGAACGAAGGGGTGGCCACCACCCTGACCACGCTGCTGTGCCTGTTCGAACCGCAGGTGAAAGAGCTCCTGGGTATCCCGGAGGAGTACGCAACCGCAGCCCACATCGTTGCCGGCTATCCGGCAAAGCCGTTCCCGACCAAGCTCACCAGGCACCCGGTTGAGGAGATCGCGTTTCTGGACAGCTTCGACAATCCCCTTACGGTCTAAAACCGGCACAAACCCGAGCTTCAGAAATACGATCACCTCACCGATGAACAATCGGTGAGTAGTGTCCGCCCTGATGTCGCCGCGAACCTGCAGGCCATCCATTCCCAGATCGGCGACGTCCAGTTGGACTCGCTGCTGGAACCGTCGGCCGACATCCCGATCCCCGACCGGACCCCCGGGTACGTCCTGGAGCACATAACCGGCCTGGCCGCCGGCGGCTCGATCCCGGTCGAGGTCGGCTCCTACCGCATCGGGCGCTCCTCCTCGTCGGTCCTGCTGGACTCCGGCCGGACCACCGATCCCCGGTTCGGGCTGCGGATCTCCCCCGGCGGTGAGGTGACCTTGCATCCGTCGCCGGACGGGCTGCTCGTCGACGGTGTCCCGGTCGTCGACGCGGTGCCGCTGCAGATCAACCAGACCATCACCGTCGGCAACGATCGATTCGTTCTTCGGCCCCGCGATCGCCTGGGTGTGTCGCGCGGTCCCGGCACCGAGGAATCAGGTCGGCCGATGCCGACCAGGGCAAAGGGACGGGCGGTCGATCAGAAGATCATCGACTGGGTGGAAGGCAGACGGAATCAGACCCTGCGGAACGGATGGAACGGACTGGTTGACCCGGCCGAGGTCCACCGCCGGATAACCGACAACGTCCTGTTCTCCATGGACGCGGACGCGCCGACGTTCGGCCACGGCCTGATCGGCACCGCGGACCTGCCCTTCGAGCAACCGGTCGAGCTGGCGGACGCCAACCGGGCGACACAGGAGGAGGCGGAGGCGCGGTTCACCACCCTGGCCAACGCCCCGATCGTGGTCGACCTGACCACGACATCCCTGGCCATCATCGGGGAACGGGATCGGACGAAGGCGGCGGCCACCTGGCTTGCACTGAGCCTGGCCGCCACCCACTCCCCGGCCGACCTGGCGATCGCGGTCGAAGCGCCGGCCGACCCAGGGTTCTGGCACTGGCTGGACCGGTTTCCCCATGTCGAGGCCATCGGCGATGCGCTGACCACCGTGGTGATCTCCGATGAGCGGCGGGCCCATCTGGTGAAGCCTCGAGGGACCATCGGGATCCTCGACCCCACCGCCGAGGTCCCGCAGTCATTCGGTGCGCTCCTGCAGCTGACCGATCACAGCGCAACGTTCACCGATCGGACCACCGGTCGCCACGTCGAGGGCGTGACGGCCATCGGCATGACCCAGCCGGTCGCCCTGGAGCGGTCGATGATGGTCGGCCAGCATCTCCTCCGGCGAGCATCGGTGGCGGGCGACGGACCGGCATCCCTGGAGATACCCCGTTGAGTGCAGGCTGGGTCTGCGAGCGCGTGTCCACCGACCACACGGTGATCCCCGACCTGACGCCGGGCCGGATCATCGTGCCGCCACCGAGCCCGGCACCGACCTCACTCGGCTCCGACGGGCCGGAGCGATCCCGTTGGTCCGGGCGAGCGGCAACGGTGTTTGCAGCCTGGCTCGGCACGACCGCCGCCCTGGCCGGTACGGCGGCGTTCTGGTTCTACGGATTCGAGCAGACACCCGAGCCGGAGCCACCGGCAACCCTGGCGATGGTCGACGAGCCGACCCAGCAGATCATCGTCGCCGACGGCGTGGTCTATCTGGAGGGGGCCGTGCCGTCCGAAGAGGCCCTGCGGCGTCTGCAGGAGGTGGCAGAGGAAGCGGTCGGCTCCGACCGGGTGGTCAACAACCTGGAGGTCCGGGCCGACGCCTACTTCGACGAGACCGGGCCGATCACCCTCGGGGTACAGGACACCGTGAGGTTCCGAACCGGGAGGGCGGAGGTTCGAGAGGAGTACGAACCGCTGATCGAGTTGACGGTCCGGATGCTGAAGACCCGTCCGGAGACCTCGGTGACGCTGGTCGGCCACACCGACGACCGCGGCACGGACGAACTGAACCTCGAACTCTCACTTGTCAGGGCCGAAGCGGTGGCCGCCGAGTTCGTCCGTCGGGGCATCGACCGGGATCGGCTGACCGTCGACGGCAGGGGCGAGGAGCAACCGCTGGTGGCGAACGACTCCCCGGAGGGCCGCTCGGCCAACCGTCGGGTCGAGTTCCTGGTGAGCGGCCTGCTCGACTGAGGACCGGGCCGCGGCCACTACGCTCGACTCGGTGGAGCAGTCGCCAACCCGATCCGAAGACCGACACGTCGACGACGAGCCGGCACCGTCGACCGCGCCGCTTGCGTTGCAGCTCGCGGCGCGGGTGGAGCGGACCCACCCACCGACCACCGTCGGCATCTGTGCCGCCACGGCCCTGGCCACCATCGCCCTGCTGGACGACGAACGCTCCCAGCCGGGCGGCGAGTGGCACGATGCCGTTTCGGCGTGGAACGGCGCACGGATCCGCAAGATCGTCCGGCGGGCCAGAGCATCGGCGTGGCGTCGGGCGCAGGAGGCCGACGGAATCACGGTGGAGCGGGACGGCGTCGAAGTGCGGGCGTTTGTCCCCGGCCCACTCGATCAGGCGCCGCCAGAGGTGGCCAAGCTGCAGATCCAGTCAACCGATCTCGACGAGGTCGAACCGGCCGCCGAATTGGGTGCGGTGACCGGGCTGGTCGTCGCCGTTACTCCCGAGGCGGCGATGAGCTGGGGAAAGCAGGCCGCTCAGTGCGCCCATGCCGCCCAGCGGGCGTGGATAACCGCGGCGGAAACGGTCCTGGCCGAGTGGGATGCGGCCGGTCGACCCATCACGATCGTCCATCCGGACCGGTCGCTGTGGGCGGCGCTGGCCGAGCGAGCCGATGTCACGATCCGCGACGGCGGCTACACGGAGATCCCGGCCGGGACAAACACCACGATCGCCTGGTGGGCGTGACGCGCCCGCTCCGCATGGTTGTCCGGTTCTGAGCGGTCGCCTGCCGCCGCCCGGGCTACCAGTCGGTGCAGGAGCAGTCGACGGTTCGTTCCATCGCCTGCCATTTGAACTCCGCCGGTGCGGACGTCTGGCCACAGCCGAAGCATCGCATCGCCCAACCGCCCGGCACCTGGACAAATCCCACGGGTTGCTGACCGGTCGACAACCGGTGCTTCTTCGGTTTCGCCTTGCCGATCTGGGGCAGCCCGGCCACCTCGACCTCGAGGTACTCCGGTTCCGGCAGCGGCTGGTCCGGGAGCCGGTCCCAGACCAGTCGGTGGAGCCAGGTCGGTTGGTCCCACGGCAGATAGCTGAGGTAGGCGTAGAGGAGGTGCAGGTCGAGGTGGGCCTTCAGGTCCCCGAAACAGGCTTCTGCGGAGTCGGCCGACACCTCGGCCCAAGCCGCGTCATCGCCTCGCTGGAGCGCCGCGACGAAGTCGTCGTCGATCGCCTCCGGCGGGGCCGAGCCATTACCCGCAACAAGCGGGCCAAGCCGTATCGGTTCGGTGACCGTTTCCGGACCGTTGTAGTCCAGGAAGTCGGCCAGGCGCTCCCGATCGGACTCGTTGAAAATCCGGGAGTCCTCGGAGATCCGCTCGATCTCCTCGAGGAACCCGTCCCGCTCCTCGCTGATCATCGGGTCCTCAAGGGTGTCCCTGGCGAAGATGATGACAAACTTCGCCCCGCTCCCCTGCTTCTTACGGCGCAGGACCCGACCCATCCGCTGGATCATCTGCCTGCGGGTTCGGCTGGCGCTGACCACGATGCCCAGGTTGGCGTTCGGCACGTCGATCCCCTCGTCCAGCACCCGGGGTGCGGCCACCGCGTCGAGCGAGCCGACCCGCAGGCCCTCGAGGATCTCCTCCCGGGAGCGGCGAGGGGTTTCGCCGGTGATGATCTCGATGTTGACGTGAGGGTCCAGTCGGTTGACCGCATGGTTGGCCGCCCGGACCGTCTCGGTGAAAATCAAGGCGCCGTCGGTCCCCTGGATGGCGTCGGCGAACGAACCGAGCGCCTCGTACTTGGAGGTACTGGTGGCCACGATCTCCCGGCGCCTGCTGAACGACTTGAGGTAGTCGTTCGCCGCGGTGCCGTTCGGCCCGGCATCCTTCTCCGCCAGATGGCTGACCGCAGCCAGAAAGTCACCGAACGGTTCAAGCGGCATCGACGGGATCGACCGCAGGATCGCCCTGGCCGCGACCAGGTTCGCTTCTGTTGCGATGTAGTCGTCCCGCTCGGCCTCGGAGAGGGCGACCGACACGAACGCCACCCGGGGCTGGGCACAGACACCGTCCTGGATGGCGTCGTGGAAGCCATAGCGGTAGCAGACACCACCGAAGTACGGGATGAGGATCTTCTCGACCGCATCATCCGACCGTTCGAGCGTGGCGGTCAGGCCGAGCCGTTCGCCGTAGTCCCCGATGAGGGACCGGCGGAGTTTGCCGCCGCCGTACCCGTGGCACTCGTCGGCCACCAGCAGGCCGCCCGCCTCGCCGGGTGGGAGGGGACGGTGGGACGCCGCGGAGTGCCGGGTGGTGACCAGGATGTCGCAGTCGCTCGGCCGGTCCCGGTAGTTGTCGCCGAGGCGGCCGACCGTGCACTCGGGGATCAGCTCACCGAGTGTCTCGTGCCACTGCCCGATCAGGACCCGGGACGGCACGATGACCAGGACAAAAAGACCACGGCGATGGGCGTCCTTGATGGCGGCGACCGCAAGGTTGGTCTTGCCGGATCCGGTGACGGCCTCGATGACCCCCCGCCTGCCGCACCGCAGCCAGGTGGTGAGCGCGTCGACCTGCCACTCGTAGAGCGCGCCGAAGCTCCCGGTGGCCGGATCGGACAGACGCAGTTCGGTCAATAGTCGACCTGCCACAGGTTGAGGCCGTGGGGCGGGGCCGGCTGCTCGGCCGCGGCGCGGTCCCTGGCCGCCAGGACCGCCGGGAGTTCATCCACGGCCCGCTTCCCGGTACCGACCGCAACGAGGAACCCGACGATGCTTCTGACCATCTGGTGGCAGAACGCCGAGCCTTCGATTTCGAACCGATACACGCTGTCCTCCAACCTCACCCAGCGGGCCCCGGTCACCCGTCGGACCAGCGACGGGACAACCACGTCCCCATTCTCATCGGGCGCCGGTTTCGGTTTTCGACAGAACGAGCTGAAATCGTGCTCACCCAAAAGATGTTGGCACGCCGCCTCCATCACGGAGACATCAAGCGGTTTGGCCACCCACCAGGCGGTCCTGGCCAGGAACGGATCCGGGACCTCCCGGTTGACGATGTGGTATCGGTAGCGGCGACCGGTGGCCGAGAACCGGGCCGAGAAGTCATCGTCGACCGCGGTCAGCTCCCGGATGACGATCTCCGGGCCGAGGCGGGCGTTGACCGAACGTTGTATCCGCTGGAGCTCCACCGCCCCCTCGGGCATCGTGAAGGACAGGACCTGACCCCAGGCATGGACCCCCGCGTCCGTTCGGCCCGACATCACGAGGTCCGGGCTGTGACCGATCAGCGGTTCCAGGACCCGAGCCAGCTCGCCAACGACCGTCCGCACGCCGTCGTTGGGGGCCAGGCCGCGAAAGTCGGTGCCGTCGTAGGCCACCAGCAGACGCACGGTGACCGTCGGCGACGAGCCGGTGTTGGGGGTGTCAATCTCGGCCACGGCCTTTCAAGGGTAACGAGGAAGCGGCCGGTAGCGACCGGGGGGCCGTCTGGGGGGGGTCAGGTCTGTGGGGATGGGTCGATGTCCGGGGGACGACATGCAGGCTGATTTCGCTCCGCCACGGATTCGGGCGCGGTCGGGAAGCGCTGTGGGCTTCACCCGTGCGTGTCACACCTCATGTTTAGTGTGGTCGTATGTTCCAGGCGGAGAACGACCAATCACGTGGCCCACAGCGGTTGTCGGCCGGTTGGCGCGGATCCCGCTCGCCTGGCGCCGTCTCTGGTGCCGTCACTGCCGGCGACGGCTCCCCTGCGGGGACGGTGCGCGCTGCTGACCTGGATGATGCTCTGAAGCTGTTGGCCGATGCGGATGCGTTGCGGGCTGAGGCTGCTGTGCTGGTTGGTGGTCTTGCCGATTCCGGTCTGGCGCAGTGGCTTGGGTATGTGTCGATGGAACGTCTGATCGCGCATCGCGGTGATTGTCGGAACACCACTGCTCGGGACTTCGTCCGGGTGGCTCGTTTCGTGGACGGTCATCCGTTGAGCGCAGCTGCTCTTCGGGAGGGCCGGTTGTCGTGGGCGAACGCCCAGACACTCGCCCGGGCGGTCCGTGGCGACCGCGCCGCTGTCTTTGTCGAATCGAGGAACAGTTGTTGGCAGCAGCGGAAGACTGTCCGCCGGAGAAGTTCGACCGGCTGGTGTTTGCGTGGCGGGCCCGGGTCGATGCTGAAGCGGACGCCGCCGATGCCGAGCGGGTTTGGCAGGAACGATCCTTCACGATGCAGTTGACGTTCGACGGGTCAAGCATGGGCCGTTTCCGCCTCGATCCGATTGCCACCGAAATCGTCGCCGCCGCGCTGGACTCACCACCGGACCCTGGTGGCGTACTGACCGAACCCCGCACGCTGCCACAACGCCGGGCCGACGCCCTCGTAGACCTCTGCCTGAGGAACAGTCCGGTCGTTGACCCGGCCGAGGGCGGTGGCACCAAGACCGCTGTCGACGTTGTTGTCGATGTCGAAACCCTGTCCGGTACCACCGAGCCGACCGTTGTGTCCCGGTT
>JBCCGJ010000305.1:0-7434 GCA_039029335.1 Actinomycetota bacterium | reverse complement strand
GTCGCGGACGGTCACCGCAGTTGCGGTGCCGGGCGGCTGAACGGCCGCCCCGCCCTCGGTCACCCCGGCCTCGGTCAGCGCCGAGCTGTAAGCCATCCAGGCCCCCCAGTACTGATCGGACCGCTCCGGGTCGGTCCTGGCGGCGTAGGCGTCTTCGGTTTCAAATGCCAGCAGTACGTATTTCACGATTCCTCTTTCAGTTGGAGTCTCGATTGGAGTCTCGGTGTTGGTTTTGTCCCGGAGACGGGGGCGGACCCTCGATTTCGACAAGGATCGCAGACTTTTTGGCGCCACCTGGCTGTGTCCGACAACACACGTGGCAGCGGGCACATTCGGGAATCTCCGGTAGAGACCGATAGTTACACTTGTATCGGCGACACAGATGGCCCCTGGGGTCAGTTGATCGGTCGCCCCATCCGGCAGGTCCTACTCGCTACGACCTGCCCGACAAGCGGTATCCGATAAAAGGAGCAAGCACATGATCGGACTCTCATACTTCCGGCGGGCGGGCGGCCCCACCCCGTCCCTCGTTTCCCGAATCGGGGACAAGTTCACCAGAAGCGAACTGGAAACCATCGACCGGTTCGGCACCAATCTCACCATCGATGCCGGCGACGTGTTCGTCAGCGAGGGCAAGATCGGCCGCGAGGTAATCCTGATCACCAGCGGGACCGCGGTTGTGGCCCGTGACGGCGAAGAGGTTGCCACCGTCGGTGCCGGCGACTTTGTCGGTGAGCGGTCGGTCCTCCTCGGGGTCCGTCGCAACGCATCGCTGATCGCCACCACCGACCTCGACGTGAAGGTGTACTCGATCGCCGAGTTCGGCAGCCTTCTTGCCGGCTCCGCCAGCCTGGCCATCAAGCTCCGGGCGTTGGCCGACCACCGCTCCTAGCCTCTCACCCTCGCAGAGCGACCATCCCGCCGGTCGCTCGTCGATCGGGTATCGGTCACCTGTCAGCCTTGTGTCGATAGGTGGTCGATGGCCGGTCGAGCGAGGGCGCCTGCCACCGGGGTCATCGGTGAACGTACACTGGCAGCAGTGGATCTCGGAATAGGCGGCTTAGGCGATGGCGAGGAGATCGGCGTCGGCGCATCTGCTGCGGTTTTTCGCGCCCGTCAGGTCGACCTCGACCGCGAGGTCGCGGTCAAGATTCTCACCGCCACCGATGACGCCTTCATACGTCGGTTCAACCGTGAGGCCAAGACCCTCGGCAAACTGAGCGAACACCGCGGCATCGTCACCGTCTACGACACCGGCGTCAACGCGTCCGGTCAGCCGTATCTCATCCTCGAACTGTGCAAGGAGTCGCTCGAGCACATGCTGGAGCAGTCCGGGCCGTTCGAGCCGCTGATCGCCTGCGGACACCTGGCCAGGGTCACCGGGGCGGTCGCCGCCGCACACGAGGCCGGTGTTGTCCACCGGGACATCAAACCGGCCAACATCCTGGTCTCGGCGGACGGTCGAGCAATGATCACCGATTTCGGCATCGCCACAAACGCGGGCGTCGGGGACACAAACTCCGTCGGGTTCACCGCCGCGTACGTGGCGCCGGAAACGGTGAACGGGCGGGTCGCCGGCCCCCCGGGGGACGTGTACAGCCTCGGCGCAACGCTCTTCCACCTGGTCAGCGGGCAGACACCGTTCTCCGTGCCCGGTCCGTCGGACCAGAACATCGTGGCCATCGCCCAGGCAATCGCCAACGACCCGGTTCCCGATCTCCGGCCGAGTGGCGTCCCGACGGAGGTCTGCGCCGTCATCGAGTGGGCCATGGCAAAGGACCCGGATGCCAGGCCGACGGCGGCGCAGCTCGCCGATGCGCTGGAGTTGGTTGCGGCGGGTGGCCGGGCCGAGACGGGACACGGCAGGCCGGCTGGTTCCCCGCCGCAGGCCGACGGCGCCGTGGCCGGCGAGACCGCAGAGGTCATGCTGGTTGCCACCTCGGACGACGATGCGGCGGGTGGGAGCGCCGCCACCACCATGGTCACCCCCGGCGCCATCGCCGGGGGCGGCGCAGGTATCTCCCCGCCCCGCCTGCCGGCCAAGCCACCGTCCGCCGGCCCACCCGGCCGCGGCGTCCTGGAGTTCGGTGCGCCGGAATCGTCACGGTCGCCGGACGGGCAGAGCGGTGACGGCCTGGTCCCCGCGGCGGGCGGGATTCCGCTGCCGGCAACCGCGGAGGCCGGGCAACCCGGCCCGATGATCGACCGGCGGGACCGCTTTGTCGCGCCGGATGACCGGCTTCGGACCTGGCTGCTCACCGGTGCGGCCGTGCTGCTGGCGTTTGTTGTTGTCGGCGCCGGTGCCCTGTGGTTGCTCAGTCGGGAGGACGAGACCGGTGACTCCGTCGCCGCAGTCGAGGACCAGCAACGCCCGGGGCCCCAGTCTGACGAGCCGGGTAACGCCCAGTCCGGCTCCTTCGACCCGGCCGGCCCACCGGAGCTTCGGCCGAACCTGGGTAATGCGGTCACCCGGGTGGCCACCCCGGACGTCGCCGGCCTCACCGAGCTTCGGGCCGAACAGTCCATCCTGTCCGCCGGCCTCCGGGTGAACACGGTCTACCGGGAGAACCAGGCGGTGCCGGTCGGTCAGGTCATCAGCCAGGACCCGGCGGCGGGTAGCCGTGTTCAGGAGGATTCCCTGGTCACCATCTTCGTCTCCCGACGGACCAGCGCGCCGCCGATCCCCGTGCCGGAGGTCGCAGGCCTGACCGTCGCCGCCGCAACCGAGGTGCTCGAGGGTGCCGGTCTGTCGATAGACGCCCAGCGGTCGATCTACCATGACTCCGTCCCCGGCGGTGTGGTGGTCGGCACCGACCCACCGGTCGAGACGCTGATCAATGCCAGCGGGTCGATCGTCCTGTTCGCCTCCCTCGGCCAGCCAACGGTGCCGGACCTGGTCGGCCTCACCGAAGAGGCGGCCGTCGCTGCGCTTTCCGCCGTGACACTGACCGCCGAAGTGGTCATGGGGCCCGGCGCCGGGGAGATCGGGACGGTGGCCGGTTCGACCCCGGAGGCCGGGACCGCGGTGGCCATCGACTCCGTCGTGCAGATCGTGGTGATCGACACTGTGGTCGAGACGTGCTCGCTCGATCCGGCGGCCGTGGTCGGCAAGACCGTGGCGGAGGCCGAGGCGCTCGCCGCAACCGCAAACTGCACCGTCGGCCCGCAGCCGCCACGGGAGTTCAGCGCCACGGTGCCGGAGGACAACGTCATCCGGGCCACGATCGACGGTGAGACCGTACGGTTCGTCGTCTCCAAGGGTGTGCAACCCGACCCGTGTGATGCGACGCAGTTGGCGTCTCTGGTCGCGGGCCTCGTCGGCTTGAGCAGGGCAGTGGCGGTCGACCAGATCACCGCGGCCAACTGCACCGTCGGCTCTGACCTCCCGCCGGAGATCAGCCAGACCGTCAACCCCGGTCTGGTCATCCGGGGAGAGGTGACCGACACCACGGTTCGTCTGGTCCTCTCGGCCGAGACCTGCACGGTTCCCTCGGTCGTCGGATTGAGCATGGATGCGGCGAAGACCGCCATCACCACCGCCGGGTGCACCGGCCCGGTGTCCGATGGCGGCGCGGCCGGTGATGCCGTCGTCGGCGGTGTGACCCCGGCCGCGGAGTCGGTGATCGTGGTCAACGCCGCGATCACGCTCATCGCCGAGGTGACCACCGAGGTTGTACCCGATGTCGTCGGCATGGCGAGGGCCGCAGCGGAGACCGCGTTGACCGACCGTGGATTTGTGGTTGTCGTGACCACAACGCAGTTGCCCGCCGGATCGGCGAACATCGGCAAGGTCACGGCACAGAACCCGGCAGGCGGGGTGAGCGCCGAAGTCGGGACGACCGTCACGATCACGGTCGGCGAAGAGGAACCGGCGGACTCGGACGATCCGTAGGCGGTCGGCGGAGGCCCGCTCGGACCCGGCCGGCGGTCCGCTCGCCTCAGGTCAACCGTCCCGACTGGACTGCACCACCCCGCTCGATTCGAGTTCGGCGATCTTCGTGCTGTCATAGCCGAGCAGCTCGCCCAGGACCTGGCCGTTGTGCTGACCAAGCAGCGGTGCCGGGGGTTCAACGGCTCGCCTCGGTTGGGCCGAGGTGTGGATCGGGAAACCCGGGACCCGAACCGTGCCGTGTACCGGGTCGTCGACCTCGGCGATGGCGCCACGTTCCCAGAACCATGGATGCTCGTGGGCGTCGGCCGGGTCGATCACCGGTGCGGCCGGGATGCGGTGGGCTTCCAGGTGGTCCAGCAGCGCCTGATCGGAGGGAAATCGCTGCATCCACCCCTCAAGCACGTCGACCAGGTCGAATCGGTTGTCGGCCCGGTCCCTGGCGGTGGTGAAGCGCGGGTCCGCGCCGAGGTTGATGTCGGTCGCGGCGTCACAGAGCCTGTCCCATTGCGGGTCCAGCACCTGCAGGACCAGCCACCCGTCCGGGCCACGGTACGTGCCGGCCGGCGGGACGGCGCCGAAGTGCCTGCCGGTCCGCTTGAGTCTGGCCCGGCCGTCGGTGACGCTCGGGCCCTGGATCTGGAACGGGTGCATGTTGAAGACCGGCTCGACCAGCGAGATGTCCAGGAACTGCCCTTCGCCGGTGCGCAACCGATGGTAGAGGGCGCTGTTGATGGCCCCGAAGGCCATCATGCCGGCGGACACGTCGGCGATCGGTGCGCCGGCTCCGAGCGGTGCGCCGTCCGGTTCGCCGGCCAGGGCGACCGACCCCGCCATCCCCTGTCCGATCAGGTCGTAGCCGGCCAGGTGGGCTTTTGACCCGGTCCGGCCGAAGGCGGAGATCGATGCGTAGATCAAACCCGGGTACCGGGCTCGCAGGATGTCGGGCCCCAGGCCCCGTTTGTCCAGGACCCCGAGGCTGAAGTTCTCCACCAGGACGTCGCACTGGCCTGCCAGCTCGGCGATCAACGCGGACCCCGCCTCCTGGGTGAGGTCCACACAGACGCTGCGCTTCCCCCGGTTCTGCTGCACGTAATAGGAGGAGCGGACGCCGTCCACGATCGGCAGCAGCCGGGCGGCATCACCGCCCGGGGCCGGTTCGATCTTGATCACGTCCGCCCCCAGCCCGGCCATCAGGAGCGTGCACGCCGGGCCGCTGAGGTACTGCGTCAGGTCGAGGACCCGGACGCCGCTGAGGTTGCCGCCTCCGGGTGGCTGGTCCCTCTGCTGCTGATCGGTCATCGCCCAACCCTAAACGGACCGACCGGCCGGTTGCGATCCGAGTCTGGCCCCATTCCGCCTTCGCCGATAGTGTCCGGTCATGTCGCCGGATGAGCTGCTCCACCTGATCGCCGAGATCGAGGGTTTGTCGGATGCAGACCGACCTGCGGCCCTGGACCGGTTGCGGGACCAGCCGGCGTTGGCCACCGCAGAGCCGGCCAGTGCGTTGCGGGCCGCTCAGCTGTTCTCCCTCTCCGGGGAGCCGTCAGACCTGCCGGTTGTTGTCGAACTTGCCGGACGAGCCCACGATGCGGGACTGGTCGGTGCCGGCCTGGTCTTCGCCGAGGCTGCGGACAAACTGTGTCTCTTCAGCGGCCGACCCCAGCGCTACGGCACCGTCATGGTCGAGCACCAGGGTGATGTGGTGCAACCCCCGGTCGACCCGTCGATCACCGATGCGCAGCGGGCTGAGCTCGGTGTGCCGTCCATGGCCGAGCTGCGGGAACGGATGGCCGCGGTCACCCGACAGTTGGCGACGGAGCGGGCCACCAAACCCGGGTTCCTCCCGCCGGGTGAGCGGTTCTGCCGGGTCTGGACCGACCCCGACCCCGAGGAGCTGCGGACCAGGATGGCGGCTGAGGGCGGCTCGGCATGGGCCGACGGCGACGTGATCACCTTTGTCACCGAGTCCCCGGTGCCGGTGGTGGTGGCGCCGGTCTTCCCCATCGAGTCGTGGGACGCCGGCGAGGGCCTTCAGGTGCTGTCGCTCCGGGTTGACCGTGCGGCCGAGGCGGTCATCACCTACACCTTCACCCCGACCACCGGCGGCGGGGCGATGAACTTCCGGCGCGGTTCTCACGATGGCCGGTTCCGCGGTGTCGATGCGCCACCGGAGCTCGACTCGAGCGATCCGCTGCTCGGCTCGTCGTTCGAGCACGCCATCGAGTCCGATGCGCTCGGTGGACCGCGAACCGTCACCGTGTACAAACCGCCGGGTCACTCGCCCGGGGATGACACACCGGTGATCTATGCCACCGACGGCAACATGTTCGCCCCCTACGCCCGGCGGTTGGACGCGGCGATTCAGTCTGGGCTGTGCCCCCCGGTTGTGGTGGTGGCGGCTCACTCGGCACCGATGAACCAGATCGAGGGCAATCAGCGGGCGCTTGAGTACCTCCAGGGTTTTGACGACGCACGGTTCGATGCCCATCAGCGATTCTTCATCGTCGAGCTGGCGGCCTGGGCGGAGACCGAACTGGGCGTGGCCACAACACCGGAGCGACGGGGCGTGTTCGGGTGCAGCGACGGTGCCGGTCACGCGCTGATGACCGCCCGCCTCCACCCGGCGAAGTTCGGCCACGCATTTGCCTTCAGCACCGGCATGCCGCCGGATCCGTCAACCACCTGGGATGCGGCGACCCACCCGATGGTGCACCTGTGCGCAGGCACCCTGGAGGGCGGGTTCTTCCAGGCGACCGAGGCCTGGGCGGGATTTCTCGGCCTCCAGGACGCCCCGGTCCACTTCACCGAACGGGTGGCCGGTCACGACCTCATCCAGTGGTGTGAGGAGCTGCCCCGGGCCGTCGATCGGGCCTGGGGGACAGCGGACGGCGCCACCCCTGAGGGTTCCGGGTAGAACCACCCAGAAGCGGGCCGCACCTTGGGTGGTTCTGTCCGTTCAGTTCCCCACGTGGACCGGCGACACTCATAGTTCGTACAACTTGGGTGTTTTGTCTACAAGGGGTTACGAAGATGGGGCGTTTCGGTTCACGGCGAGAGAGAAGCACGGCCGAGCGGCGAGTGTCGTCCCGGCGGCGGGTGGTGCCCGCGGTGCTCAGCGCCGTTGTGCTGCTGCTGACCGCCGTTCAGGCCGGTACCTCGAGCGCCCAGGTTCTGGAGACCACGATCGCCGGGTCCGTCATCGTTGATGGTGTCGGTGTCGACGGCGTCGGTGTTGACCTCTTTGAGCAGACCGCTGACGGGCAGCGCGGCACCTACCTCACGTCCACCTCGACCGCCGATGGTGGCGCGTACAGCTTCCCCGTTGAGGTAGCAGGCTGTTTTGTGCTGACCTTCATCGCCCCGGACGGTCAGACGTTCAACGGTGGACAGTTTCTCCAGGTGCCCGTCTGTGTCGAAGAGGGTATGACGGCGACCGTCGATGTCGAGCTGGACTCAAACGCGCCGCCGGAGGCGACCGTCGGCGGCACGGTCACCGAGACGACCGGCGATCCGGTGTCCGGTGTCAGCGTCGATCGCTTTGT
>JBCCGJ010000304.1:0-7464 GCA_039029335.1 Actinomycetota bacterium | reverse complement strand
TTGTCGTACTCCCACAGCACGTTCCCGTCCCAGTCGACCTCCTGGAGGGTGGTCTTGTAGCCACCGAGGCGGGTGATGTGGCGCTCGAACGGTGGTGGCTCCTTGGTCGGCTCGTCCTCGGGAGGTTCCGGCAGATCGGGGTCCGAGCCGCTCATCAACAGGTTGCCGTTGTCCAGCAGTCGCCCATAGCCCGGTTCCATATTGAAGCCCCACCGGTGCACCACCCGGCCGCCCATGTCGATCAGGTACGTGTAGCGATCGTGGTTCGGGGTCAACAGCGTGTACCCCTCCGTCGATCTGCCCGCCTGGTGAAACGTCAAACCTGTCGGCCGCTGTACTGACCAGCCCACATCAACTCCCTCATCGTCGATGGATCTTCGATGAGCGTAGTGGGCGGCCGGCGGTCGGCAGCCCGGAAACCGCTTTGGACGACGGCCGGGCGGTGATGAGTAGGATCTCGGCCATGGAACTCTACGAGGCGATGCGAACCAACCCGTCGTGTCGGTACTTCACCGACGAGCCGGTCTCCGACGAGACGCTGCACCGGGTCTTCGACAACGCCCGGTTCGCATCATCGGGCGGGAACCGACAGGGGTGGCGGACGATCGTCATCAGGGAACCGGAGATGAAAGCGAAGATCGCCTCCCTCCACCAGAAGCAGTGGGATGTGTATGTGACCCACGCCAGGGAGGGCGTTGTCGGCTATCAGACCTCGGATCAGACGAAGCGCATGGACAGCTACAACCCGGCCCAGCACCGGCTGACCCGTACGGACGACTTCAGCTCTTCGCTGGCCGATGTCCCCGTCCTGCTGGTGTGCTGCATCGAGTTGTGGACGCTGGCGGTCACGGACAAGGATCTGGATCGGCAGAGCATCGTCGGTGGCGGCTCGCTCTACACCTTCGTCCAGAACGTCCTGCTGGGCTGTCGGAACGAGGGGCTCGGTTCCGCGCTGACCACACTGCTGGCAGCGGAGGAGGCGGCCGTGGTCGAGCTGCTTGACATCCCCGACGACATCGCGGTCGGTGCGCTGGTGGCCGTCGGCTGGCCGGTGCCGGAGAAGCAGTACACCAGGCTGACCCGCAAACCGGTGGAAGAGGTGGTGTACCGGGAGCGATTCGGCACGCCGTTCACCGCAGGCTGATCGCCGGGGTCGGACGGCTGGATCCGGTCGGTCGTGCCCGATGGGTCGCGTCCAGCGGATCGCTCTTGCAGATCGGCGGTTTGTCAGCTTTTGCGGACGCTGCGGGCTGACCTAGGTTCTTGCCATGGCTCAAAACCCGGTCAGTGATTGGGCCACCGACTTCGACATCGGTGACCCGCGGTACGAAGCGAACCCCTATGAGATCTGGGACGAGCTTCGGGACCGCTGCCCGATCGCCCACACGGAACGTCGGGGCGGGGCGGTCCTACCGGTGCGCTACGACGACGTTGCGGCGATGGCCTACGACACCGAGCATTTCTCCTCGCGGGACACGTCCGTTCTGCCGAGCCCGGACGGGGCCACGCTCCTGGTTGCACCCCCGATCACCTCGGACCCGCCCTTCCACACCGAGGCCCGGCGGATCCTCCTGCCGTTCTTCAGCCCGAAGGCGGTGAAGGCGTTGGAGGACAAGACCCGGTCGGTGGCCACGGAGCTGCTGGACAAGATCGACGCCAGGGCGGCCGAGGATCCGGCGTGGCTCGCCGACGCCGCCGGGGACTACGCCCAACACATCCCGGTCAGGATCATCGCCCACATGCTGGGCATCCCGGAGGAGGACGAGGACCGCTTCACCAACTGGGCGATACGTATCTTCCAGGAGGGCCCCGAGGATCCCGACATCACCAGGACCGCCATTCTGGAAATCCTGGACTACTTCCGGGGCGAGGTGGGTCGCCGTCGCGAGGAGCGGTCCGACGACCTGATCAGCTTCCTCCTTGACGCCGAGCTCGCCGGCGGACCGCTGACCGAGAAACACATCCTCGGCAGCTGCTTCTTGTTGCTGATGGCCGGGATCGACACCACCTGGTCCAGCATCGGTTCGTCGCTGTGGCACCTCGCCACCCATCCAGACGACCGGGACCGGCTGGTGGCCGAACACGAGTTGCTGCCAACGGCGATCGAGGAGTTCCTCCGGGCCTACTCGCCGGTGACGATGGGCCGCCAGGTCGTGGCCGAGACCGAGGTCAACGGTTGCCCGATGCACGTCGGGGACAAGGTCCTGCTCAACTTCCCGGCCGGCAACCGCGACCCGGAGAAGTTCGAACGCCCGGACGAGGTGCTGATCGACCGGGCGCAGAACCGCCACTTCGCGTTTGGTATTGGGATCCACCGCTGCCTTGGCTCGAACGTCGCCAGGATGGAGATGCAGCAGGCGATCGGCCTGTGGTTGGAGCGGTACCCCCACTTCGAGCTGGCGCCCGGGACCAAGGTTCGCTGGGGAGGCGCCCAGGTCCGCGGCCCCCGTGCCGTGCCGGTCGTGCTCGACGGCCGTTCGGCCTGAATGATCGAGGGTGCTAGCGTCCGGGAATGGCTCAACTCGATCATCTGATCTTCGCTTCACCGGACCTCCAGGCCGGGGTGGACCACATCCAGGGTCTGACCGGTGCAACCGCAATCTTCGGCGGCGCCCACGTCGGCGTCGGGACCTACAACCACCTCCTGACCTTCGACCAGGACACCTACTTCGAGATCATCGGCATTGACCCGGACCAGGCGGCTCCGTCGGAGCCCCGCCCCTTCGGTCTTGACGACCTGGCTGCGCCGGCCCTGGTCGGTTATGCCATTCACCCGACCGGTGATGAGAGCCTGGAGGACGTGGTCGGCGGCATGCGGGAGGCCGGCTACGATCCCGGACCCATCAGCGACATGAGCCGGGCCAAACCGGACGGCAGCATCCTTTCGTGGCGGCTGACGAGGGGGATCTCCGCCGGGGGTGCCCTACCGTTCGCCATCGACTGGGGAGACGCCGACAGCCCGGCCGTCAGCCTTCCGTCGATGGGCGGATTGGTGTCGTTGACGGTCAGCCACCCGGACTCAGCTGTCCGGGCGTCGGCCGAGGCGTTGGACGTTGGGGTCGCCGTGCAGGACGGCCCCATCGGACTGGTTGCGGTGGTCGACACACCGAACGGGCCGGTTGAGATTCGCTGATGCGCATCGGCATCGGACTCTGGTGCCTGCAGTCGACCGCCACCGCGCCGAAAGCGTTCACCGCGGCGTATCAGGAGCTGCTTGACGATGCCCGGCTGGCCGAGCGGGTCGGGGTTCACAGCCTGTGGCTGTCGGAACACCACGGCTACTACGACGGGTACTGTCCGGCCCTGTTGCCCGCTGCCGCCGCTGCGCTGTCCGTCACCGAAACCCTGCAGGTCGGCACCGGTGTGCTGCTGCTCCCGTTGCAACGGCCGGATCGAGTGCGGGGCCTGGCCGCCGCGCTGGACCGTCGCTTCGACGGCCGTTTCCACCTCGGGGTCGGCATGGGCTACCGGCCGAGCGAGTTCGCAGCGAAGGGCCTGGACATCACCGACCGGGTCAGTCGGATGAATGCCGGATTGGACATGCTGCAGGCCGACCCGCCCGGAGGCCCGGTGTGGGTCGGGGTGACCAGCAAACCGGCGGCCAGGCGGGCGGGCCGCCGCGGTCTGGGCCTGTTCATCTCCGGGGCGTTCTCGCCCGAGGTCGTTGACGGGTTGGTTGCCGCCCACCGGGAGGCGTGGCGCGACGCCGGCGAACCCGGTGGGACCCGTCCGCCGGTCGGGCTGCTGCGGAACCTGTGGCTGGCCGACAGCCCGACCGAGCAGCGGCGGGCTCTTGACTGGGTCCGGTCCAGTTATCTGGTCTACGCCGGCCTCGGCTGGGGGGCCGATGACACCGGCGTCGACTTCTCGGCCCAGGTCGACGCATCGATGGGCGAGGTCGAAGCCTCGGCGATCGTCGGTTCCGCAACCGAGGTGGCCGATCGGCTTCGGGCCTACGACGTCGACCTCGTCGTGTGTCGAATCGGGTACGACCAGCCGCCTCGATCCGCACTGACCGAGGTCATCGAACGCATCGGCGGCGAGCTGATCCCGGAGATGGCATGAGGATCGGGCTTGATCTCCGGGCCGAACGCGATCCTGACCGACTGGTTGGAAAGGCCGTCGAGGCTGACCGACTGGGCCTGTGGGCGGTGTTGGTCGGCGCGTCCGCCGAGTCCGGCGGGGCCGATACCGGGTCGCCGGACACGGGCTTGATCGATGCGGCGGCCGTCGCGGCCATCACCGACTCGATCCACATCGCACTTGCGGTGGACGCCGGCTCGGAGCACCCGCTGACGTTGGCCGAGGAGATCGCCGTGCTCGACCACCTCAGCATCCGGCGGATGGTGGTCCTGGTCGAGGGGCCGTCCGACCGGATCGACCACATGACGAACCTGCTCGACGGGGCCGTCGTCGACGGGGTCGCCCTGGCACCGCCGCCGGCGCAGACCAGCGTCCCGGTCAGGACCGCGGACCGGTTCGGATTCGCCGACCTGACGGGTTCGGTGACCGACGATGCGCCGCTGATCGACGATCACCGCGACGGCGGCTGCACGCACCTCTTTGTGACCTGGCCAGGACCACTACCGGTCCTGGCCCGCCACCTGGTGACCCGGGCGGCCGGTCCGGGATTCCCGGCGATCGTTGCCGACATGGCCGACCGAATCGCCCCGCACAATGAAGCAGCCAACGCGGACAGCCCACCCGAAAAACACGATGCAGTTGGAGTAGACGATGCCGTTTGAGCACCCTGAACTAATGCCGCAGCGGGTGGCCCACCTCGCCGCCGAACGCCCGGACGCCCCGGCCCTCCACCACGTTGACGGCAGCACGCTGGTCTGGGGTGACGCCCACGAGGAGTCGCTGCGGTGGGCGTCGGCGTTGGAACGGGCCGGGGTCGGGCGAGGCGAACCGGTGGTGACGATCTTCGTCAACACGTTCGAGGCGTTCCACGCCTGGATGGGCTGCGCCTGGCTCGGGGCCATCGAGTCCCCGGTCAACACCAACTACAAAGGCGACTGGCTTCGTCATGTGATCAACAACACCGGCGCTCGGGTGGTGATGGCCCAGGACCGGTTCGTCGGCGCGGTGTTCGAGATCGCCGAGCAACTGCCGAACATCGACCGGGTAATCGTGTTCGGTACTGTCCCGGAGGTGCCGGCCGACCTTCCGTTCTCGGTTGTCGGCGCTGACGACTTCCTGGACGGGGCGGCGGCCGGTGAGCGGCCCGAACCGGCGCCGTGGGACATCTCGTCCCTGATCTACACGTCCGGCACAACCGGCCGTTCCAAGGCAGTCCAGGTGCCGTGGGGTCACTTCCGGTCGTCCCTGGAGAGCGGATTCATCCCCCTCGACCGCCTGGAGGACATCCGGATCTACGCCCCGTTCCCGGTGTTCCACGTGACCGGGAAAGGCGGTTTCTACTTCGCCGCCACCAGCGGCCAACCGAGCGTTATCCGGGAGGCGTTCTCCGTCAACGACTACTGGCACGACATCAAGACCTTTGACGTCAACGCCACGATCCTGCTCGGCCCACTGGCCACCATGCTGATGAGCAGGCCCGCGGAACCCGACGACGCCGATAACCCGCTCCGCACCGTCCCCCTCGTGCCGCTCATCCCAAACGTGGAGGAATTCGCGGAGCGGTTCGGGGTGGACATCTTCACCTGTTACAACATGACCGAGATCAACTGCCCGATCGTCCAGCAGCATCCGATCACCAACAGCAACCACCAAAGCTGCGGGCAGGCCAGGCCGGAGGTCGAGGTACGGGTGGTGGACGAGCACGACCGGCAGGTCCCGCCGAACACACCGGGGGAGATGATCATGCGGGCGGAACCGTGGGAGATCAACACCGGGTACTGGAACATGCCGGACAAGACGAACGAGGCGTGGCGGAACGGTTGGTTTCACACCGGCGACGCGTTCACCTACGACGAGGACGGCAACTTCTACTTCGTCGATCGGGCCAAGGACTACATCCGACGACGCGGCGAGAACATCTCCAGTTTCGAGGTGGAGGCCATCGTCAACACCCATCCGGCCGTGGCCGAGTCCGGCGCCTGCGCCGTGCCCGCCGACGAGGGGGAGGACGAGGTGAAGATAGCGGTGGTGGTGCAGCCCGGCGAGTCGTTCGACCCTGCCGACCTGATCCGGTTCCTGGCGCCCCGCATGCCCCGGTTCGCCATACCCCGCTTCGTCGAAATCTGGGACGAGCTGCCGAAAACCGAAGCGACCGCCCGCATCCAGAAGGCCAAGATTCGAGACGCCGGCGTAACCGACCGAACCTGGGACCGGGTTGCAGCCGGTGTCACCGTCACCGATCGCTGACCGGTCCCGCCGGTTCGAGCGGTCTCATCGGGTCCATCCTCGCCGGGTCGATCGCGGCATCGAGCACCGTTCCGGAGGCCCGTTCACCCGTCGATGACGCCGGTCACCGAGTTCGCAGGACAAACGGCAGGACCGGCCCGGCCCCGGCCTCCCGGAGCAGGTGTCCGGCGACGGTCAACGTCCAGCGGCTGTCCGCTTCATCGTCAAGCAGCAGCACCGGCCCTCCGGCCACGTCGGCTGGGGGCAGCGCATCGCGGTCGATCGAGAAGCGGCCCCAGACGTTGGTGACCTGGTGAGCCGAATTCGCCTGGTCGGCCTGATAGCCGAACGCGCCGTCGTCATCGACGGAGACCACCGCCCGATGGACCGGCAGCTTTCCCAGCGAGCCGAGTCGGTCGGCCACCAGGTCGACGAGGGCGGCCCGTCGCCGTGACGGCAGAGGGCAGATCCAGCGCGGTCGTTCCTCCCAGTCCCAGCGTTTGAGGATCCTGGCGACCGCATCGATCAGGTCGGGCGCCAGATCGGGCTCGGCGCCTGCGTCGGCCCGGTCGATTGCGTCGGCCACCGCCAGATGCCAGCCGCCGTCGCCGAGCCTGGCCAGCGCCCGTCCGGGTTGAAGCTGGTGCTCCGGCTTGATTCGGCCCTTCGGTTCGCCCAACCCGGACGGCCACTGCCGCCGGGGTTCAACGATCAGGTCCGTCGAGCGGAGCCGCTCGTCGGCCAACCCGATCAGCGTGGCGTCCGGTGACCGCTGCCACCGGTTTGTTGTGCAGTTGTCGCAGCGGCCGCAGTCCTCCGTAACGGTGTCATCGAGTGCCTCCCGGAGATAACGAAGCCGGCAGTCATCCAGTTCGGCCCACCGCTCCATCTGAGACGCCTCGGCCCTCCGCAGGTTGCGCAACGCCTCGGCGAGCTGGTGGTCGTACCGCCAGGTACGGTCCGTCCGGATCCAGCCGGACCCCTCCCGCCGAATGGCCCCGTCGACCTCCAGGATGTTGAGCAGCGTGCCCAGCCGGGACCGGCCGAGGTTCACCGTGACCTCCAGCGTCGCAAGCGACGTTGGGTTCGCATGGTCCAGCTGGTTGAGCAGATCGAGGCAGATCTCCTCCGACGGCAGCGAGACCGACTCGAACC
>JBCCGJ010000303.1:0-7477 GCA_039029335.1 Actinomycetota bacterium | reverse complement strand
TGGCCGTCGGCCACGGCCTTGCGGCAATCGCCGCGGGTCACGTTGTTGCAGGTGCACAGCTGGACCGAATCCGGAAGGGCCACTGCCGGCGCCACCCCGAGGTCGGCCGGGACGATGAGTTTGGCCGGATCGATGCCCGCACCGTCGGCAGCGATCGCCCCGGTGGCCATCGCATGGAGTGCGTCGTAGTTGGAGATGTCGCCGATCAGCACGCCGCCGGTGACCCGACCTCCGGCAACGCTGACCCGCCGGTGGACACCGGAGGCGGGATCGGTGAATTCGACCCGATCGTCCGTTGCAGAGTCCGTCCCGAAGCAGGCGACGTCGATCCCGAGGAGCTTCAGCTTGGTGGAGGTGTCCGCTCCCTCGAAGGTCCGGTCGCCGCCGGTCAGCCGATCGGCGACCGTTGCCGCCATCGCGTAGCCGGGGCCGACCAGGCCGTACACCGCTCCGGCATGGCAGGCCACCTCCCCGATCGCCGATATGCGGGGGTCCGAGGTGAGGCAGTTGTCGTCGATGACCACACCGCCGCGGTTGCCGATGGCCAGACCTGCAGCCTCCGCCAGCTGGTGGCGAGGGCGGATGCCGGCCGAGAAGACGACGAGCTGGGCCGGAAGGGTCTCGCCGTCGGCGAATCGGAGTTCGTTGACCACTGACCCGTCGCCGACGATCGCTTCGGTGGCCTTGGCCAGGTGGGTGGTGACACCCAGATCGTCGACCCACCGGCGGAGCATGGCTGCCGCAGGCTCGTCGAGTTGCTGGGGCATCAGCCGGTCGGCCATCTCCACCACGTGGGTGTCCAGGGCGAGGTTCCGGAGCGCATTCGCCGCTTCCAGGCCGAGCAGCCCACCACCGATGACCACGCCGGACGTGACCCGCTCCGGTTCGGCCCATTGGCGGATCGCTTCGAGGTCGTCGATGGTGCGGTAGACAAAACAGCCGTCCAGGTACGCCCCGGGCACCGGGGGTACAAACGGCGCAGAGCCGGTGGCCAGCACCAGTTGCTCGTAGGGCACGGTCGAGCCATCGTCGAGCAGGAGCAGCCGCTCGCCCCGGTCGATGGACGTGACCTCGGTCCCCAGCCGGATGTCGACCCCCGCTTGGGCCATCCGGTCCGGGTCGGCGAGCGAGAGATCCTCGGCGGATGCACCGTCGAAGTACGAGGAGAGGGCGACGCGGTCGTACGCGGGTCTGGTCTCAGCGCCGATGACCGTGAGCCGGATCCCGGTGTGTCCGGATCGCGCCGCACCTGGCGCAGCCAATGCATCTCGGGCCATGAGCTCGTCCGCGAACCGTTGGCCGACCATGCCGTTGCCGATGACCACCACTCGGCTCGGTTCGGCCCAGTGTGACGTGAAGGACATGCCCTCAGTCAGCCACCGGATAGTTTCCTGCTCGTTGGCAACAGATGACGTTACGGGGTCCGGAAACGCACCTCGGAACAGAAGGGTGGTGCGGCCCCGCACAACGCCTCCATCGGATGTGAGGCGCGGGCCGGAGACGTCGCGGCACAGCGGTGACCAGGCTGCAACGATGGTCTGATGCGAGCGTTTCGGATTGCTGTGCCCGTTTCGGACATCGCCCGGTCCCGGGCGTTCTACGAGCAGGTGCTCCAGACAAAAGCCGACGACACCGTCCCGTCCCGGCTGTACTTCCACGGTGACGGGTTCATCGTGGCGGTGATCGACTGGGCGGTGGAGAACCACGGTGACCCGGCCCCGCTCCGGCCGCTGCCGGACAACCTGTATTTCGCAACCGACGATCTCGATGCGGCGTATGTCCGTGCCGTGGAAGCCGGAGCCGAGATCTCCTCACCGATCGACATTCGACCGTGGGGCAAGCGTTCCTTCTACTGCACCGATCCGGACGGGCACCCGTTGTGTTTTGTCGCCGACGACACGCTGTTCCTGGGCCGAGGCGACGCCTGGGCATAAACATCGCCGCCGGTCGGCGGGAATCGATGCGGACGGATGCTGCGGCTACCGTCGCGGGCATGGCAGATTCGGAGAACACGGACCAGAACGCCGCCCACAGGACCGGCCCGGATGAGAACGGTACGGTGACTGCAACGGTTGACGGTCACCTGTGCCACATCGTGGTTGACCGGTCCGACAAGATGAACGGCTTCACCCCCGAGATGTTCGAGCAGCTCGGGTTGCACCTCCAGGAGCTGGATCAGAATCCGGAGTTGTGGGTCGGGGTCATCTCCTTCGCCGGTGCGAACACCACGGCAGGGCTCGACCTGCCTCGCTTCGCCGGATCCATGCGAGGCGAGAGCACCGAGGGGTCCGCCGCCGAACGGCCCGGGATCGACCCGTTTGGCATGCGAAGTCGCTGCAGTAAACCGGTGGTTATGGCGGTACAGGGCATCACGTTCACCATTGGGATCGAGATGATGCTCTCGGCCGACATCGTGATTGCTGCCGACGACTGTCGCTTCGCCCAGCTGGAGCCGAAGCGAGGGCTTGCGGTCTTCGGCGGGGCCCACGTCCGCTACGTCGAGCGGGCGGGGTGGGGCAACGCCATGTACCACCTGCTCCGGGCGGACGAGTTCAACGCGGCTCGGGCGTTGGAGCTTGGGTTTGTTCAGGAAGTGGTCCCGGCCGGCGCCCAGGTCGATCGGGCGGTCGAGGTGGCCGGGGAGATCCTGGCCTGCGCCCCGCTGGCCGTCCAGGAGATCAAACGGGCGGCCAGGGTGTTCGCCACCGACGGCGAGGCCGCGGCGTTTGCCGAGATCGACACCATGCGGGCACGCACCGCCGGTTCGGAAGACTTCTCCGAGGGGCTGAACTCCTTCATCGAACGCCGCCCGGCCAACTTCACCGGCCGCTGATGAGTCGACCACCACCTGGAGGAACGATGGAGCAAACCGAAGTCGACGTGCTGATCATCGGAGGCGGCATCGCCGGACCGGCGTTGGCCGCCGCCCTGGCACCCCACCAGCTGCGGGTCGCACTGGTCGAGCGCGACGCCGGACCGCTCGACACCGCCCGAGGGGATCACCTGCAACCCCGGGCCGTCGAACTGCTCGACGCCTGGGGTGCCCTTGACGACATCGTCGGCCTCGGGGCCGAGCAGCGGCACGGCACGATCTGGTACGACACCACCGGCCAACCACTGGTGCGGGCCATGCTCGACCAGACCGACCTTCCGTTTCCCTACTTCCTCTACCTCAACCACGAGCTGATCAACCAGGCCCTCCTCACCGCGGCGGGTCGCAACCCCAACCTCACCGTGTACAAGCCGGTGACCGGGTGGGAGCTGATCGAGCGCAGCCCAACCGCTTGCACCGTCGAGATCGCCGGCGAGGGTGGTCCTCAGCGGATCACCGCCTCCGTGCTGGTCGGTGCGGACGGTCAGAATTCGAGGATCCGTCAGGTCGCCGGAATCGACGCGGAGCTGTCCCGCTATGCCCGCCCGATAAGCATCTTCTTCGCTCCCTACACCGAACAACCGGAGGGCAACAGCCTCACCGCATACATCGGCGACCAGGGGATCGTGGCCCTCGTGCCCCGCACCGGTGGGATCTGCAAGATCGGCATCGCCACCAACCCGGACGAGCTGTCGACCTGGCGGGAGCTGGACGGCCCGGGCATCCGGGATCGGATCAACGCACTGCTGTCGAACGCCGGCGGTCCGGGCCTGCCGATCGGCGAGCCGGAACATATCGGCACCTATCCACCGGTACGGGTGACCGCCGAGCGGTGGGTCAGCGACAACATCGTCCTGATGGGCGACGCCTGCCACGCCATGCATCCGGCCCAGAGCCAGGGCATGAACGTCGCCATCCGCTGCGCCGACGCCCTCACCGCTGCGCTGGTGGCGTCACCCGATGATCCCGGCGCCGCACTGCTCGCCTACGAGCAGGCAACCAGGCCGGCCATCGAGCCCATCCTCGAAACAAACCACCAGGCCGGATCGCTGTTCGACGTGACCACCCCGGAACCGCTCCAGGGTTTCACCGACATGCTCACCGGCCTGGGTGCAAACGAGCAGGCCACCCTCGGCTACACGATCACAACCGCCGGCTACCCACCCCCGGCCTGAGCCGAGCGCCCCGGCGTCGTACCCGGTCGGCTAGGCCTTCGACGGTGTGTCGGTCTGCGCCGACGCCGTTGCCCCACCTTCGTTCGATCCGCCCGGAGCGCCGAGCCAGGTCGTTGCGAACTCCTCGGCCGGGACGGCTCGCCCGAACAGGAAACCCTGCAGGTACGGGATGCCGAGCCGCTCGGCCAGCTGCTGTTGGGCAGGCGTCTCGATGCCTTCGGCGACCATAGTAAGGCTCAGCGCGGCGCAGGCCTTGGTCAGGCTCTCCAGAATGAGCGACTCGTCCCGGGTGGTGGTGAGCCACCGGTGGTCGATCTTGGCATATCCCGGTCTGAGGGCCAGCAGTCGGTCGTAGTTGGAGTGGCTGATCCCCACATCGTCAAGCGCCAGGTTGACCCCGAGGTCGGCGAGTTGCCGGAGGACCGTACCGTCGATCCGCTCCGCCATCTCGGAGATCTCGATGAGCAGCATGTGCGGTGCGATCCCGGTCCGGCCGAGCAGTTCACGGAATCGTCGACCCAGGCCGGGATCGGTCAACGAGCCGGCCCCCAGGTTCACCGACATCAGGAACTCCTGCCCGACAAGTCCGCGGCGGAGCCAGTCGCGACAGATCTCCGATGCTTTGGTGGCCACGACGGCATCCAGGTTGATGCCAGGTTCGCGATCGACAACGGCGGGGAGGAACTCGGCTGGGGGAATGAGCATGCCGTCGGTGGTTTGCAATCGGACAAGCGCCTCGGCGCCGGCGATGGTCGGTCCGGTTGGTTCCGAACGGAAGATCGGCTGGTACCACACGTGGACCCGGTCGTTGTGCAGCGCGTCCACCACGATTCGTTCCACCTTCGACCACGCCCGTCTACCGGTCCTGGCCTTCGGCTTCTCGGCGAACATCGCGGAATCCGCGTGCCGCAACACCTGATCCAGCGTGGCCTCGTGGTTGTCCGCCGTTGCGAGCCCGACGCTGCATCGGACGCTCAGCTCGCCCGCAGAGGTCGCCATCGGGTGGAAGAACAGTTCACGGGTCTGTCGGGCGTCGGCCTCGGCGGCCTCGCCGGTGGTGCCCGGAAGCACAACAACAAACTCGTCCCCACCCCATCGCGCCACCATGGCGTTGGCCGGTGCGGAGGCGCTGAGCCGGCCGGCCACCGCCTGGAGCACCTCGTCGCCAACGCCGTGGCCGTAGGTGTCGTTGACCCCTTTGAAGTTGTCCAGGTCGAGGAACAGCAACGACCAGTCGGAAGCGCCGGTCTTGACCAGTTCCCTGATGCGGTCTGTCGCATAGTGGCGGTTGTGGATGCCGGTGAGGTCGTCGTGGGTCGCCTGATGCCGCAGCCGGCTCTCGACCGCTGTCCGCATCTTGATATCGGTGTCGAGATCTGCTGCCAGCTGATCGATGCTGCGGGCCAGCACACCGATCTCATCACCCGAGGTGTCACCGATCGACGACCGGTAGTTGCCGCCTGCCACTTCCTTGGCGGCAACGGACAACCTGCGAAGGCGATCACCCAGCGGGTTGAGCAGCACCGCGGTGCAACCGATGATCAGGATCATGGTGACCAAACCGGCGAAGGCGAGGGCCTGGCGGACCTCGTGAACGGGTGCGTAGGCTTCGGCGGCGTCCATCTTGACCACCAGCCCCCAACCGGTGGTCTCGATGGTCCCGATCGACAGGATCGAGTCCGTCGCCCGGTAGTCCGGGCTTTCCAGCACCAGGCCGTCCGGCGCAGACAGCGACTGATTGATCGGCAGATTGTTCGCCGACGGGACGATCTTGTTGAAGGCGGCGTCCCGGTCGAATCGGAGCCGGGTGATGAACTCGGCGTCTCCATCCGGCGTGAGCTGGGCGATGTGGGCTTCCGTGGTCTGCCCGAACCCCTCGTGCTCGACGAGGAGGTCAACCACCGGGCCAAGGTTGGTCTCCAGCACCAGGACCCCGATGACCGCGCCGTAGTTGTTCCGGATCGGGGTCACCAGGCCGAGGCGGTCGTACCCGTTCTCGGAGCGAAACGCATTGCCGAACCGGGCCTGACCGTCGGTGAGGACCTGGTCGGCCAATGAGGAATCGTAGGGTTCCCAGCTGTACCTCGCCGTCTCGCCGAGCGTGGAACCGTCGAGACCGACAAGGCGAAGCTCCACAACCTCGGAGCCGGTGTTCTTCGCCTTGTCCTGCAGGGCGTCGGCCAGCTGGTCAAGTGGGCGATCGGCGCTCGGGTCGATGACCCGGAACCCGTCGTACCCGCCGATCTCTCCGGTTTGCCAGCCCGCCCTGGCGTAGTTCACGCCATTGGTGAAGTCGATCACATGTGGCCCGGCCGCAAGGCTCCGTGCGTCGGCGACGTAGTCGTCCAGGACCTGGTCGATCCTGGCCGCCTCCAGCCGGCGGATGTTGGTCAGATCCATGGCAACCCGGTCGGACAGTCGAGCATCGATCAAGCTGACGGTGAACCAGCCGACGACGAACGCGGGAAGGATCACCAGCAAGATCCAGACGAACATCCTCGCCCGCACACCGAGTCCCATACGGAGGAATATCGTCCCGGTTTTGCCGCCTCTTTAGGTGCGGGTGGGTTCGGTCCGATTGGGCCGGTCGGCCGGTTTTACAGCTGACGGAGGCGGTTCTCCGACCTGACACCGAACTTCAGCGGTTTAAGATCTCGATCGTTACCGGTGGTTTGCGATCCCGCGGTTGATCACGTTTCCGGTGATCGTGGCGATATCCGGATCGGTCAGGCCGTAGGCCCAGTCGGTGCAGCCGGTGGTGAAGACCTCCCCGCGGCCCCTGCTGAAGGTGCCGAGCACCGCGGCACCGTTGGCGAACCGTTGACGGTTCTCCTCGGTGTCGGCGCCGGCCAGACGGGCGGCCACCCAGTTCAGCTCGCCGACGTAACTCTCGGAGAGGGCGGACGGCAGATCCTCGGTCAACCACAGCCGGGCGGGCGCGGTGCCCAGCACCTGGAGATTGATCGGTGTCCCGCCGGACCCGGTTGCGACCGGCAGACCGTTCTCCAACGTGAGCTCACACCCGTCGCACTCGTACCCGACAACAACCGGTTCCCCTCCGACGATGTCTCCCGGTCGGAGGCCAATCCCGTCGAACGCCCAATGCTCCGGCCGCCACACGCTGTACCCGCCGCTACCACGAGGGGCGGCGCGGCAATGGGCGTACCCGCCTCTGGTGAAGCTGACCCCGGTCATCTCGTTCTCCGGCCGACCGCACAGCGGGTCGCTCCACATCGTCGACACGGTCCGCTCGGCGTCGGTCCCCATGACCGGGTCGAGCGCGAAGTCGTTCTTGTAGCCGACGACCCGCCGATCCTCCTCCTCGAACCGGACCTGCCAGAACGCGGTGTTGCCCGACAGGAACACCGCAGCCCCACCGCGCTCGACCCAACCCTCCACATCACTCGGGTCAAACGTCTGTTCATATCCA
>JBCCGJ010000302.1:0-7477 GCA_039029335.1 Actinomycetota bacterium | reverse complement strand
TACCGGGCTCCGCACGCTTGTTGCTGATTGTCGTGTAATCAGTCCGTAATGTGGCTAAGGTCAGGGGCGGCAGGAGCGGAGTCCATGCAACGGCGGATGTGCTTCGGTTCCTGACAGTCTGAGCAAGCGCGCGTGGAACGGGTGTTTGTGAGGAAGTGGGAATGCCCCGGGTGTGTTGGGCACCGGGGAGCACGGAGTTGACAACGGCGGAATAGGCGGGATCGCTTCTTTTGTCGTGCTGGTAGGCCGCTAGGGCCATGGGCAGGAGTCTGGCAGAAGTGGCAGGAGTTACTGCGTAATGGTGAGTCAGCAATGGTGAGTCACACGTATCCGCCGCTGGAGGCGTCGCCGAAGGACGGGCAGTCGCCCGTCGCCGCCTCGCCGTCCGATGCGATCGCACCAGCGGTTCCGGCGCCCGCCAGGCGGCGTGTCGCCCTGGTTGAGGACCGCCTCAAGGGCGACCGGCGCAACCTGCCGGCACCGCCAAGCCATCGCTCGACCACACAGGCCCCACCCCGGGAGACGCAACCGGCCGCTGAGCAGCCGGTACCTGATCCGGCCGACTCGGATCTGACGGCGCCGCTTCCCGCGGGCCGCGGTGGCCTCTCACCCCTGACCAACCCACGGCCGGCGGATGCCGGTTCCGGGGACCAGGAGGGCAAGACCGTCGCCGGACGTCCGCCACTCGCGATACCACGGACGAAGACCCTCCTGCCACCACCGGTCCGTCCGGACGGGTTCGACGGCCTCCCGCTCCACGACGACCTTGATGGCCCCGTCGACGACATGGATCGGGATCCCTACCGGGACCCCTATGTCGAATCGGAAGGCCGTCGGCTTCCGCTGGGCAGTCGGCTGGCCAGGGGTGGCCTGGTGCTGGGCCTGCTCGGCGCAGTCGGTGCGCTGATGTTCGCAACACCGGACGACGGGGGCGGCACAACGGTACAAGCCGCTGCGGCGGCGGAACCGGCCGTACCCTTCGCCACCGCCGAGATGCTGGACAACAGCAGCCTCGACTCGGTCGACGTGTCCCTCGGTGCAAGCGAAAGCCTGGCTTCCATGGCCTCAGCGGTCACGGCCGGCCGGATCGGCACTCCGGCCGATACGGCCAGCGGGTTTGCCAGCGCGGTTGCCGAGGTCGTTGAGGAGGCCACCGCCCCCGAAACCACCACCACCACGGTTTTTGTCGAACCAACCCTCCCGCCAGAGAGCGAGTGGATCGACGCCGGGAACGGTGTCCCGATTCCCGACGTGCTGCTTCGGATCCGGTTCTGCGAGTCGACGAACAACTACCTGGCGGCGAACTCCTACTCCTCCGCACGTGGCGCCTACCAGTTCCTCACCAAGAGCTGGGATTGGTATGGCCACGCCGAGATCACCGGCGTCACCCAGGCCCACCTGGCCACGCCGGCCCAGCAGGACGAAGCGGCGCTTCGGACGCTGCAGGCCGAGGGCACGGGCCCCTGGTCCGAGAGCCGGGCCTGCTGGAACAGCCCGGACATCGCCCCGAACTACGCAACAGCGCCACCTCCCACCACGCCGGCCCCCACCACCACCGTGCCGGACGGCGAGACCACAACCATCCCGGAGGGGGAGACAACCACCACCGCCGGGGAGACCACGACCACAACCGCTCCGGGGACCGAAACAACGGTTGACGGTGGCGACACCACGGTCCCGGAGACCACCACAACCACCGCGGCCCCGACCGACGGTGGTGAGGAAACCACCACCACCCAGCCCTGATCGGCCTGGCCGCCTTCAGGGCGACCCGCAACCGCGGACGGCCAACTGCGGCGCTCCCGCCTTCAGGGCGACCCGCAACCGCGGACGGCCAACTGCGGCGCTCGCACAGTCAGGTCGACCCGCAACCGTTCTCGGCCCGGTCGGGGCTACAGCCGGTAGCCGAGGTTCTCGCAGCGGCTCAGCGCAGCATCGAGCGTGTCGAGGGCCATCGGCGTTTCGTCGTCTATCGAGGCGAGCAGGTCACGCAGCCGGTCATCGGTGACAAGCTCGGTCCGGTCGATCAACAGGGTCCGCTGGGCGAGGACAAGGTCGGTGTTGTCATCCGCCACCGCATCCCGTCCGATCTGCACGGTGGCGCAGACCGCCGACTCACCAACACCGAGGTCCACCTGGGTGGCGTCACCGGTGTCGTCCGGGTCGGCATCGGCCGGTTCACCGACGGGCTGGTCGGCCGCTGACTCGGAGATCTCCCGCTCGTCCGGTTCCTGCTGCAGATCCGGCTCCTCGAACGGCAGGTCGGCGGGAACCTCGGCCGCTTCGGTCCCGCTGTCCGTCGCCTCGTTGTCGGTGGCACCGTCGACGGCCCCATCGGGGTCCGTGTCAGGCTCCGCCGGGCCGTCATCGGCGTCGGAGGCCACATTTACCTCTTCGTCAACGGCGACCAAAGCGTCCGACGCCGCGGAGGGAGGCTCCGGGCGGTTGGTCACACACGCCGAGAGCAGCAGACCGAGGATCACCAGGACGGCGACCCCGGTCCGACGGTTACGTGGCGAGCGGTTATGCGTCGCCGCGGCCATGCGGCGGTCCGCCACGGCTTGGTCTGTGGTTGCCTGATAGCTCACGGGGCTACTCCGATGACTTCGAGGGCAAAGCTGAGGTCGCGGCTTCCCGGACTGGCCGAGTGGATCTCGACCGCGATGGTGTTGGCTCCCGCAACCAGATCGTCCGCCGGGATCGAGTAGAGCTGGGGTTCCCGCTCGCCGGGGCCCCAGGCGTAATCCGACGCCCGGGTGTCGGCGGTGACGGGACCGTCCGGCATGTTGGTTCTGACGCGCTCCACCCCGTTGACGTAGACGATGGCTCCGTCGTCACGGATCAGGGCGAGGTCGAGGCGGGCGATGTCGGCCGGGTCGTCGATGTCGACGGTCCTGCGGAACCAGGTGGTGATGTGTCTGGCCGGTACCGGCCCCTCGGCGATCACGGTCGCCTCGTCGCCGTCCCCGTAACCGAGTTGGGCGGGACCGACGGACCAGGCCACGTCGTCGAACCCGGTCCGGTGCCAGTCGGCGGTTGGCGCAACACCGGTGTCGAGATACCGCCAGTCGTCGTCGAGGGCGATGAGCTGTTGATCGACCGGCGGAACCGCAACCGCAACGTCGGTCGCGGTCAGCGTTGCGCCGGAGGCCAGGTCGTTACCGCCACGCCAGTTGTTGTGAGCCTCGACGGCCAGCACGTTGGTGCCCGCGTTCAGCAGTTCGGCCGGGACGGGAACGCTGGTCCACGCCCGCTCGGCCGCACCCCAAACGGTGTCGGCGGCCTTTGTCTCGGCGGACACCGGCCCGGCGGGCATCCGAAGGCGGTGGATCTCGGTGCCGTTGAGGTAGGCGATGGCGCCGTCGTCGGCCAGGAGATCGAGGTTTAGGCCAACGATGGCGTCCGGGTCGTCGACGGTGAATTCGTGCCGGAGGTAGGTGGTTATCACACCGGTCGCGGTCGCGGTGCTGATGTCACCGTCGCCAAAGCCGAGCAGGGACGGACCCTGCCCCCAGGTCGCGGCGTCGAACGGGACGTCGTTCCACCCGACGGGCGCTTCGCCACCCGTGTCCAGGTACTGCCAGACGGCACCCTCGGGGACCAGGATGCTGCTGGTGTCGACCGGCGGCGGAGGTGACACGTCCGGCAGGTCCAGCACCTCGACTTCCGGGAGCCGCATTCTGGTCGGCGTTGCGTTGTTCATGAAGAGCCGGACGTACCGGCCGTTGACGCCGACGGGGATCTCCTCGTACCACCGCAGCCGGCCGTCGATCTTGTGGAGGCTGACCGCGGGGTCGGCGGCCAGGGCGACGGGGTCGGTGGAGTTGATGGCCGCTTCGTCCAGGGAGACCGCAACCCAGACGTCGGAGAGATCCTGCGGGTTGCCACTGGAGAACATGTTCCAGATCCGCACCAGGTCGACCTCGCCGGTTTGGCCCAGGTCCACCTGCCACCACGGATTGAGCTCCGGTTCGGTGGTGGCGAACGAGCACTCCCAGGCGCCGCCGGAGGTCTTGCCGTCCACTGCGGCGGTGGCCGGTCCGACCAGTTTGTTCCTGGCGTTGTTGCAGCGGGACTCTGACGTCCGATCCCGCCAATTGAGTCCGGAATCACCGTCGCTCGACTGGGTGGCGACCTGGTAGCGGGCCAGGTTGTTCTCGTCCCGGTCCGAGCGTTTCGGGAAGACCGCCATGCCCTGCAGCGGCACCGTACCGCCCGCGCTGAGGTCACCGCCGATCCACAGCTTGCCCTCGGAGTCCTCGATCAGGGAGAAGACGCCGTCGCGCATGCCCAGTCTGGCGACCCACCCGTTGATCGGTTCCGCTGTTTCAGCGTGATACGGGGTGAGCCACTGGGTCACCCGCCTGGTCCGGTCCGCCAGGTTGTTCTGCTCGAAGCCGTGATGGTGACCGCCGACCCACAGCACATCACCGCTGACCAATGTGGCCTGGTAGTCGCCGCCGTAGCCGCTGGAGAAATAGTCGTGGGTTTTGACCAGGGTCTCCCGGTCCCAGGCGAACAGGTGGTGCTTCTCGGTTCCGGCGTAGACCTTGGTCTCGCTGACCGCCAGGTCGAACACGTAGAAATTGATCTCCGGCGGCACCGGATCGGCGAGGGGGACCACAACACCGTCGGCCGTGCGCACCATGCCCATCCACTTGGTGCCGAGGGCCTGCCCGATCGTGGTGAAGAACCCGCCGAGGTAGAGCTCCGAACCGTCCGGGCTGAGGTCCATGGCCATGATCCTGCCGCCGCTCACCGGCACGTCCCAGCCCGTGTCGAGCGCTCCGGTCGTTCCGTTCAGCCTGGTCAGGCTGTATCGCCTGACCGGGTCGCCGCCGGGGTTCTGGACGAGGCTGAACCGGCCACCCAGGTAGACGTCGTTTCCGAAGACCTCGATGTCCTTGACCAGGTGGGGACCGCTCTCCCTGGTCACCGACAGCTTGAACGCCGGGTCCGGCTCACCGGTGAACGGATCGAGCGCGGCGAATCCGGAGGTGAACGGTGCGCCGTTGACGTTGGTGAACTCGCCACCGACCAACAGGCGATTACCGCCGGGGGCGACCGCCAGGCTGTAGACCCCGTCGTCAAGGACGGGACGAAAGCTGGGGATCCACTGACCGGTGGCCACGTCGAACGCGGCGAGGAACGGCTGCGAATACTCCGTGGCGCCGGAGTACTGCCGGACGGTCTGGAACCGACCGCCGACGTACATCACACCGTTGATCTCGGCGAAGTCCCAGACCTGGGCGTCCCAGTCCGGCAGGGTGGAGTCGGCCTCGGGTTGCAGGTTGATCAGCTGCCAGCTCCGAAGCGGCTGTTCGGAAACCAGCGTCAGCGGATCGATGTCCACCCCCTGGGCCGGAGCGGCGGCCGGGATGGCCACCAGGGTGGCAAGGCCGATGGCCATGGCGACGATGAGCCGACCGGCGCGACCGACACGAAGATTCACAGAGTTCACCCGGTCCGTATCGACCGGGGCGGCTCGGCTTTGAGGATCTGGACGAGCCGCTGCACGCCGCCCACGGTTGTCGGTCCGGCGTTTCCGGCCGTCCCCGTGGCTGTGGCAAGATACGGCATGCTTGAACTGGTAGGGCTGTGCACCGATCCGGAGGCGGCCCGTGCTGCGGCCGTGGCCACCGCTGGGACTCTGGACGTCAACCACCCGGGGGAGTCGCCGGAGCGCCCGTACTCCGCCATGATCCGGGCGGTGACCGACAACGTCGAGGCCCTGGCCGACGTTGCGGACTTCGGCCTGTACAGCTGCTTCGCCAGGGTCATCAAGGCAGAGCCGGATCCGCTTCCATCCGATCGGTCCGTCGCCGCCTTTGCGATGATCGGCCACCCGGATCTCAGCCACCGGGAGGCGGACGACCACTGGCGGGACGTGCATGCGCCGCTGGCGCTGGAGAACCACCGGGCCATGTGTGACTACACCCAGCTCTCCGTGGTGGCCACGATCTCCGGTCAACCGCTGGACGGCATCGCCCTGTGCGCGTTCGCCACCCGGGAGGATCTGAGCAAGAAGTTCTTCAACGACGACGAGGCACGGGCCACGATCGGGGCCGACGTGGCTCGATTCGCCGACCTCGGATCGTCGATCCGGCGGGTCGTGTTGGTCCGGGCGACCGACGGCGGAACGTCCTCCGGTGACGGAACAGACTGAGAGACTGCCGATGACCATCGACCAGCACACCAAAAACCAGATCGTCGACACCGTGGCCACCTGGGTGGACGACGTGGTGGCCCCGAACGCCTCCCGATACGAACTGGCGGACGCCTACCCGGACGAGATGGTCGATCAGTTGGCCGAGTTCGGGCTGTTCGGCGCCACGATCCCGCAGTCCCACGGTGGCCTCGGCCTCGACGTGTCCACCTACGCCCGGGTTATCGAGGAGCTGTCCCGGGGGTGGATGTCGCTGGCCGGGGTGGTGAACAGCCACCTCATCGCCGCCAACCTGATCGCCCGGTACGGCACCGAGGAACAGAAGTCACGCTGGCTGCCGGACATGGCCACCGCAACACGGCGGGGCTGTTTCTCCCTTTCGGAGCACGACTCCGGCAGCGACGCGTCCGCGCTGCGTTGCCGGGCCGTCCGCGACGGGGACGAATGGATCGTCAACGGGACAAAGATGTGGGTCACCAACGGGAGACGGGCCGGGATCGTCGCCCTGCTGGCCAGAGCGGTTGACGGCGACGGTGCTGACCTTGGCATCACCTGCTTCCTGGTCGACAAGGAGCCGGGGGACCGGTCCGGCGGCGTGACGGTCAGCGACAACATCCACAAGCTCGGCTACCGGGGCCTTGAGACCGTGGAGATGAACTACATCGACCATCGGATACCGGCCGACCGGGTCCTCGGCGGCGAGGCCGGGATCGGCCAGGGGTTTCACTGGTGCCTGGCTGCGCTGGAGCTCGGACGGGTCAACGTTGCGGCCCGCGGGGTCGGCGTTGCCCGGGCGGCCCTGGATGCGGCGTTGGCCTATGCGGAGACGAGGGAGACCTTTGGCAAGCCGATCGGCCAGCACCAGGCCATCCAGTTCAAGTTGGCCGAGATGGCGACAAAGGTGGAGGCTTCCCGGCTGCTGACCAGAGAGGCGGCGGAAAAGCTCGACCGTGGTGAGCGGGCGGACCTGGCGGCCGGCATGGCAAAGCTGTTTGCCTCCGAGACCGCGGCGGAGGTCGCCCTCGACGCCATGCGAATCCACGGCGGCAACGGGTTCACCACCGAGTACCCGGTGGAGCGGTACTACCGGGATGCGCCGTTGATGATCATCGGCGAGGGAACAAGCGAGATTCAGAAGATGGTCATCGGCCGGGCGCTGATGCGAGGCGAACGACCGTAATCCGGCGCTGTGGTCCCGGCCGGCGCCTACCGGTTGCCGTGACGGCTTCCCGGGCCGGGGGTGAAGGTGCCGAACTGGGCCTGGAAGAGTGACTCGTCCAGCTCGTCATCCGGCCAGTCACCCGTCAGCGC
>JBCCGJ010000301.1:0-7483 GCA_039029335.1 Actinomycetota bacterium | reverse complement strand
CGGGAGTGGGTCGAAGCGGTCCGAACGACCCGCCGGATCATGAGCCAGCCGGCGTTCGACCCGTACAACGGTGGTGAGGTCTCACCCGGACCACAGGTGGCGACCGACGAGCAGATCCTTGCCTGGATCAGGGCCGACGCCGAGACCGCCCTGCATCCGTCGTGCACGGCGAAGATGGGCCCGGCCTCGGACCCGATGGCGGTTGTCGACCCGGCGACGATGGCGGTGCACGGCACCGAGGGCCTGTACGTGGTCGACGCGTCGGTCATGCCTGCGGTGAGCAACGGCAACATCTACGCCCCGACGATGATGATCGCGGAGCGGGCCGCCGACCTTATCCTGGGCAACGAGACGCTGGCTCCGGACCACACCGAGGTCTACCGCAACCCCACCGCGGGCCAGTTCCACGACGGTTCGGCCTGACCGCTCCACCGCCGGTGGAGGGTCAGATGTCCAGGCCGAAGATGGTGAACTCGATCCGCCGATTCTGAGCCCGGCCCTCCGGGGTGTCGTTGGAGGCCACCGGCTCGGTACTGCCCCGGCCCAGCGGTTCAAGACGGAAGCTGTTGACCCCCTGATCGATCAGGTAGTCCACCACCGCCTCGGCCCGGCGCTGGGAAAGGGCCAGATTCTGGAAATCGATGCCCTGGGAGTCGGTGTGGCCGAGTACCGCAACGCTGATGGTCTGATCGGCCTCCATGAACTGCACCACCCGGTTGAGAATCGGCACGAAGTCGGAGTCGATGATGTCGCTGTTGAGAGAGAAGCCGGTCTGATCCGACACGGCAAGATCCAGCTCCCGGATCGGTGGTGACGCCGGATCGATGACAACGGCCGACGTGTCGACCGACCCGGACGCGGACAGCACGGCGAGCCGGGCCACGAGGCCGTCGAGTTCCTCCTGGGACGGCGAGGTGCCGGTCAGTATGATCCCGCTCGGGTCAAGGACGCCGCCGATGTCGGAGGAGAGGCCGGGAGCGATTGTGCTCGTCCCGGCGTCCGATGCGTCCTCGTCCTCGTCGCCGGAGACCGTCGTTTCCGTGGCGCTGTCAGCTCCTGTTGCGGACCCATCGTCCTGTTCTTCGCCGGTCTCGGTCCCGGCTCCCACCGCTTCGGCGGTGCCCGACCCGCCACCATCGGCACCGCCGTCTGCGTCGGTTGCGGGGATGGTGTCCCCGGAGGCGGAGGAATTGCGTGCTTCGGTCTGCGAGTCGACACCGGGCATACCCTCGTCCGCGACCACCAGGTACAGAAGCCCACCGATCAGGACAAGGCCGATCGCGCCGAGGACAAACGGGAGCTTCGGTGTCTTCTTCCTCCGGCGACGGCGGTTGCTGCGAGTGCGGTAGTCGGCCGTGGCACCGCTCAGGTCGGCCGGGCCGAGCGGCGGTGCGGTCGGCCCCCGAACATTGCGGACAGATGCGGCCCGACGTGCGGCCGCTGGGAGCGGAGCGGGATATCGGGTCCTGGCCGGCTGGGGTGCTCCGGGAGTGGGCGTTGGTCGATCGCCACCGCCGGGCGAACCGGGCTGCTCCTGGTAACCCTTGGGGGCCCGGAGGTAGCGCTCGTCGCTCATCGGAGCAGCGCCGCCTCGGCAAGGCTGAACCACGGGCTTACCTGGCGTCGGAAATCCCGCCAGTTGGCAAGGACGCGGGCGAAGTCCGCATCGTCGGCGGCGAGTTCATCCAGGATGATGCCGGCCGCCGCCCGCCCGGCGTCGAGGATGTCATCGGGGAACAGCCGGAGATCCACCCCGGACGAGACCAACTCGTTCAGGGCTCGGCCGTTGAGAGCGTCGTAGTCGGCCATCATCCGCGTCGTGGTCTCAAAGGCGGCCGACCGGACGGCTTCCTGGTAGAGGCCGGGGAGCCCGTTCCAGGCGTCCAGGTTGATCTCCACATCGAGCAGGGTGCCGGGTTCCCAGAACCCGGGGTAGTAGTAGAAGGGTGCGCTGGTTTGAAGCCCGAGCGCACTGTCGTCGAATGGGCCAATGAATTCGGCGGCATCGATCGTGTTCTGCTGCAGGTTGGCGACGATGTCGGCCGCACCGAGGTTCTGTGGTTCCACGCCCAGGCGGGCCATGACCTGTCCGCCGAGTCCCGGGATTCGCATCCGGAGGCCCTGCAGGTCGACGAGCGAATTGATCTCGGTCCGGAACCAGCCACCCATCTGGGCGCCGGTGGCGCCCGCCGGGAACTGGATGACGTTGAACCGTGTGGCATGGATCTCCTGCATGAGCTCCAGCCCTCCTGCGGAGTGGAGCCATGACATGCCCTGGCGGTGGGTCAGCCCGAAGGGGACGGCGGTGCCGAAGGCGAGGGCCGGGCTGAGGTCTATGTAGTAGTAGGAGGCGGAGATCCCAATGGGGTAGGTGCCGTCCCCGACCATCGGTAACACGTCGAACGGGCCGGCAACCTCGCCGGCCGGCCGAGGGATGAGCCGGAAACGGCCGCCGGTCAGCGCTGCGACCCGGCTGCCGAACTGCTCGGCCCCGCCCCAGAGCGTTGACAACGATGTCGGCCAGCTGGTGGGCATCTCCCACTCGATGATCGGTAGATCGTCGGCTTCGGAGCCGGCGCCGGCCGCCGCCACATCCTGCTGGGAGGAAGCAGCGGCCGCCTCGGTGCTCTCGGTGGTGTTGCCGTCGGTCGCTGCGTCGTTTTGACCGTCGTCGTCGCCGAACGCCGAGCAGGCCGAAAGGACCGCCGGGGCAGCGACAATCGCCGCCGTGCCCCTGCCCAACCTGTGGAGAAAATCGCGTCTTCCGGCGCCCCCAAGGTCGCCTGAAGGTGGATCTGCTTCGATCATCGCTCCGCCTCGATCACCGCACCCGCCTCCCGCCGCGCTAGTTGGATGGTACTGCGTTGGAGGCGGTTAGCAATTGATCATATGCGGTGGCGATGCGACGGTGCTCGCGTCACCTCGGCGGGCCTCCCCCAGACGGCACTCTGGGCCGCAAGGAGAGGGCCCCTTCTCCGCCGATTCAGGCGTTGGGGTCGTACTCCCGACGCTCGACGAGAACCAGCCAGTTGCCGGAATTGTCTCGGAGCATCGCCTCGACACCATAGGGCCGGTCCGCCGGTTCCTGGATGAACTCGACCCCCTTGGCCGACAGGTCCTTGAAGGTCTTGTGGCAATCGTCGGTGGCCAACCCCACCGCACCGAGTGACCCCTTGTCCAGCATTCGCTGGACAGACGCCGCATCCTCGTCGTCGAGGGGCGGGCCGGGTTTCATCAGCGTCAGCTCCAGTTTCGGGTGGTCGGGGTGGGCGACGGTGACCCACCGATAGCCGTCACCCATCGACACATCCGACGCCTCGACAAATCCCAGTTTGTCGATATAGAAGGCCTTTGCCTCGTCGTGATCGTTTACCCAGACGGTTGCAAGCGAAACGTTTGTGATCATGGGGTCATCGTAGATACGTCCTCACCGCCGGTGTTTCTCCCAAATTGCTCAATCGGGCGATGCGTCCTGGCCGGGTGCGCTCGCCAGGACTGGCTCACCGAATCGGCTGGACCGTTGCGGGCTCGCAGGCCGGAGCGGCCGGGTCGACGCCCCGGAGAAACAGAAAGCAGCCGGGGATGTGTCGGGCGCCGACCTCCCGATGGGTACGCCGGTACTCGGTTGGGCTTGCGCCAACCAGCGCGGTGAACCGGGAGGTGAAGGAGCCCAGGCTGTTGTAGCCGACGAGGATGCTGATCTCGGTCACCGACAGGTTCGCCGACCGCAGGAGATCCTGGGCCCGCTCGATACGTCGCCTGGTGACGTATCGCATCGGCGTCTCACCGTATGCCTTGGTGAACGCCCGGTTGAAGTGGAACTTGGAAAACCCGGCAGCCGCGGCGAGGTCGTCGAGATCCAGCGACTGGTCGAACCGCTGATCGGCCAGATCTTTGGCCCGCCGGAGGTTCGGCAGCGTCGTCGACGTCGGATGCCGGGAGAGCATGATCAGAGTCTGACACCGTAGTCCCGTTGCGTCGATGCCGGTGCGCTAACGTCAGCCGATGGTCTCGCGGAACCATGGCGTTGCTGACGGCTCGTTGCCGTTACGGCTTGTCTCCTCCCAGGCCGTTGCCGGGAGTCTGGCCCTCACGCTCTACCTTGCCGTTGTCACCGCGCTCTTTGTGTCGACCAACGGCGCCGAGGCGCTGCCGCGGCTGTACCTGATTGCTGCGGTGGTGCTCCCGGTGGTGTACCTGGCACAGCTGCTCGTCGAGTATCGAATCCCGACCGGCGCGTACGTCGTGGCTCTACTTGCGGTCGTTCCTGCGGTCATGGGTGGCTTCGCCGCATCGGTTGGCTGGTGGACCGAGGGGCCCGTTGATCGGCTGTATCTGCCGATGGCCGCCGTCCCGCTGCTGGTGACGGTTGCCGTTCTCGCCGAAGATGTACTGCTCGGTGCGCTGTACGACCCGCGTGAACTTCGCACGAAGCAGCCGAGGGTGTTGGCCGCCGGCGCCGCCGGGACCGTCCTTGCCGCGGCGCTCGCTTCGGTGGCGCTGCTGGTACTGCCTCCGAGTGGCCTGCTGGTGATGGCGGCCGTCGCGGCCGGGGTGGCGGTACTCGCTGCGATGTTGGCCGTCGCCGGCTATCCCGCAGCCTTCTCGACGCGACCCTCGCTCGGCGATGGCCGTGGCACCCGCTCACTCAGAACCCGGGCCGGGAACGGAGCGGGCCCTGCCGAGCTGACCGGCGACCGCTTCTCCCGGCTGCTGTTCGGGCATCATCTCCTGCGCATTGCGGCGAAGTTGCTCATCCTCTTTCTCTTCCTGGACGTGGTTTACCAAGGGTTGGGGGAGGACACCGACCGCACGGTGATCCTGCTGCTGGTGGCCTTGGCCGCAGCCCAGGCCGTCGGGGTCGGCGCGTTGGTGGTCTCCGGACTGCCGATCCTGTTCCGGTTCGGCCTCCGGACCGGGCTTGTGCTCAACCCACTTGTCATCTCGGTCCTGGTTGTTGTGCTGTTGGCCGTCACGGCCCTCGGCGACCCGTCCGACCGGACGCTGTTCTGGCTCATCACCGCGGTCTGGTCCACCGAGCGGGTGGTGAGCATCGCCCTGGCCGATCCGGCGGTGAACGCAGCCAGACGGGTGCAGTCCGACCGGCTGCGGTTCGGCTCGCTGGCGGCCGCCGAGGGACTGGCCGGACCACTGGGCGCGGTGTTCGCCGGACTGGTACTGATGGCCCTCACCGCGGATGCCGAGTCGGCGATGCGGCCGATCCTCCTTGTCCTGCTCGGTATCACGACCGCCTGGGGTGCGACCGCATTGCTGGTCGCCGGTGGGTACCGGGCAACGCTGATCGCCAGACTGCAACGACCGTCGCTGGAGGGGTTGGGCATCCCGGTCCAGACCGCGGAGAGCCTGAGCGCATCCAGGGCGCTCCTCGAGGGCTCGCCCGCCCAGGCGGCCGTCGGTCTTGACATGCTGCGCTCCGTCGGCGGCGAGCGCTACCACAACGAGCTGCTCCGACTGCTGGACACGTCCGACGAGGAACGAACCATCATCGACGTCATTGAACGGGTGGGGGATGAGCGACCTCTTCAGGCGTTCGACGGGCTGCGCGCCCGTTTGGGCCCGACCAACAGCAACCCGGTTCGGGTGGCGGCCATGGCGGCGCTCGTCGCCTGCGAACCCCATGGCGGCGCAGCGGTCGTCGAACCGCTCCTGGTGGACGAGGACCAGCAGATTCGGGCCGGGGCGGTGCTGGCCATGCTGAACGGTGCCGTCCTCCGTCAGCACGATGTTGCGCTTGGTGCGCTGGCGATCATGGTGCACAGCAACACGCCGGCGAAGCGACGGGACGCAGCCATGATCCTTGGCCGGACCGCCCCGCCGAGTCATCGGGAGTTGCTGGCCAACCTGTTGACTGACGGGGATGTCGAGGTCCGGGCCGCTGCGATCGAAGCGATCGGCCTGCTGAACCTGTCCGGACACACACCCCTGGTTCTCGATTCGCTGGAGGATCCGCGTACCAGGCAGGCCGCAGCCTCGGCGATCCACGCCTTTGGCAACGGGGCGGTGCCGGGAGCTTCGGTTGCGCTGGCCGATCCCGACCGGTCGGAGATCGGTGCAACTCGAATCGTTCAGGTCCTCGCCGCAGGGCCCACACCGGGTACGACGTCCCTCCTGGCCGGGCGGCTCCAGCAGTCATCACCGGCGATTCGGGCCGCCGTGGCCGCCGGGCTGGTCGGCAATCCCTATCTTGACTCGGCGCGGCTGACGGTGCCCGAACGAATCAACCGGATGATTCGACCGGTTGTGACTGAGGAGGCGCGTGCCGCAGCCGAGCTGTACGACGCACTACGTTTGGTACCGGACGGTCGAACCTTCGGGACGCTGACCCGAACCCTCTTTCATCGGGCCGATGGACGTTTCGGCACCGTCTGCAACCTGCTGGCCGTCCGCTATCGGCGGCCGCAGATCGGGGCGGTGGCCGCGCAACTGCTCGGACCAAGCTCGGCCGCCGCCGTCGACCTGCTCGAGTCGGTGGTCAGTGAACCGGACCGGCAGCTGGTGGCCGACCTTGTGGCCCGGCGGAGACGGGCGATCCCCGGCGCCGACGACCCGGACGGGGACTTGACCTCCGTGCTGTCCGTTTGCGACGACGACTGGGCGGCGGCCGCGGCGATCCACGGTGCTGCGCTGAGCGGGATGGACCTCGGATCGATCGGCCGACCGGACGGGATCATCGGACCGATGCAGGAAGCGACGCTCAGCTGGAGCAGGCGACGAATCCTGGCCGGCGCCACCGGCGCCGAACCGACTGCAGATCTGAAGAGAAACGGGAGGACACTGACGATGGCGATCGTCGAGAAGACAGAAGTCCTGAGGCGGTGTCGTCTGTTCGGTGAGGCTGCCGACGACGACGTGATCCGGCTTGCTGAGCTGGCTGAACAGGTCACCGTCGGCCCGGGGGACGGACTGCAGACGATCGGTCTGCCGGTCGATGCTCTCTATTTTGTCGTCAGCGGAGAACTGGAGGAGTCTTCGGCCGATGGTGATCCGGTAGTCCGCCGGGCGGGTGACACCGTCGGTGAGCTCTTGTTACTCCGCGGAGCCGTTGCGGTCACCGATGTCCTGGCGCTCCGCTCCGCAGAGGTGCTCCGACTCCGCCGAGATGCGCTGCTGGCGGAGATCGACCTTCGGCCGGACCTTGCCAGGGCGGTGATCGTCGCCCTGGCAGCGGCGGTCGACCGGGTCGATCGGTCGGCCGACGGCGCATCCCTCGCGCCGGCCACCGAGCCGGAGCGGATCGACGAGGCGGACGGCCAGGCGCAGACGGAGGACCTGGCGCAGGCGGAGGACCTTGACGGCACCGGACCCGCCGACGGGCGCAACGTGGACGAGGGCGACGTGGACGAGCGCGACGTGGACGGCCCCCAGGTTATCTCAGTGAGTGCCAGTCTCTCAAAAACACATCACGCTTTTCCGGCTGGAAGGTCAACATGAGAGGTGGTATTGTTGTAACTCATGACGGCCT
>JBCCGJ010000300.1:0-7491 GCA_039029335.1 Actinomycetota bacterium | reverse complement strand
TCTTGGACCCGGCCACCATGTTTGACGAGACCGGGTTCGGCGAGACAGCGTTCGACGAAGCCACGTTTGACGAAGCCAGGTTTGACGAGAGCAGGATCGACGAGGCGTCGGCCCCGCAGCACCACGGCCTCTCGCCCGAGGATGCGGATGTGATCGGCTACGACGTGCCCGTGGCCGACAGTGCGGGCCAGTTCGGCGAGGCCGCCCCGTTTGACGAACAACGTTCGTTGGACAGCGAGGATCCGTTGGACGGGTACGGTCTGCCGGGCGACGATCCGTTGGACGGGTACGGTCTGCCGGGCGACGATCCGCTGGACGGGTATGGACTGCCCGGCGACGGGATCCCCGCCGAGGCCCCGATCGACGAGGAGCCCGATCCGATCGATCCTGCGCTCGTCGGCGACCCCGAGGGGTACCACCTCGACGCGGCAGCCGGTGCGGCCGCAGGAGCAGGACTGCTGTTCGGTGCAGGCCTGCTCGATGAGACCGACCAGCCCGGCGACCACGGCTCGCTGCAACACCTCGGGTATGAGGACGACGTTCTGGCGGACCAGGAATACCCGGACCTCGACGGCGACCGACCGCTCGAAACCGCGGGCGAAGACGTCGATGAGGACACGCTCTTTGTCGACTTCGATCAGCCGCCACCGGTCGGTTCGGAGCGATTCGTCGGCGAGCAGCTCTTCGACGAGGAGCCGGCTCCGTTCGACCCCGAGGAGCCACTGGTTTCTGACGAGGACGACATCGGCACGCCGGTTCTGGTCGCCGCCGGGAACAACGGCATCCTGCCGGACGATGCCGAGGATGAGGAAGGGCGTCCGCTTGCGGTTGCGGCGCTGACCGGGGTAGTTCCCGCCCCGGGACCGGAGCGACGCTTCGGGACTGCGTTCTGGGCACTGGCCGGGACCGCCACCGCTGCGGCGGTGCTGGCCCTCGGCGGACTGCTCTGGGCGAACTCGCTGAACGACGGCGGCACCATGGAGTCTGCGGCCACAACCGACGGATCGGCGGTCGAGGATGCGGACCAGGTCGACGCCGGTGGTCCGGAGGCATCCGAATCGGACGACGGCGGCGCATCCGGAGCAACGGCCGGGTCTTTGACCGACGATCCAGCAACCGATTAGGCCACGTCGGACGGAGAGCGGCCTGCCCTTTCGGTCGACGGCGAGGAGGACCCGGCCACCACGGATCCGGAGAACGACTCGGCGCCCGGCACCACCGCTGCGGGTGACGGCGACGGGACCGGAGACAACGGTTCCGCCGCGGGTACCGATGACGGGACGGGCACCGATGGAACCACCGGCAGCGGCACGGGCACCGACGGCGGCGACCCGGACGAGGGTTCGACGCCGACCACCGCCGCCGCCGTGACCAGTACAACGGCGGAACCAACAACCGTGCCGCCGACGACCAAGCCACCGGCAACGGAGGCGCCGACCACTCTGCCGCCCGCCACGGAGGCGCCGACAACCACCACGACCATCCCGACAACCACCACGGCCGTGACGCAGCCACCAGCGACCGTCCGGCCGACGTTCATCGGTGACCGGGTCACGCTCGGTGGGTACAACGGGCCGGGACGCGGCGGGGTCACCGTTCGACTCTTCCGCGACGAGGACCGCAACGGCACCGGCGACCGCTCCGTCGCAACAACCGTCACGAACAACAGCGGCTTCTATGCATTCGACGGGTTCGAGGCCGGTTGCTACGAGACGCGGTTCTCACAATCCGAGCCGGGGCTCGAGTTGGCCGAGGACATGGCGTCACAGTCGTTCTGCATCGAGGCCGGCGACCAGTACGGCCGGGTCGATGCGATCGTGTCGGTCCAGCCGCCTGACGGCTGCCAGGTCGAGAACGACACCGGTCGGTGGGACGCCGGGGTGGAGGTCTACGAGGACGACTTCGTGCTCGCCGACTCCTACGTCTTCTACAATCAGCAGGGCGGTGTGGTCTTCCGCACGGCGTCAACCGGCGGGCCGGACGACCTCGATCCGGGGAACACCTCCACCGGAGACTACGAATGGTTCGCCGAGCAGAACGGCTTCAACCTTCGGTCGGTCCGATCGGTTGCGGCCGTGAAATTCGGCGTTGAATCGGCACCGTTGACCTGTCAGCGCTAGTAGAATTACCCGGGGTCGGCGGGCCGTGCGGGAACTCCCGGAAGGGCCGGCAGGAAATCCCGGAAGGGCTTGCAGGAAATCCCGGAAGGGCTTGCAGGAAATCCCGGCAGGGCTTGACTGTGGCGAACAGGTGCCGACCAAGCTAGGGTGGTCCCCGGGGCGCGAGAACCAAACGTTCTCAACCAACAGCCTCTAACGCAAGCGCTCGCCACGCTTGCCACGGCGGGCCCACCCACACGTAATACCAATTGACGCAGTACTGATTGACGCTGGGTGCAAGCCGCGACGGCCCCAAGCAAGCGCTTGAACGCGGTAGAGCGTCGAGGCGGACCCCCTTACCCCCGAGGGGTTCATCCGTCACAGTCATAAACGGAGAGAGCAATCGCCACAACGACTGCGAAACCCTTACCGGTTTCCACCGATGACTTTTTTGACCTGGTGCAGGCGCACCTGGACGGCCTCAGCACCGAGGCCGACTTGACGCTGCTCCAGGACCACCAGCAGGCGTGGATCGCCGCGCTGCTCCGCCTTCTCGACACGGCGGACCTGGCCATCGACCGCACCGAGCGGACACTTCGCGGCCCGGAACGGGCCATGGTGTTGGCCGACCTGGAGTCCGAGTACCGCAGGATCGACGAGGTGCTGACCGAATTGGTCGGCCCGGCAACACAGCGAGCGCCGGAGCCGGAGGATGGTGACACCACCGCCATGCCGGTCGCGGGCGAGGGGCTCACCCAGCTTCAGCTGTCGTGGAGCCCTGGACGGGTTGTCGCCTGGGCATCCGGTCACGGCGCCGTCTCGGCGTCGGAGAAGGAGCTCCTGGCCCGGCTGGAGGACGCCGGTGCCGGCACGATCGAATGGGAGTCCCACAACCAGATCAAGGTGCCGGGGCAGGGCAAGGCCGACGCCGTCTCCGCCCCGATCGAGGCGTGTCTCGGCTGGCTGACCGCACTCGGTTCCACCACCGACGACGAGTCAACCGGACTCAGCGTCGCCTGGATCGGCCTCGCCACCGCGCTGGCGGTCCGGCTCGTGGCCCAGGGCCGCATGGTGCCCCAGATGAAGAAGGCCCGCCGGCCCCGGAACGCCAAGCGTGAGAATGACAAGGTCTCCTCCTTTGAGGTCCGCTGGGTTCCTGCGCTGATCGACCAGGACGAACACAACGCACTCAGCCAGGCGGTCCCCGGGGCGGTCGGCGTCCTGGAGAACCGCCCGGACGGCCGCTCGATGACCACCGCCGTTCTGTCCGATCTGGTCACGGCGATCTGCCGCCAGGCGGCAACCCGGCTTGACGTTCCCGCCGCCCCGCCGGACCCCACGTCGAAGACCGACGTGGCGGAGTGTTTCCTGACCCGGCTGGACGGGGAACCGTTCAACGCCCCCAGCCGCATGGGCTCGGAGCTGGCCAGGCGCATCGACCAGTGGTCCCGGTCCATCAGTGGGCCGAAGAAGTTCAAGCTGGTCATCCAACTCGACCCGCCGGATGAGATGAACGCCTGGTACCTGTCGGTCCTGGCGCCCAACAACGACAATCGGCTGCTGCCGGTGGAGCAGGTCATCGTCAACTCGTCGAACACCCGACGCAAGGAGGTCGAGGAGGAACTGCTCAGGCTGGAGCGGCTCTATCCGGAGCTTCTGCGGCCGGGGGCCCGCCGGCGGGGTGAGGTTGTCCTCAGCCAGGACGAGGCCTGGCGGCTGATGTCGGTCGACGGGCCGATTCTCGTCGCCGCCGGCTACGAGGTCCGGGCACCGGCGCTCTCACGAAAGAAGCCGACCCCGACGCTCCGGCTGACGTCCGAGGAGGCCCAGGAGAGCGTCGTCGGCGCCCAGCAGCTGGCCAACGTCCGGTGGAGCGTCGTCTTCGACGACATCGAGTTGACCGCGGAGGAGATCGGCCGCCTCGCCTCCGAAGCCCGGCCGCTGGTCAAGTCCCGCGGCCAGTGGGTCGAGCTGGATCAGGCCGACCTGGCGGAAGCTGCGGCCGCACTGGCGGAGCGAGCGGACGCAACCCGACTCAGCGGAGCGGACATGCTTCGCCACGCACTGGGGCTGGAAGGTTCGCCGCTGTCCGGTGGAATCTCGATCTCCGGCGACGGATGGGCCGCCGACCTGCTGCGCAGCGCATCGAACCTGGCGGACGATCCGCCAACCAAGCTCGACGGGTTCGAGGGTGAGCTGCGCAGCTACCAGGCCGAAGCCCGAATGTGGCTTTCGTTCCTCGACGAGGCCGGACTTGGCGGCTGCCTCGCCCTGGACATGGGCCTTGGCAAGACCCCCACCATGCTGGCTCACCTGCGGGTCAGCCAGGGCAGCGGTCCGGCGCTGGTCATTGCGCCGCCTGCGGTGGTGGGCAACTGGTTCTCCGAGGCGAACAAGTTCGTCCCCGACCTGAACGCCGTGGTGCATCACGGGCCGAACCGGGCCACCGCCGGTCGGATACCGGGCATGGTCCGCAAGGCGGACGTGGTCATCACCACCTACGGCACCGCAGTGCGGGACATGGACGCCCTGGAACAGATCGAATGGGGCAAGGTCATCCTCGATGAGGCCCAGGCCATCAAGAACCCCACGTCGGAAACCGCCCGTCAGCTGCGGCGGCTGAACGCGAGGACCCGGGTTGCACTCACCGGCACCCCGATCGAGAACGGCCTCGGTGACCTCTGGGCAATCATGGACTTCACCAACCCCGGTCTGGTGGGCGGACGGGCGGCATTCATCTCCCAGCTCTCCCAGACCGACTCCGGCCGGGACAGCGCCGAGCAGGCGCTGCGAGCCCTCAACGGCATCCTGGTGTTCCGCAGGACAAAGGCCGAACCGCAGATCGCGGCGGAGCTCCCGGACCGCATCGACGAGCTGGACCACTGCGCGATGACCCCGGAGCAGATCGGCCTCTACCAGGCGGTCCTGGACAGCCTGGTCGTTGACACCGAAGCCGGCGAGCCGGCGCAGCGCAAGGGTGCGGTCCTCGCCGCGATCACCGCCCTCAAACAGATCTGCAACCATCCGGCGGCCTACCAGGACGACGACGAACCGCTGGACGGCCGGTCCGGGAAGCTGGCCAGGCTCAACCAGATCGTCGACAACGTCTTCGCGGCCAATGAGCGGGTGCTGATCTTCACCCACTTCGCCAGCTGGGGTGAGAAGCTGGCCGCGTACCTGACCGAGCGGACCGGAAAACCGATCCGCTGCTACCACGGCGGACTGAGCCGGGGTGCCAGGGATCGCCTCGTCAGCGAGTTCCAGGCCAACGAGGACGCCGGTGCGATGGTGCTGTCCCTCAAGGCCGGCGGCACCGGGTTGAACCTCACCGCGGCCAGCCACGTTGTCCTCTATGACCGTTGGTGGAACCCTGCGGTCGAGGATCAGGCCAGGGACCGGGTGTGGCGTATCGGCCAGACAAGCACCGTGATCTGTCACCGCCTGGTCTGTCCCGGGACCGTGGACGAACGGGTTGAGGAGGTCGTTGCCGGTAAGCGGCAGATCGCCGACATGGTGCTGCCGAAGTCCAGTTCCGTCGGTGACCTGGACGCCGAGCAGCTCCAGGTGGCGCTCGGCATCGACCCGGATCTGCTGATCGCGGCGGTCGACGAACCGGAGGAGACGGCAACGGAACTCTCCGACGAGGACGACTGGGACGCATCCACCGACGCCGGCGCACCGACCGGCGGTGACCTGCTCACCACCACCTAGCAGAAGACGGACGTCGAAGACACGATGAGCAATCAGCAGCAGAAGAACAACGGAAAACGACGGTCCGGGCGGGCCGATCAGCAGGCCAACCGCAACAGCTCGAACGGCAACGGCAAGAACCCGAACAGCAAGAACCCGAACAGCAACAACTCGAACAGCGGGAACGGCAAGGGAGACGGCAACAAGGGCGGGGCGAAGTCCTCCAACTCCCGGCGCCGGAAGGGCTCCCGCAAGAAGAAAGTCGATCCCCGGGTTTTCTGGGGCAACCCGGAGTTGCTCGAGGAGTACGACCCACCGGGGGCCACGATCACCACAAAGCCGGCCGCCGCGGTCCTCTCGCTCGGCCGTCCACCGCTCTCCGGCCAGCAGAACGCATCCGAGCACTACTTCTCGGCGGTCTACAGCCGAGCGGTGAACCTGGCGGCTGCGTTGGCCGCTGCAGGTGAACTCATCGAACCCGACGAGCTGACCGAGGGCGGCTGAACCGATTCGCAGCCGGCGGATTGTGCGCCGGTTTGCCCGGCGATTAGGTTCGCCTGATGGATATCGGAGTACACCTGCCGCAACTCGGACGTTCCGCCACCCGGGAGACCCTGATCGAGTGGGCCGAGGAAGCAGACCGTCTGGGGGTCCACTCCGGTTGGGTCAGCGACCACATCGCCTGGCCGCGGGACATCGAGTCCAAGTATCCCTACACCAAGGACGGAAGCTTCCCCGGTGGGTTCGACATGCCGTGGCTTGACCCGCTGGGCACGCTCATGTTTGTTGCGGCCCGGACCGAACGGCTCCTGCTCGGCACAACCGTTCTGATCCTCGGCTACCGCCCTCCGGTGCTGACCGCCAAGTGGATGGCGTCGCTGGACGTGCTTTCGGAAGGTCGAGCGATCCTCGGGGTCGGTGTCGGCTGGATGGAGGAGGAGTTCGACGTGCTCGGCATGCCGTACGACCACCGGGGCGCCAGGGCCGACGAGCAGCTCGAGGTCTTCGAGCATCTGTTCAGCGAGGATCTCCCGAGCTACGACGGCCGATTCTACAACTTTCCGGAAGTCGGATTCCGACCGAAACCGACCAACGGCCGAATCCCGATCTGGGTCGGCGGCTCGTCCGATGCGGCGTTCCGCCGGACCGCTCGGTTCGGGGACGGGTTCCACGCCGCTTTTGAACCGATCGACCGGGTCGCCGAGGAATGGACCGCCATCGACCGGGCCTGCGAGACGGTCGGCCGCGACCGGGACGACATCGTGCTGTCCGTCCGGCTCTACCTGGATCCGGAGGGACGGATGGAACCGGAGAAGTCGATTACCGGCTCGGTTGACCAGATGCTCGAGGAGGTCGCCCGGTGGCAGGCGATCGGTGTCGGCCACATCGGGCTTGACGTGGTGGCCGGGGGCGGAGGCGCCGGGCGGCTTGATGCACTCCGGGCATTCATGACCGACGTCGCCCCCGGCATCGAGTGAGCGGTCGCGGCACCGTCGAACCGTTCTCCGTCAGTCGCTGAACGGGCCACCGGTCTGCGGTGGTTGGGTCCCGGTCCGCAGATCGGTGGCCCGTTCAGCGACTGACGGACAACGGTTCGACGGTGCCGCGACCGCTCACTCGATGCCGGGGGCGACATCGGTCATGAACGCCCGGAGTGCATCAAGCCTCCCGGCGCCTCCGCCCCCGGCCACCACGTCAAGCC
>JBCCGJ010000299.1:0-7503 GCA_039029335.1 Actinomycetota bacterium | reverse complement strand
CGACGCGGTAACCGATGCCGGGCCGGTGCGTGGTGTGATCGGGTTCGGGGGTGACGACATCATGAGCGGATCCCTGGGAGCCTATTGCTCAGCGACTCGCCTGAGGGTGAAAGCGGCCCTGTGGCATCAGAGCCGCCTCCAGGACGGAGAGCAGCGTCCGGCGAAGTCGCGCCGCCACCCGGAGGTCCAGCTGCAGACCGACCGCCCGAAGCAACTCACCATCGGACACGACGCCGGTCACCACCGCATAGGCGCTGACCAGGACCATCTGGGGATCTCCCGGCTGGAAGCGACCGTCAGCCATGCCGGCTTGCAGGTCGGCGATGGCCCGGTCTATGAGCGGCTGGAGCAACTCCAGCACCGGCTCGGACCAGTCGGAGCCGAGACGGTTGACCTCGCGCAGCAACCCGAGGAGCTCCGGCCGCCGGACCGCAAGGGCAAAGCTGGCCCGGACGGTGGCCACCACCCGGTCCCACCCCGGCTCGCTTATGTCGACCGCCCGCTGCAGTTCGGCCACCAGGTCTTCGGCGGCGCTGGTGAGCACGGCGGCGATCAGACCGTCCTTCGACCCGAAGTGGTAGAGGATCGTCTGCTTGGTGACGCCCAGTTCCCTGGCCAGGGCGTCCAGGGACGTACCGGACACCCCCTGTGTTGCGAACGCGATGGTCGCCTCGGTCAGAACGCGTTCCTTCGTCGACACTTACCAAATGGTATGAGGTTGGTCGCAAATCCGCCATCACCGGTCGGACCATGTGTACAACCGGTCGATTCGCCCGACGCCAAACGGTTGACCGTGAGCTATCCTGACCAAATGGTAAAGGGGTGCCGGTCATGATCGCTGATCAGCTCGCGGGCAAACGTATCGCCGTCACCGGGTCAACCGGGTTCCTCGGTACGGCCCTGGTGGAGCGGCTGCTCCGGGGCGTCCCCGACTGCACGCTGGTGCTGCTGGTGCGTCCGGGAAAGCGGTCGACCCCCACCCAGCGGGCACGGCGGGAGATCTTCCGGAACGACGCGTTCAACCGGATGCTGGAGGATCGGGGCAAGGAGGCGTTCTGGGCCGAGATCGACGAGCGGGTCACCGTCATCGCCGGCGACGTCGGCACCGACGGCCTCGGACTGGACGACGACGGCCGGGCGGCATTCGCCGACTGTGACATCATCATCCACTCCGCCGCCACCGTCAGCTTCGACGCACCGCTCGACGGCGCGGTGGAGGTCAACCTCCTCGGACCGACCAGGATCGCCGAAACGCTCCAGGACCTCGGGGTGACACCCCACTTTGTCGCCGTGTCGACGTGCTACGTCGCAGGGAACCGCCGGGGGGGCGCACCGGAGCAGCTGCTCAGCGACAGTCCGTTCCACATCGACGTCGACTGGCGGGCCGAGGTCAAGGCGGCCCGGCGGACCAGGGCGGACTTCGATGCGGAGTCCCGCTCCGCGGAGCGCCTCCGCCAGTTCCGGGCCGACGCCCGCCACGAACTCGGCGCCGCAGGCACACCGCTACTCTCGGCCAAGACCGAGCAGATCCGGCAGCGCTGGGTCACCGATCAGTTGGTCGAAGCGGGCCGGGCAAGAGCCGCGTCCCTCGGCTGGCCCGATGCCTATGCGTACACCAAGGCGCTGGGCGAACGGGCCCTCGACGAGCAGCGGGGTGACATCCCGGTCTCCATCGTTCGGCCGTCGATCATCGAGTCGGCCTGGGCCGAACCGTTCCCCGGTTGGATCAAGGGTTTCCGGATGGCCGAGCCGATCATCATCAGCTACGCCCGCGGCCTGCTCAAGGAATTCCCCGGTGTGCCCGAAGGGGTGATCGACGTCATCCCGGTCGACCTGGTCGTCGCCGCCATCATCAACGTTGCTGCCCGGGGACCCATCGTTGGCGACAGCGCCCGCGACGTTTCGGAGCGAGGCGGGGACACTCGAGCCGGAGTCCGAAGGGTTTCAGCCGTTGACGTGACCCAGGTGGCGTCGGGCACCCGGAACCCGCTGCACTATCGGCAGCTGGTCAACCTGGTCAGCTCGTGGTTCACCGAGCACCCGCTGTACGACCGGAAAGGCCAACCGATCTCAGTGCCGGAGTGGTCGTTCCCCGGGCGTGGTGCGGTCGAGCGGCAACTGGAGCGGGTCCAGAAGAACCTGGACCGGGCCGACCGGGCCCTCAAACTCCTTCCCCTCCGCGGCCGTCAGGCGATGCTCACCGCCGAGGTGGAGGACCGGCGGGAGATGGTCAGCCGGGCGATGGGATACGTCAAGATCTACGGCGCCTACGCCGAGTGCGAGGCGCTGTACGGGGTTGACGGTTTGATCGATCTCCACCAATCGCTTGACGAGTCCGACGCCGAGGCGTTCTGCTGCGACCCGGCCGTCATCAGCTGGGACCACTACGTCACCCGGATCCACCTGCCGTCCGTTGTTGAACACGCCAGGGTCAAGACCACCGGCGAACGCAGCGACCCGGACGCCAGAACTTCGCGGCTGCGGGCCAGGGTCCTTGCCCCCGAACGTCACCTTGCGGCGTTCGATCTGGAGAACACCATCATCGCCAGCAACGTGGTCTTCAGCTACGCCTGGCTGGCCACCAGGAACCTGCCACCCCGGGATCGGATGCGGTTCACCATGAAGACCATCGGTGAGGCCCCGGCGCTGCTGGCTCTCGATCAGCGGGACCGGACGGACTTCCTCCGCCACTTCTACCGCCGCTACGACGGCGCATCGGTGGCCGAGATGGACCGCCTCGGCGCGGAGCTGCTGGCCGACCACATTCTGACCAAGGCGTTTCCCGCCGCACTCCGTCGGGTGCGGGAACACCGCAGGCTCGGTCATCGCACGGTGCTGATCACCGGGGCGTTGAACATAGTGGTCAACCCGCTCGGCCCGCTCTTCGATGATGTGATCTGCTCGGAGATGTCCCAGGAGGACGGCCGCTACACCGGTGAGCTCCTCTCGGTCCCACCGACCGGGGAGGTGCGGGCCCAGGCGCTGCGGGACTATGCGGACGCCAACGGGTTCGACCTTGCCGAATCCGTGGCCTATGCCGACTCATCCTCGGATCTCCCGCTCCTCGACGCTGTCGGCTTCCCGGTTGCGGTCAACCCGGAGACCAGGCTGGCATCAATGGCCACAAAGCGTGGTTGGCTGATTGAATACTGGGCGAAGTCGAACGGGGGCACGGACAAACTGCTGCCGCTCGGACCGCTTCCCCATATGAGGAAGAGCCGACGATGACCACGGTGACGACCAAACGGACCCGAAGCAACCGCAACGGAAACACGCGCAACGAACCGGCAGTCGACAGGACAGACACGAAGTGAAGAAGAAACCAGTCAACAATCCCCGTCCCGGCTTTGTGCTCGAGGTGGACCGGCAGACCCCGCCGATTCTGTTCCACCACGGCGAGGGATTCCGGATGGAGAAGCTGCCGGTCGGTCGGAGCCGGGTCATCTACCCCGGCGAGCCGCTGAAGGGCATCGACGATCCGGACGGTTCCATCAAGGAGGCGTTGCTCAACCCGATCGACGACGATCCGCTCCCGTCCCTGCTGAAGCCGGGTATGAAGCTGACCATCGCCTTCGACGACATCTCGCTCCCCCTCCCCCCGATGCAGCGCCCGGACGTCCGGCAGCGCATCATCGAGGCGGTCCTCGACATGGCGGCCGAGGCCGGCGTCGACGACGTGCACCTGATCGCCGCCCTGTGCCTGCATCGCCGCATGACCGAGCCCGAGCTGCGCCATGCGGTAGGCGACCGGGTGTATGAGGCGTTCGCCCCGCACGGCCTGCTGTACAACCACGACGCCGAGGACCCGGACGGCATGGTCATCCTTGGCGAGACCGAGAAGGGCGAGAAGGTCCAGATGAGCAAGCGGGCCGCCGACTCGGACCTGGTGGTGTACGTCAACATCAACCTGGTGTCGATGGACGGCGGCTGGAAGAGCACCGCAACCGGGCTGTCCGGCTACGAGGGGGTCAAGGCCCACCACAACGTCCGGACGATGCGGCACTCCCGGTCGTTCATGGATCAGGACAACTCGGAGCTCCACCGGTCGAACTGGCGGCAGGGTGAGATCATCAAGTCGGTCGGGCCCCGGATCTTCCAGATCGAGTCGACGCTCAACACCAACACCTTCGGCCACACCGGTCCGATGTCGATGCTGCAGAAACGGGAGTGGGAGTGGTCCATGCGGGACCGGGCCTCCTTTGCCGGGATGCAGGCCGGTCTCCGGGCCATGACCCCGGCGGCCAGGCGGAAGGCGTTCCACACCTGGAAGGCGCCGTACGACATGACCTCGATCCAGGCCGGCGAGGTCGAGGCGGTCCACCGCAGGACCACGGAGATGGTCTACGCCCAGCACCTGGTACCGGTGACCGGTCAGACCGACATCTGCACGATGGGTCTGCCGTACCTGACGCCCTACAACGTGAATTCCATCATGAACCCGATCCTGGTGATGGTGCAGGGCCTCGGCTACTTCTTCAACCTGTACCGGGGCAAGCCGGTTGTTCGGGAGGGCGGGGTGCTGATCATGAGCCACCCGACCCCGTGGGAGTTCCACCCCGTGCACCATCCGAGCTACATCGACTTCTTCGAGCAGGTGCTGGCCGACACCACCGATCCACTTGAGATAGAGAAGAAGTACGAAACCCAGTTCGCCGAGGACGAGTGGTACCGCCACCTCTACCGGACCAGCTACGCCTACCACGGCGTCCACCCGTTCTACATGTGGTACTGGGGCTCCCACGCCCTGCAGTACCTCGGGCAGGTCATCGTCGTCGGTGGGGAACCCCGGGCGGTCCGGCGACTGGGGTTCAAGCCTGCGTCGACGTTGCAGGACGCGCTGGAGATGGCCGAGGACACCGTCGGACCGAAGCCGACCGTCACCCACGTGCACAACCCACCGATCCTGATGGCAGACGTCAGCTAGGAGCGGTTGTGATGGGCTGGCTGCGATTTATCACAAACCCTCCGTCCACCCCGAAGGGTGTGCAGAAGCGGGAAAAGACCCCGAGCACCGGGGTCCACTACGACACCGACTGGGCGAACCGTCCGGCCGCCAGGTTGGTCCGACGCGCCGCGGTCTGGGGGTTCTTCAAACCGGCCATCGCGATCTACAGCTCACCCCGGGTGATCGGCACGGATCGGTTACAGGACCTGGAGGCGCCCGTCATCTTTGCCGCCAACCATCACAGTCACGCCGACACCAGCCTGCTGTTGGCCACCATGCCCTCCAAGCTTCGCCAGGATCTCAACATCGCCGCCGGGGCCGACTACTTCTTCCCGAACCGTTTCTCGGCCGCGCTGTCCGCGCTGTTCATCGGGGCCATCCCGATCGAGCGACAGAAGCTGTCGAAGCTGTCGATCAAGAACTCACTCGAGGCGTTGAGCGAAGGTCGCAACCTGCTGATCTTCCCCGAGGGTGGGCGAAGCCCGGACGGCTGGAGCCGCAAACACCGGCCGGGGGCCGCGTTCCTGGCCAAGCAGAGTAAGGCGCCGGTCGTTCCGGTGTACCTGGACGGAACCGGGACCGTGCTGCCGAAAGGCCGCAACTGGCCGACGAGGGCTCGCTGCGCGGTTGTCTTCGGCGACCCGATGACGATGGAGGACGGCGAGGACGCCCGGGCCTTCGCCGCACGGGTCGAAGGCCGGATCAGCGAGCTGGCCGACGAGTTCGGAAAAGGCTGGTGGCAGGCCAAGAAAAACGCCTATCGACAGGCCACACCGGAGATAACCGGCCCCGAGGCCGGTGCCTGGCGGCGCCGCTGGGCCCTCGGACCAAAGCCCGGCCAGCGGCGTCAACCGTCCTCGCAGCGCTCGTGGCCGAACCTGTAGTCGGTTTTGTCGTGGGCGTGGATCGACCCCAGAACAGCCACCGGCCGTCCCCGAGGCGATTTTGGCCGAATCCGCAGTCGGTTTTTGGTTTGTCGCCGCCAGTCGCCCACTACGGGTGGCCATGTGAGAACTTGTTGACGATGTAACGGGAATCTGTCAGCTTCTGTAAGAATGTGCGAGGTGAACCACGGCGGCAACCGTCGCCTATCGGGTGTGCACCCGGGCTCGCCGAGTCCGCTTAATCCACTCTGATTGGGGAGAGACAATGACAGATGAAGTACGACGGTCGCCGAGCCCGTCGGAGGTTGGTTTCCACCTGGCTCGCCGTGACGTGCTCAAGGGTGCGGCCGCGGTCGGTGGCCTTGCGGCAGCGGGCGGCCTGCTCGCCGCCTGCGGGAGCGACGGCGAAAGCGTCGACGCCTCCAGCGTGAGCGGCACCGTGCGGGTCGGTTCGAACTACTCGGATCCGCGTCCGAACGAGGCGCTGCGCGCCGCGCTGGACACGTTCCCGAACACCGACCTCACGATCGAGCTCAACGAGGTTGACCACAACACCTACCAGGAGCAGATCAACGCCTACATGCAGGATCCGCCGGACGACGTCGCACCGTGGTTCGCCGCATTCCGCCTCGGCTCGCTGGCCAAGCAGGACTTCCTCCTTGACATCAGTGACCTGTGGACCGACGGACTGGACGACGTCCTGTCCGGCGGCATGAAGGGTGCCTCCACCTACGAGGGCAGTCAGTACTTCGTGCCGTGGACCTACTACAGCTGGCAGGTCCACTTCCGCAAGAGCGTCTTCGAGGAGAACGGCTGGTCCGCCCCGGGCACCTGGGACGAGATGCTGGCTCTCTGTGAGGACATCCAGGGTGCGGGCATCGTGCCCTTCGCCCTCGGCAACGACGGCCGCTGGCCCGCCATGGGCACTTTCGACCAGATCAACTTCCGGCTCAACGGATTCCAGTACCACGCCGACCTCCTGGCCGGCAACGAGAGCTGGACCGACGACCGGACGAAGGCCGTCTTCGAGGCGTGGTCCGAGATCCTGCCGTACCACCAGCCTGACCCGAACGGTCGGGAGTGGAACGACGCAGGCCAGGCCCTGGTCAAGGGTGAGGCCGCCATGTACGTCATCGGCGGTTTTGTCGGGTCGGAGTTCCCCGAGGGTTCCGGCCCCGGCGAATTCGATGACCTGGACTTCTTCCCCTATCCGGTCCTCAACGACGAGCACGGTCAGGAGACCGTCGAAGCTCCGATCGACGGATGGGTCGGTGTTGCCAACCCGGACAACGAAGCCGGCGCAAAGGCGGTGCTGCAGCACCTCGGATCGGCCATCGCCCAGGATGCCTACAAGGCCATCGACGCCTCCGTGCAGGTGCCGAATATCAACGCCGACACCGGCAGCTACAACGCACTGCAGCAGAAGTCGATCGAGGCAATCAATGGGGCCACCCACGTGACCCAGTTCCTCGATCGGGACACCGTTCCGGCGTTTGCAAACGAGGCCGGACAGGCCATCGCCGACTTCCTGGCCGGTGGGGACATCGATGCGATCCTCACCGACCTCCAGGGCAAGGCCGAGACCCTTCTCGGCTGATCGCTCCGGTTCACGGTGTCACCCCTCGGGAGTGACGCCGAAGAAGTAGCAAGGCCGTGTCCCCGCCACCGAGATGG
>JBCCGJ010000298.1:0-7519 GCA_039029335.1 Actinomycetota bacterium | reverse complement strand
TCACTAACCGGCACCACCGCTCGAGGCCCACGGCTACAGGCAAACCACCGGCACTGTCCCTAGTCCCACTCGATGGTGCCTGCCGTTCGGGCCTAGCGGCCCTCCCTAACCGGCACCACCGCTCGGCGGGTCACGCCGTACAGTCAAGGGACGCTCAGCGCCCTATTCCCACTCGATGGTGCCGGGGGGTTTGCTGGTGACGTCGTAGGCGACGCGGTTGACACCGTCGACCTCGTTGATGATCCGGTTGGACATCGTCTCCAGCAGGTCGTACGGCAACCTGGCCCAGTCCGCAGTCATGGCATCATCGCTGGTGACGGCCCGGATGATGATCGGGTGGGCGTAGGTCCGCTCGTCCCCCATCACACCGACGGTGCGGATGTCCGGCAGCACGGCAAACGCCTGCCAGATCTCCCGCTCAAGCCCGGCGGCGGCGATCTCCGCCCGAACGATGGCATCAGCCTGCTGTAACACCGCAACCTTCTCGGCGGTGACCTCACCGATGATCCGAACCCCGAGCCCGGGGCCGGGGAACGGTTGGCGCCAGACGATCTCGTCCGGCAACCCGAGCTCGGAACCGACCTTGCGAACCTCGTCCTTAAAAAGGTTGCGCAGCGGCTCGACCAGCTTGAATTCCAGGTCTTCGGGGAGGCCCCCGACGTTGTGGTGGCTCTTGATCTTTGCTGCGCTGTTCGTGCCAGACTCGATCACATCCGGATAGAGGGTTCCCTGGACCAGGAAGTCCGCATCCTCGATCCCGCCCGAAGCCTCCTCGAAGACCCGGATGAACAGCTCCCCGATGGTCTTGCGCTTGTCCTCCGGCTCGGTCACACCGGCCAGCCGCTCCAGGAACCGGTCTCCGGCCCTGACGTGGATCAGCTCGATCCCCTGATGCCGCTGGAAGGTCTCGACCACCTGATCGGACTCGTTCAGCCGCATCAGGCCGGTATCGACGTAGACACACGTCAGTCGGGAACCGATGGCCCGATGGACCAGGGCGGCGGCCACCGCGGAATCGACCCCACCGGACAAACCGCAGATGGCCCGACCCGGGCCGACCTGGGCACGGATGGCGTCGATCGAGGTTTCGATGACGGAGTCCATCGTCCACGTCGGTTCGCAGCCCGCCAGGTCGTGGAGGAACCGACGGAGCAGGTCCATCCCGTTGGGGGTGTGGGCCACCTCGGGGTGGTACTGGACACCCCAGATTCGGCGCTGGTCGCTTTCCAGCAGCGCGATGGGGGCGTTCGGCGAGGAACCGCAACCGACGAACCCGTCCGGGGCGACGGTGATCCCGTCGAAGTGGCTCATCCACACCGTCTGGGTCTCCGGAGCGCCGGGGCCCAGCAGGGAACCGGGGTTGGCCGGGTCGACGGTGAGGGTGGTGCGGCCGTACTCTCCGGTCTCGTTGCGGCCGACTTCGCCGCCGAGCTGATGGGCGATCAACTGGGATCCGTAGCAGATCCCCAGAATCGGAATGCCAAGCTCGTAAATGGCGGGATCAAGCCGGGGCGCACCCTCGACGTGCACACTTGCGGGGCCGCCGGACAGGATGATGGCCGCCGGTTGCCGCTCGGCGATGTCGGCGGCGGAGATGTCGTTGGGGACGATCTCGGAGTAGACGCTGAGTTCTCGGACCCGCCGGGCGATCAGCTGGGCGTACTGGGCGCCGAAGTCGACAACCAGGACAACCTGGGTGGGGGCGGCTGCCGTGCCGGCGGCGGGAGCGGTGGTCACGACGCCCCGCTTTTGATCAGCACTTCCGCCTTCTGGAGGTCCTTGAGGTTCTCGTACCCCAGGGTTGCCAGCGCCTGGCGCAGCGCACCGAACATGTTGTGGCGACCGTCCGCCGTTTTGGCCGGCCCGATGAGCAGCTCCTCCAGGGTGCCGATCTGATCAACCTTGATCCGATTGCCCTGGGGCAGCGTCGGGTGGACAACCGAGTTGCCCCAGTGCCAGCCCCGGCCGGGCGCTTCGGTGGCTGCGGCAAGCGTGCGGCCGAGCATGATGCCGTCCGCCCCGCAGGCCATGGCCTTTGCGATCTCCCCGCCTGACGAAATGCCGCCATCGGCGATGACGTGGACGTAGATCCCGGTCTCATCCAGGTGGCGCATTCTGGCCGCCCGGACATCGGCGATGGCGGTGGCCAAGCCGGAGCCGACACCGATCACCTTGCTGGCCGCCGCGGTCCGACCGCCGTCAACCCCGACCAGTACGCCGGCGGCCCCCGTTCGCATCAGGTGGAGCGCCGCCTGGTAGCCGGCGCAACCGCCGACGATCACCGGCATCTCCAACTCTCGGACAAACTCCTTCAGGTTGAGGCTCGGGCCGTCGGTCACGTGCTCTGCGGAGATGACCGAGCCACGGATGACCAGCAGATCAAGCTCGATCTTGCGGACCAGATCCGCACGATCGGCGACGTGCTTGGGCGAAACCGCGCCGGCGGCCAGCACGCCGCCCTCGTGGATCTCGGCCACCCGCTTGGTGATGAGATCGGGATCGATCGGGGACTTGTAGAGCTCCTGCATCCGAACCCGGGCCGCCTCGCCCTCCAGGGTGGACAGCTCCTCGAGCAGCTCGTCGGCGTTCTCGTGCCGGGACCAGAGACCTTCAAGGTCAAGGACCGCCTGGCCCCCCATCTTGCCGATGGTGATGGCGGTCGCGGGGCTGGTGACCGAGTCCATGGCGGTGGCCAGGAACGGCAGTTCGTATCGGTAGGCGTCGATCTGCCAGGAAATGTCGACCAGGTCGGCGTCCCGAGTCCGGCGGCCGGGCAGGAGGACCAGTTCGTCGAGGTTGTACGCCCGCCGAGCCGATTTGCCCATTCCGATATCTATGTCAGCCACGACAGACCTCCAAGAAGGAAAAACTAAGACTAACGGCCTGGGGGCCGTTGCGGAGGTTATTCGAGGCCCGGGATCAGCGAATTTCCCGCTGATCAAGCCGGTTGATCAGCCCAGTTCGGTCGTTTCGGAGACGTCCACCGGCTCCAGCGGCCAGAGGATCTGCGTCTCCCAATCACTGGGGTCCGGGACGTCGCCGGGGTCGGTCAGGTACACCTCCCACGGCGGGCCGGACGGTCGTCGTTCGTTTGCCGTCATCCATCGGTCCAGGACCATGTGGCTGTCCCCCAGCGTGTCGTACGGACCCCGATGGATCGTGGCGGCGGTCGGCCCGCCGGGCAGCTCCCCAACCTCGATGTTGCGGTCCGCGGCCGGCGGTTTCGGCTGCTCGATCAGGGGGATACCGGCCTGCACCGACAGGAACGCCGCCGATTGTTCGAGGTAGCGGACGAACGGTGGACCGGCCATGGCCAGCCCCTCCTCCATCACATACTGGAACACGGCGGGCAGTAGCTCGGCCAGGACGGCGGCGAACTCGTCCTTGTCGATCCTGCGGGCCATGTACAGCATCGGCGTCGGCGACAGATCCTCCACCGTCACCGGCTGGGCGTTGGTCTCCATGACATCCTCCTGGTTCCTGCTGGTGCGCTGATCAACGGTCGGTTGCGGAAGGGTGGATCGGTGGTACAGCCCGATACACGGCGAGGTCTGTGCCACCCGTGCGGAGACCACCGGGTTCCAACCGTCATCCGCCCGGTCCCGGTACGCCCGTGGCGGACAGCCGAATGCCTCGTTGAACGCTCTGGTGAACCCCTCGTGGCTCCCGAAGCCGTTGTCCGTTGCGATGGCGGCGACCGGCCGATCGGTCGTGGCCAGCTGGGCCGCCGCCCGATCCAGCGCGACCCGCCGCTGATACCGGCCGGGGCTCTCACCGATCAGCCGGGTGAACACCCGCTGTGTCCGACCGGGCGACAGGTGCACGAGCCCGGCGACGTCATCGAGCGATCGCCGCCGCCGGTTGCGGTTGATCGCCGCCAGCCCGGGCAGTAGGTCGATGAGTCTGGTCCCCACCCGGCCAACCCTACGCCGCCGGCCGGACCGATACTTGACGAATCGTGTCGTTCCGGGGCTCGGGTCAGGGGTGGATCAATACCTTGCCGGTGGTGAGCCGACCCTCCAGTGCCCGGTGGGCCTCCGCGGTCTCCTCAAGCGGGTAGGTGGCACCGATCCGTATGGACAGCTCCCCGGCCGCCATGGAGGCGAACAGGGCATCGGCCCGCTCCTGACCCTCGGGCGGCGCGATGTAGTGACCGAGGCTCGGCCTGGTGACAAACAGCGACCCGCCGGCGTTGAGCCGTTGCAGGTCGAACGGCGGGACCTGTCCGCTTGAGCCGCCGAACAGCACCATCATCCCCCGAGGCCGGAGCAGCCCGAGCCCACGGTCGAACGTGTCTTTGCCGACACCGTCATAGACGACGTCAAGACCACCGTCACCGATCTGGGATCGAACCGCCTCGGCGAAGTCCACCTCGTCGTACCGGATGATGTGGTCGGCGCCGGCCGCGGCGGCGATGTCCGCCTTCTCGGCTGTGCCGACGGTGGTGAACACCTCGGCCCCGATGGTTTTGGCCATCTGGATCAGCAGCCCACCAACCCCACCGGCCCCGGCGTGGATAAGGCAGCGTTGCCCGGCGGCCAGGGGGAACGTGCTGTACGCCAGATAGTGAGCGGTCAGGCCCTGGAGGGCGATCGCCGCCGCGTCATCGAGGCTGACGTCATCGGGGACCTGAAACGCTCCGGTTGCAGCGGCAACACACTTCTCGGCATAGGTGCCGCCGGAGAACGGGGTGGTGACCCGGTCCCCGACCTGCAGGGTGTCGACCCCGTCACCGACCGCCGCCACCACACCCGACGCCTCCATGCCAAGCAACAGGGGTAGCTTGGCGGGGTACGTACCGCTCCGGAAATAGGTGTCGACGAAGTTCAACCCCGCGGCGGCAACGTCGATCAGGACCTGCCCGGGCCCCGGCTCCGGGTCCGGCAGCTCAACAACCTGCATGACCTCGGGGCCGCCGGTCTCGGTGATCTGTATGGCTCGCATCAGCTGGTCAGCTCCTCAACTCTTCCGTCGGCGTGACGGGCGAAACGGGCGGGGACGTCCCCGTGCACCGGGTCGTCGGACGGCCACGGCCAACCGCCGAACTGCGTCCGCTGGTAGTCCAGCATGGCCTGGCGGACACCGGCCTCGTCATTCAGCACAAACGGGCCGTACTGGGCGACCGGTTCCCCGATCGGCCTCCCCTGGAGAACCATGGCCTCGGCCCCCTCGTCCTCAGCGGTGATCGCGACCGCCTGGTCGGGGGTGAGCAGAACCCCGGTGTTCTGCTCGACCGGCCGATCGTCGATCCGGGCCGATCCCTCGAACAGGTAGAGGATGCGGTTCGCCTCGGCGGATCCGGCGGGCAGCTCCCAGCCGGTGTTCGGGTCCAACCGCACGTGCCAGATCGCCACCTCGTTGTCCGCTGCGGCCGCCCAGGAGTTCGGCGGTGGTGTCGGTGGGGGCGCATCGCCAAACGCTCCGGCGATCACCGTCACCTCGACACCGTCCTCCCGGTGCTTGGGAATGTCACGGTTCCAGAGCATCGTGAAGTGGGGGTCCACCATCTTGTCCGCCGCCGGGAGGTTCAACCAGATCTGGAACAGGTGAAGCGTGTTCGGACCGTCCGGGTCGAAAAGGGGGAACATCTCGGAGTGGACGATACCGGCGCCTGCGGTGACCCACTGCACGTCCCCCTCGCCGAAGCGGGCCTGAGCCCCGAGGGAGTCGGAGTGGTCACACCAGCCCCTTCGGACGTACGTGACGGTCTCGAATCCGCGGTGGGGATGCTGGGGGAAGCCGGGAACGGTGGCTCCGTGGTACATGTTCCACCCGTCGATGCCCGCGAAGTCCTGGCCGATGTTCCGTCCGGTCAGTGCCGGTTTCGGTCCGAGGGCGCCGTTCGATGCCGGGTACCGGTCCAGGTGGTGGGCACAGAACAGGAACGGATCGAGGGTCTGCCACTGGGGGCCGAGCGGAAAGGTTTGCCTGATCGCCGAACTCACCGGCTCAGTCTACGGCCGAGCCGGGGCTGGTCGACCGACCGGGTCAGACCGCCTTTGCCAGGGGTGCCGCCAGGTCCCCCTTGCGTTGGACCTCGACATCGGCGAGGTCCAACCAGGTGGCCATCTCCCGCAGCGAATCGGCCAACTCGGTGGCGACCCGGGTCCGGTCGACACCGTCCTCGGCATAGCTGCCTTTGACCCGCAGCACCCCGGCCTTGCGGTCGGCCTTGAGGTCCACCCGCCCAACCAGTTGGTCGTCCAACAGGAATGGCAACACGTAGTAGCCGTACACCCGCTTCGGTTCGGGGACGTAGATCTCGATCCGGTAGTGGAAGTCGAACAGCCGCTCGGCCCGGGGCCGGAACCAGCACACCGGGTCAAACGGGCTGAGCAGCGCCCTGGCCCCGACCGACCGCGGTTTCCTGGCCTCGGGGTACAGGTAGGCGGGGTCCTTCCACCCTTCCACCGACACCTGATCCAACCGACCTTCCTCCACCAGCTCGGCCAGGAGCGGCCGGGCGTCCGGCATCTTCAACCGGAAGTAGTCGGCGAGGTCCGTGGCGGTGCCGATGCCGTGGCTCTTTGCCCCCAGCAGCAACATCTGCTTCTTGGCGTCCGCCTCACTCGGCTCATCGAGGTCCAGGATCTCCGGTGGGAAGACCCGTTCCGGAATGTCGTAGGTGGTGACAAACATCTTGTCGCGCTCTTTGATGGCCAACCGACCGGTGATGTACAGCACGTCGAGTGCCTGTTTACCCTTGGAGTGCCCCCACCATGGGCCGGTCCGGTCGCCGGGATCCTCCAGAGTCTTGACCGATGTCGGCCCGGCGATGGTGACCTCCTGCAGGACCGCATCCAGGTAGTCACCAAGCCTCGCCACCGCGCGGCGAATCCCGAGACTGTTCTTTCTGGTTCGATGACGCAGGAGCGGCTGCAGCTGCTGGGAAACGATCGACGCCTCGTGGCTGAGGTACTCGAAGTACTCGCCGGACCGGTACAGGTGCTTGTCAAGCCTGTCCCGGTCATACGCGCCGAGCCTGGCCAGCATCGGCAGGAAGTGGCTGCGGCAGATCACATTGACGGAGTCCAACTGCAGGATGGTCATGCGATCCATGGCTCGTCTGAAGTGGCGCTCGGTTACGTTGCCGGTTGGTCGTTTGTCGGTGAAACCCTGGGCGGCCAACGCGATCCGGCGGGCCTGGGGAAGTTTGATGGTGGTCACTGGGACGCGATGGTAGCCATCATGGGTCGACGATGGCATGGTGAACCGGTGGACTGGCGAACGACGCTGCGAAGGTTCCTCGGAGCCGGCGAATCGACCCCCGGACGGACAACCGGCCGCCCCCCGTCCGGCAACGGTGCGTCCTCGTTCCACCTGACCTGGGACGTTCCCCCGGTCCCCCTAGCCGAGGTGTCCGTGACGTTTGAGGTCCTCGAACCGCCGATTGTGGACAAGCTGTACTTCTGGGCGCTGCAGGTCAGCCGGCAGGCCGCCCGCAACAAATTCTCGTGAAGGGAGGACAGTTCTGGACCTGCATCGATTCCAATCTTGATAAACCCGGGCCTGATTCCCG
>JBCCGJ010000297.1:0-7581 GCA_039029335.1 Actinomycetota bacterium | reverse complement strand
GCGGTGGTCGGGTTCGGCGTGCGGTTCCTGTCCAACCTGTCCACGTTCTGGCTGCTGGACAACCGGGGAACCGATCAGCTGGTCACATTCGTCGCCATGTTCTTCGGGGGGCTACTGCTCCCGATCAACCTGTTCCCCGGCTGGCTGGAGGCCATCGCCCGGTCCCTGCCGTTCGCGGCGATGATTCAGCTCCCGGCAGAGATCTATCTCGGCCGCCACGACGGTGGTGAGATCGCCGTCGTCCTGGCCCAGCAGCTGTTCTGGGCGGTCGTGCTGCTTGGACTCGGTCGGCTGCTGCTGGCCACCGCAACCCGACGGGTGGTGATCCAGGGTGGCTGATGCGCTGCGACACCGGCCGTCGATCTCCTGGTCCGATCGGTTCCGGCTGTACCGGATGATCCTGGCCGCCCGGATCCGATCGGACTGGCAGTACCGGGTGTCGTTCCTGGCCCTTCTCGTCTCGCAGGTGGGGGCGGTCGGCCTCGACCTGGTGGCCATCGCCGTCGTCCTCCAGCTGGTACCGGACCTCGGCGGGTGGACCGCAGCGGAGGTTGCGTTCCTCTACGGACTTGCCACGCTGCCCTTCGGCATCAGCGACGTGTTCGTCAGCACGGTCGACCGGGTCTCGAACTACGTGCGCGACGGTTCGATGGACCGAGTGCTGCTCCGCCCGGTTCCCGCGCTGCTCCAGATCTCGGCGCTCGAGTTCGAGCTTCGGCGGGCGGGCAAGCTGGTGCCGGCGGTCGCCGCTCTGGTGTGGTCGCTGCCCCGGGTCGACGTGTCGTGGACCGCGGGGCAGATCGCGGTGCTGGTTATGGCGCTGTGCTGCGGCACGGTCATCTACTCGGCACTGTGGGTCATGGCCGCGTCGATGTCGTTCTGGACGATCTCATCGAAGGAGGCGCTCAACGCGGTGACCTACGGTGGCCAGTTCGCCAATCAGTATCCGCTGCACATCTACCGGAACTGGGTCAGGGCGGTCCTCGGGTGGGGGATACCGTTGGCGTTCGTGGCCTACGTCCCGTCCACCTACATCCTCGACGCGACAAATCCGCTCGGGTTGCCCCGGTGGCTCGTCCTGACCTCGGTGCCGGTCGCCGGGGCCGCCGCTGCCGTCGCCGGGTTGATCTGGCGGACCGGCATACGCCACTACCAGAGCACCGGGAGCTGAGGTGTCCGTCTCAAACTCCCGGGCGGTTGGGCCGTCGACCGAGCCGGTGATCCGGCTCTCCGGCGTCGACAAGACCTACGTCGTCCGAGCGCGGGCGGGATGGATCCGCCGTACCCGGCGTGACGTCGCCGCGGTGCGGGACGTCTCGTTCACCGTCGACGCAGGGGAGATGGTCGGATATCTCGGGCCGAACGGGGCGGGTAAGTCGACAACGATCAAGATGATCACCGGCATCCTGACCCCGTCCGGCGGTTCCATCGAGGTGCTCGGTCTCACCCCGACCACCGACCGGGCGGCGCTGACCAGACGTATCGGGGTGGTGTTCGGCCAGCGTTCCCAGCTGTGGTGGGACCTGCCCCTGCACGACTCGTTCCAGCTGTTGCACCACGTGTACCGGACCGATCCCGCCAGGCACCGCAGCAACCTGGATGCGTTCGTCGACCGTCTTGACCTGGGCGAATTCCTCGACACGCCGGTCAGGCAGCTGTCGCTCGGTCAGCGGATGCGAGGCGAGTTGACCGCGGCGCTGCTCCACGATCCGGCACTGGTTGTGCTTGACGAACCGACCATCGGCCTGGACGTCGTCTCGAAACACGCGGTTCGGGAGTTCCTGCTTGAGATGAACCGCGAGCGGGGCACAACCGTGCTGCTGACCACCCACGACCTCGATGACGTCGAACAGCTCTGCGAGCGGATGCTGATCATCGACCGGGGGGCGGTACTCCTCGACGGGTCGGTGTCGGCGTTCAAGGCGGAGCACGGCACCCAGCGGACGCTTGTGGTCGACTTCGAGCAGGCCGTTGATCCGATCGATCTGCGGGCCGGGGCGGTGGTGGACCGGGACGGACCGCGGCAGTGGATCCGATTCGACCGCCGGGAGACCACAGCTGCGGCCCTGATTGCGGAGGTGACGGCGGCGCACCCGGTCCGGGATCTCACCATCGAGGAGCCGGACATCGAGGATCTGATCCGGCGGGTCTATGGCCGGTAGTGGTGGATCAACGACCCGGACGGGGGCGGCTGACGGTGACGACGCCCGGGCACGGCTGAACCATTGGGCCATCGCCCTGCTGGGCATCGTGACGATCGTTGCCTACGGCTCGTGGTACTACGCCTTCGGGGTGCTGTTCGACCCGATCCGGTTGGACACCGGCTGGAACGAAGCCCAACTGGCGCTGTCGTTCTCCATCGGGACGGTGTTGATGGGGGTGGCGTCGATAGCGGGCGGTCGCCTGCTTGATCGGCTCGGCAGCCGGTTCGTCCTGACCGCGGCCGGTCTCGGCGGTGGTGGTGCGCTGGTGGCCACCTCGTTTGCCGACCACATCGTCTGGTTCATCGTCTGTGCCGCCGTCGGGATGGTGTTCCTCGGCGGGTTTGCCTTCTACCACGTGACGATGGCGACCGCGGTCAGGATCCATCCGGACGACGCCGGGCGGGCCATCGCCGTCCTGACGATCTGGGGTGCGTTCGCCTCGGCGATCTATCTCCCGCTGGCCGCCTACCTGGTCGAGCGGTTCGAGTGGCGCGACACGGTCAGAATCATGGCCGCCGCCATCGTTGTTGTCCTGGTCGGCGCGGCGTTCCTCCTGCCCGGTGCGCCGGAGACCGACCCGGCCGACCCGTCCGAGCCGGACGCCCCGGATTCGGGTGCGGAGCCGCGCCCGCCACTGCTCCGGGTCATCACCGCAACCATCGCCACCCCGGAGCGCCGGGCGTTTACCGCTGCGGTGGCGCTCGGCGGCCTTGCCATGTCGACGGTGCTGGTCTACCAGGTGCCGACGATGACCGCGGCGGGCCTGCCGTTGGGTACGGCGGCCACGATGGCCGGACTGCGGGGGTTCGCCCAGACGTTCGGCCGGGTGCCGCTCAGTCCGCTGGTCCGCTGGTTGGGATCCGGTCGTGCGCTTGTGCTGGCGTTCGGGGCCATGACCGTCGGTGGTGGGCTGTTGGCCTTCTCCGGTAACGTGCCGACCGCCCTGGCGTTCGCCGCGGTGACCGGCTTCGGCATCGGGGCGTTCAGCCCGCTGCAGGGGATCAAGGCGGAGGAGCTGTACGACCGGGAGACGCTGGGGGCCACGATGGGGCTGTACGGCACGTTCCTGATGGTGGCCGGTGCGGCCGGCCCGGCGATCGCCGGTGTCCTGGCCGACACCACCGGTGACCGGCGTCTTGTCTCGATCATCGTTGTTGTGGCCGCGTTCGGGGCAACGCTGAGCGCCGCCCGCATCGGGGACCGCACCACCTGAGCGCTGACCCGCTCCAAATGTGGGCTCACCACCCACAAAACCTGTGGGCTGATGGCCCAAATTTCGGGGGCGGGGTCGGGGGGCGGGGGCGCTCAGCGGATGGCGTACTGCACCTCGGTGAATCGGGATCGGAACGCGGTGGAGTCGGCCGCCACCTCGGACGGATCCCCGGCCGCCAGCGCCGCCGCAATCAGATCGGCCAGCGGCGCCATGTCGGTGGCCGTTGCGCCCCATCGGACCAGCTCGTTCGTGCCGACCCGGAGGCCGTCGTCAGGGCCGGACGGCAGCCCGATCGCCGAGGTCAGCAGGTTGGCCGATCGGAGCCGTTCCGCCGTGGCCTGGCCGCCGCCGAAGGCCCGCACGTCGATGGCAAACGCGTGGGACCGGGTGTGGACACCGGCGAAGCGGGCCACCGGAACACCACGGTCGTCCAGCGCGGCGGCCAACGCCGCGGCGGCAGCCGTCATCGCCTCCGCGTATGCGACGCCGTGCTCCAGCCAGTCGGCAAGGGTGAGCGCAAGCGCCGCCGTGTTGCCTGCGTCGAAGTTGGCGGTCAGCCCGGGGAACGCAATGGCCTCGATCCGCTCCGCCAGCGACGGGTCGGTGGTCATGATCAGGCCGGCGGTCGGCCCGCCCAGGCTCTTGTAGGTGCTCATCGTCACCAGCTGAGCGCCGCGCTCCAGCGGGTTCGGCCAGGCGCCACCGGCGATCACGCCGGAAAGGTGGGCGGCGTCGAACAGCACGGTCGCACCCACCTCGTCGGCGACCGCCCGGATGCCGGTGACGTCGTGGTGGTGGATGTTGAGGCTCGACCCGACGGAGATCACCTTCGGTCGGGTGGTCGAGGCCAGCGCCGCCAACCCGGAGACGTCGATCGTGTACCGATCCGGATCGATCGGCGCCTCGTGAATCTCCAACCCGTACAGGCCGGCGGCACCCGCCCGATGGTGGGTGACGTGACCGGCGATGGATCCCGGCGGCACGATGACCGCGTCGCCCGGCTCGGCGCAGGCCATGAACGCATAGAGGTTGGCGATGGCTCCCGACGGGACCCGGATCTCCACGAACGGGGCGCCGAAGACCCTGGCCGCCAACTCGGCGCAGACGACCTCGATCCGTTCGATCGCCTCCAGGCCCATCTCGTACTTCGCCCCGGCGTACCCCAGCGACGTCCGGCTGCCGAGGCCCTGGGCCAGCGCCGCCTCCGCCCGGGGGCTCATCGTGTTCGTTGCCGGGTTGAGGTTGATGCAGTCGCGGTCGTGGATCGTGGTGTTGTCGGTGATCAGCTGCTCGATGGTCGCCCCGATCGTCACCCCGTCGGCCGTTGCGGTCTCCTCTGCGATCGATTGGATCAGCGCTGCCGAGGGTTCCGGGATCCAGGGGCGGGCGGCCAGTGAAGCGGTTTGTTCGGTCACCGCGTCATACTCGTTCGCTCCGGCCCTGATGACAACCGGTGGTGCGCCTCGGGCGGGAGCCTGTCGCAGCCGGGTTGTGCCAACTACCGTGATCGATGATGGACGCCTCCCCGGAGACGCAAACCGCGAAGAAAACGGAGAAGGGAAAGCGGTCATGAGGTTGCTCGCCAGGAACGGCACGTTGTTGGACACCACCACCATGGAGATGGTGGGGGAGCGGTCCGTTGTCATTGAAGACGACCGAATCGTCGACGTCATCGACGGCGATGGCGGCAGCGCCGGTCGGAACATCGACGCGGACGTCACGATCGACGCATCCGGACGGTACCTGCTGCCCGGATTCATCGACGCCCACGTCCACCACGTGATCCCCACGATGAACTTCGCCAGGCTTCAGCGCATGACGGACACCGAGTTGGTGCTGGCCATGGCCAAGCTGGCGGAGGCGACGGTTTCGCGCGGTTTCACCTCGGTTCGCGATGCGGCCGGTGCGGTCGGTGAGCTGGTCAACGCCATCGAGCGCGGCCTGTGCCCCGGTCCGCGGATCACCAGGGCCGGTCGGGCACTGTCGCAGACCGGCGGACACGGGGATCTGCGGCCGTCGAACGAGGTGCCGATCCCCAGCTGCGGCTGTCAGATCGACACCAACAACCTGGGCCACGTGACCGACGGTGCGGACGCCTGCAGGAAGGCCGCCCGCTACGAACTCCGTGACGGTTCGGACTTCATCAAGATCATGGCGTCCGGGGGTGTCGCCTCACCGACGGACCCGTTTGACAGCGTCCAGTTCACCGCGGAGGAGATCCGGGCCATCACCACCGAGACCGATCATCGCCACACCTATACAACCGCGCACGCCTACCTTCCGGACGCCATCGGTCATGCGATCGAGAACGGCGTTCGCTGCATCGAACACGGGAACGGGGTTGACCAGGCGGTCGCGGAGCGCATGGCCGAGCTGGGGGTCATCATGGTGCCGACCCTGGTCACGTACAAAGCGATGCAGGACGAGGGGGCCAAGTTCGGGATGCCGACGGTCAACCTCGACAAGAACCGCGGCGTGTTCGAGATGGGTCAGGCGTCGATCAATATCGCCAAGCGGGCCGGGGTCGAGCTGGGGTTCGGCACCGATCTGCTCGGTGAGGTGCAGCCGTGGCAGAACCAGGAGTTCGCCATCCGGGCCGACCTCGAACCGGCCGCCGACGTGCTTCGATCCCTGTACGTGACAAACGCCAAGCTGTGTCGGGCCGAGGGTCTGGCCGGCGTGCTCAAGCCGGGGGCCTACGCCGATCTGTTGGTGTCGGATGTGAATCCGCTCGAGCGGCTGTCGGCGCTGGCCCACCCGGATGCTCACATCGCCACCATCGTCCACCGCGGGGTTGTGGTGCGAGACCTCGGGTGACGGTCCGGGGTGCAGGTGCGTTGGGTACTACCTGCCCGCTGAAGTCCCAATTCCCTGCTGAAGTTCCAATTCCCCGCTGAAAACCCAATTCCCCGTGCCAACCCGATCGACTAAGGCGTCAATGAGCGGGCGCGGACACCGCCGATGCAGCAGACAAGAACCGACAATCGTCGCGCGCCGATAATTCGGAAGAGCGTGTCACCGTCGTTGGCTACTGTTGACGTCGATGGAGCCGGTCACCCGCCAAGACGTCGCGCCCGGGCAGATATCGGGAACACACCGGCCGACCGGTCGGTCCGCCGGCGCGCTCGGGTATCGGGCGATGTTGACCACGTACCTCATGCCCCAGCGGGGCCGGGTTTCGCTGCTGGCCGCCATCCTGCTCACCACGTCGGGGCTGCAACTGGTGGTGCCGCTGATCCTGCAGCGGTTCATCGACGGTGCGCTGGAGGGAGAGGCCCGGTCCGTGCTGGTCGCCGCCGGCATCGCCTACCTGGTTGCAGGCCTTCTCAACCAGGTGTTTTCGGCCGGGAGCACGTACCTGGGGGCTGATGTCGGCTGGACCGCCACCAACCGGCTGCGGGAGGACCTGGCGGCGCACCTCCTGTCCCTGGACATGGGATTCCACACCAACACCACACCGGGGGAGATGATCGAACGGATCGACGGTGATGTCACCGCCGTTGCCAACTTCCTGTCCCGGTTCGTGGTCAAGCTGCTCGGTGCCGGGCTGTTGCTGTTCGGGGTGCTCATCGTCGCCTGGTGGCAGTCGCCGATCGTCGGTATCGCCTACACCTGTTTTGTCGCCACGGTGCTGACTGTCGCCTACACCATGCGGAACATGGCGGTCAGCGCTGCGGAAGAGGAGCGGGAAACCTCCGCCCTGCTCTACGGATTTATCGAGGAGCGGTTGGCGGCCATTGACGATATTCGGGCCAACGGTGCCGGGGTCTTTGCCATGCGTCGGTTTGTCGGCGTGATGCGCGATTTCTTCTTCCGGACCACCGCTGCGTGGCTGCGGCGGTCCCAGTACCGGGTCACCTCCAACACCATCTTCTGGCTCGGCAGCGCCCTGGCGCTTGCGCTCGGCGTGTGGCTGGTCCGGCGGGACGCCGCAACCGTTGGCACCGCCTACCTCCTCTATCAGTACGTGCTGCTGATCCAGAGCCCGATCGAGCAGGTCACCCAGGAGTTCACCGAGCTTCAGAAGGCGGCCGGTGGCATCGTTCGGATCAACCAGTACCGGGCCATCTCCACCCGGCTGCCCGATGAAGGGACCACCGAGCTCCCGGCCGGCCCGCTCGCCGTTGCCTTCGACCACGTCGACTTCGCCTACGAGGCCGGCTC
>JBCCGJ010000296.1:0-7594 GCA_039029335.1 Actinomycetota bacterium | reverse complement strand
CTGGTCGGCGCCGACCTCGGACCGGACGACGTACGGGCCACGATCGGCTCGAAGGAGTTTGTCGCCGGGCTCCCGCACTGGCTTCGGCTCCGGTCCCCCGAACGGGACACCGTGCTGTACCCGGCCATCAGCTACCCCAGCTACGCAATGGGGGCAACGCTCGGTGGGTGCCGGGCGGTGCCGGTACCGGTCAACGACCGCTGGGAGCTCGACCTGTCCGCCATCGACCCGGCCGACGCGGCCCGAGCGTTGTGTCTGTGGGTCAGCAGCCCCGGTAACCCGGCCGGTGCGCTCGATGATCTGGCCGCCGCGGCGGCGTGGGGTCGAGCCAACGACGTGCTGGTCGTCTCCGACGAGTGCTACATCGGGTTCACGTGGTCGGACGCACCGCGGTCTATCGTGACCACCGGCCTCGACGGGGTGCTGGCCGTGCACTCCCTCTCCAAACGGTCGAACCTGGCCGGCGCCCGCGCCGGTTTCTACGCCGGTGACCCGGACATCGTCCAGTACATCTCCGTGGTCCGCCAGCACGCCGGCTTCATGCAGCCCGGCCCGGTGCAGGCCGCGGCCATCGCCGCATTCGCCGACGAGGAACACGTGGAGATCCAGCGGGAGCGCTACCACAGCAGGCTGCAGCTGATGATCCGGATCTGCGACAGCCTCGGCTCCGCGGCCGAGATGCCCCGTGGCGGGTTCTACCTCTGGGTGCCGGCTCCCGACGGAGACGCCTGGGCGTTCGCCGGTCGACTTGCCACCGACGCCGGCATCCTCGTCAGCCCCGGCGAGTTCTACGGCCCACAGGGGGCCGGCCACGTGCGGATCGCCGTCGTCCAGCCCGATGATCGGCTGGCCATGGCTGCGGCCCGCGTCGGCATCTCGGTCTGACCGCCGAATCGCCGGCCACCACCGCCCAAAACCCATCGAACCGAGATCCGGCCCCGCCCCGCCAGGCCCCGCCCCACCGCGCCCCGCCCGCAAGGGGAAATTTGGGCGCAGAGGCCACAAAATATGTGGGCCGGGAACCCCAATTTTGATGGTGGTTCGCCGTTCGTGGTCGGGGGTCTGCTGGTCGAGATATCCGGCGAAGGGCGGGACCGGGCACCGATAACATGTCCGGATGACAACCACGGCCACCGGACACAGCTACGTCGACGTCGCCAGCGGAACCAGGCTTGATGTTTGGTACCCCGGCGAAGGCGTCGCCCCCGCTCGAACCTGCCTTGCCGAGAAGCTCGGGTTGATTCGGGGCGAGGTGATCACGACCACCATCGAAGATCTGCAGGCGCCGCCGGCCGACGCGGCCGATGCCTACCTTCGGCTCCACCTCCTGTCCCGCCGGGACGCAGTGCCCCACGGCATCAGCGTGGAAGGTATCTTCGGCAAGCTGGCCAACGTGGCCTGGACGTCCGCCGGTCCGGTCGCACCGGATCAGGCCGACGTTCTGCGCAGCCTGGCGGCCGAGAACGGCCACCACCTGACGGTCACCTCGGTCGACAAGTTCCCCCGCATGACCGACTACGTCATCCCGGACGGGGTTCGTATCGCCGATGCCGACCGGGTGCGGCTCGGTGCCCATCTCTCGGAAGGCACCACCGTCATGCATGAGGGCTTTTGCAACTTCAACGGCGGCACCCTCGGTCCGGCGATGGTGGAGGGTCGGATAAGTGCCGGTGTCCTGGTCGGTGCCAACAGTGACGTCGGTGGTGGGGCGTCCATCATGGGCACCCTGTCCGGTGGGGGCACCGAGGTCATCTCCGTCGGCGAGAACTGCCTCATCGGGGCGAACGCGGGGATCGGGATTTCGCTCGGGGACGGCTGTGTCGTCGAGGCCGGCCTGTACGTGACGGGCGGAACCGTGGTCACCCTCCCGGGCGGTGAGCTGACCAAAGCCAAGATGCTGTCCGGCCGTCCCGGTCTGCTCTACATCCGCAACTCGACCAGTGGAGTTGTCGAGGTGCGGGAGTCCGACCCGGACAGGTGGGGTGGCATCAACGAGGCGCTGCACTCAGCGCAGTAGCCGGACGTGGCGGGCCCGGCGTCCGGTGGTTCAGGATGCGGCCGGGTCGCTGCCCCAGGCCGAGCCCGTTGTGTCGTCCCCGACGCCGGCCCGCTCGGCCAGGACGGTCTCCCTGGTGGGGACCCGAATGCCGACATACCACACCCCGACCAGTCCGGCCGCCACAACGATCAGCCGCACGGTCAGGTTGTCGATCAGCAGACCGGCGCTCAACCCCACCGCCAGCACGATCGACCCGATGGCAAACACCTTGGCCCGCCGGGGCATGCCGAGGCCGTCCCGATAGTCCGACACCATCGGCCCGATGCCGGGCAGTTCCAGGACCCATCGCTCCAGCCGCTCGTTGGACTTTGAGAAACACCACGCGGCGATGATGAAGAAAACGGTGGTCGGCAGACCGGGCACAAAGATCCCGATGCCCCCGATGGCCACGCTGAGCAGACCGGCCATCAGGTAGATGAGGCGCATCAGCCAACCAGTTGCCGGATGTCGAGGATCATCAAGATACTCAACAGGAACAGCACCGCCGAGTGCAGGACCGTAGCATGCACCTTCCACCGGTGATCCGCCCGCCAGAACCGCCGGATGCTGAAGAGGTTGGCCGCGATGGCAATCAGCCCGACGATCAAACCGATGGTCGGCCCGACGCCGGGGGCCAAACCGATCCAGGGGGCGATGAACGGCAGCACAACATAGGTCAAGGTGCAGCGAATGCCGGACACGACGATCGAGCGGCTGAAACCCTGCTGGGCCTCTTCCTCCGCCGCCACCCGCTCCGCCGCCGTTTCAAAGGCGGCCCGGTCGTCAGCGGTTGTGTGGGCAGGGGTATCGGTGGTCGTCTCGACCAGGGGCCGGTCCTGCTGGTGATCCGCCTCGGTTGCGGCACCGGGCACCACCTCGGGTTCCGGGTGTGTGGTGTCAAAGGCGCTGAAGGCGCCGACCGCCCGGTTGGAGGAACCGGTATCTGGGGTCTCCGTCGCTGCCATTGAACACAAGGGTACCGGGTACGGTGGCGTGATGGCTGATCTCTTGGCACAGACCGCAGACCTTGTCGGTAGGCCATCGGTTTCGTTCGAGGAGGCGCCGTTCGTCGACTGGATCGAATCGGAACTTCGTTCCCTGGAACACCTCGAGGTCACCCGGGTGGGGGACAACCTGGTGGCCAGGACAGACCTCGGCCGATCCCAGCGGCTGATCCTCGCCGGCCATACCGACACCGTTCCGGCGAACGGGAACGCCGAGCCCCGGCTTGAGGGCGACAGGCTGTGGGGAGTCGGATCGGCTGACATGAAGGGCGGTCTTGCCGTGTTTCTCGATGTGGCCAGGACGGTGCAGAACCCCGCGGTCGATCTGACGTTTGTGTTTTATGCCAGGGAGGAGGTGGCCCAGGAGCACAACGGACTGAACGAACTGCGGGACCAACGCCCTGACCTGCTGGCCGGGGACTGTGCAATCCTCGGTGAACCGACCGATGGTGCAATCGAAGCAGGCTGCCAGGGCGCGATGCGGTTTCAGCTCACGCTGGCCGGGGCGCGGGCCCACACCGCCCGGCCCTGGATGGGTCGGAACGCCGTTCACCGGCTGGCCCCGATCCTGGCCAAGCTCGAGGCGTACGAGGCTCGCACCCCCACCATCGATGGTTGTACCTACCGGGAGGCGATCCAGGCCGTTTCGGTCGAGGGAGGGGTGGCGGGCAACGTGGTGCCGGATCGGGTGGTGCTCCGCATCCACCACCGGTACGCCCCGGACCGGACCCCGGATCAGGCTGAGGCCTGGGTTCGGGAGCTGCTGGCCGCGGACATCGACGACGGCGACGAGCTGATCGTCGTCGACCAGTCGCCACCCTGCGCCCCGTCGTTGAACCACCCGCTGCTCGCCAGGCTGGTAACGGAAAACGGGCTCGAGGTTCGGGCCAAGCTCGGCTGGACCGACGTCGCCCGGTTCGACCAGCTCGGCATTCCCGCCACGAACCTCGGACCGGGTGACCCGACCGTGGCCCACAGCGCAGGGGAGTACCTCGACCGCGCATCGCTCGAGGCGGTCCATCGTGCTGTTCACCACCTGGTGTCCTGACCGATGACAGCAGCCGACGCCCTCGACGTTGCCGGCCAGGTGCCGCCGCCGGTCCGCCGGGCCGGGAAGTCGCTGTCGATGACACAGGCGCTCGATCTGATCCCGGACAACAGCCGTGTCTATCTGCCGCCGCTGATGGGGCCACCGACCGCCTTTCTGGAGGCGATGGCCGCTGCCGCCGACCGATGGACCGACATCGAAACCACCTGCGACTATCTGGCCGAGCCGATCGCAACGTTCGCCGCCCCGAACCGACCGTTCCGTCACCTCAGCGTGCAGGCGTCCCGGGCGCTGCAGCCGATGGCCGACGCCGGTGCGCTTCAGGTGGTTTCCGGCTGTTCCTCCCAGTTCGCCGGGTTGTACAAACCGGGCGGACCGTTGGCCGTTGACGTCGTCCTTGTCCAGGTCAGCCTGCCGGGGCCGGACGGTCGGTTCAGCCTCGGCACCAACGGGGGAGCCACGCCAGAGCTGGTTCGGTCGGCGCCGCTGGTGCTGGCCGAAATCAACCCCACCATGCCCTACACCCGGGGCGCAGTCGAGTGCGATCGCACCGACTTCGACGGCCTGGTCGAGGTGCCGCCCCATCCGCTCGTCGAGATTCCGGTTCCGGAGTCCACGACGGTAACCGACCGCATTGGTGGCAACGTGGCCGATCTGATCGCCGACGGGGCCGTCCTGGAATACGGCATCGGAGCCATTCCGGACGCTGCGCTTGCCGCCTTGGCCGGGCACCGTCGGCTGGGTCTCCACAGTGGGATGCTGGGTGATGCGGTCATCGACCTTGTCGAGAGCGGCGCGATGACCGGCGAGGCGAAATCGGTTGATGCCGGCCTTCACGTGACCAGTTGCGTCGTGGGGACAAGCCGGGTCGCCCGGTGGGTCGACGGCCGGGATGACGTCGTGGTGGTGGCTTCCGGCTACAGCCACGGCGTACCGGCCCTGGCCCGGCAGCACCGTTTCACCGCGGTCAACTCCGCCATCGAGGTTGCGTTCGACGGCTCGATAAACGCCGAATTGGTCGGTGGTCGGGTGCTGTCCGGCCCCGGCGGTCAGCCGGACTTCGCCACCGGTGCGTCGCTCGCGCCGGACGGCCTCAGCATCGTTGCGCTGCCGGCGACCGCCCGTGGCGGCACCCAATCCAGGATCGTCCCGTCGATCGGCGCCGATGGGCAGATCACCGTTCCCCATTACCTGGTTGATCGAGTCGTGACCGAGTTCGGTGTTGCGGAGCTGAAGGGCGCCGACCGGGCGCAGCGGGAGGAGCGGCTCCGGGCCATCATGAGCCCCAGTCTCCTCGACTGATGGTGAGTTGCAGTCGCGTCGACAACCGGCGTGTCGAATGTTGTAGTCCGAAATGGCAGTGAAATGTGACAGGGGCTACACTCGTCCAAAGATCTAGATCGATTTTGCCGATCCGCTCCGCAGGTGATCCGCCCCGGTTCCGCCGGGTTTCACGGAGCGATCAGTGAGATCCGCAGTAGGAGCAGCTCACATGCGCAAGAACATTCCCCCGTCCTCTCTTGCCAGGGATAGCCGATTCAACCGGATCGACACCGAGCAGCGCATGAGCGACATGCGGGACACCATGCAGGTCGGTTTTGTGGACCCGAAGGCGGAGGACGTGGCGGATCGGGCCCGGCGTCGGATGCACGGCATCTTCGTCGGTGAGATCCAGGCCCTTGAGGGCGCCGGTCGTACCGCCTACGACTTCTCCACGGACGAAGTCCCGTACGAGCTGAAGCTGGACATGGCCCGCCAGTGCTGGGACGAGGCTCGCCACTGCGAGATCTCGGTCAAGCTCGCAGAGCACATGGGTGGCGAGCTGGGCGAGTATGCGGAGTTCACCACGCTGTTCGAAGCGGCCTGCCACAAGGACGCCGTCTTCCGCCTCGCCGGTGTGAATCGAGCGCTGGAGGGTCTGGCCATCGACGTGTTCACCCAGATGCGGGAGTTCGGAGAGTCCATGGGGGACCCCGTCCTGGCATTCTGTGAGGACTACATGCTGGCCGACGAGGTCACCCACGTGAAGATGGGCTCCCGTTGGCTGCGGGAGGTGACCGAGAACGACAAGGAGCGCCGCAAGGAGGCGTTGGAGTTCCAGAAAGTCGTGGACGGCCTCTTTAACTTCCGGGGCCAGCGCGGGGAGGACGAGGAGTCACCGATCCGGCTGGCCCGTGAGTTCCGCAAGATGGCCGGCTTCACCGACGGTGAGGTCGACGACATCGCCGAGATGGCGGCCAAGTCCCGGGCCGAAACCGAGGCCGAACGTATGGCCGCAGACATCATGGCGGAAGCCTAGGCACGCCGGATCGACCGTTCGAGGGGGAATACGGGTCCTTCGGGACCTGGATCGAGGTGACTCAACGACGGTTGAGTCACCTCGATCACGTTTTGGCCGTGGCTTCGCGAGCGTGATTACAGCCGGCGCATGACGGTGACGACCCGCCCGAAGACCTGCACCTCATCCGGCTCGAACTCCATCGGCTCAAGCGACGGATTTGCCGGGAGAAGGACCACCTTGCCCCGCTTCTTGGTGTAGGTCTTCACGGTCGCCTCGTCACCGGGAATCCCGGCGACAACGACGTCCCCGTTGTCCGCCGTGGTCTGGACCCGGGCCACGACGTAGTCCCCGTCCAGGATGCCGGCGTCGATCATCGAGTCTCCGCGAACCGTCAACATGAACAGCTCTCCTTCACCGGTGAGGTCGGTGGGGACGGGGAGCATCTCTTCGATGTGTTCCTGGGCCAGCACATCGGTACCGGCAGCGACCTGACCGACCAGTGGGACGTGTTGAACCGGTCGACGCTCCACCTCGACCGCGCCGCTGACCGGGTCCCAGAGAACCTTGAGCGCCCGCGGCCGATCCGGGTCACGGAGCAGGTAACCGTGACGCTGCAACGTCGCAAGGTGCGAATGGACCGATGACGGTGAGGTCAGGCCCACCTCCGCCCCGATCTCCCGCACCGACGGTGGATAGCCGCGCTCCCGCATCTCACGTTCTATGTACGCAAGGATCGAGTGCTGGCGTTTCGTGAGCTGATGCTCGCCCATCTCTTCCCCTCCTCGGGTTAGTCGGCCGGGCGGACCCGACCGCAGCTGGACGCCCCTGTGTCGCGGTTCTCCGTTGGCCTGTGCCACAGAGCATTGTCACCGAGCGCCTGTTCTCAGAGTCTTCTTGGATGGTTTCCCTGAATCGGATTGTTTGAATTGGGTTCTTCGAATTGGGTTCTCTGAACCGTGTTCTTTGAATCGGGTTCTCCGAATCGTGTTCCGGATGGTGTTTCTCAGGATGTGGATCCCCGATGCCCCGATAGGCCGACGGGTCGGCGTTGCGGAGGCATAAGGATCGAACGTGTGTTTGTACGGCTACGTACAACTATGCCACGTCGAACGAACGTATGTACGACTTTCGCACAAAAAGCCCGCTGGACCCGAAGGTGGCAGGTCTTTTGGTGCGGCCCGTTGCATCGAACTTGTGTTCGAGGTAGCGTTCGAACGAAAGTT
>JBCCGJ010000295.1:0-7608 GCA_039029335.1 Actinomycetota bacterium | reverse complement strand
GTGACCAAGGACCGTTGACCGGCCGCCGGGGTGTGGGCCTCCCCGCCCCCGCCAAGCGTCGATCGGTCCTCGCACCCTGCTAGCCCTCGTTCAACGAGCCGAGGAAACTTCGGATCGCTTCGGTGACCATGGCCGGTTCCTCCAGATGGGGGAAGTGACCGGCGTCGAGGAACTGCAGCCGTCCGTTCGGGACCTCGTCGGTCACGGTTTCGTACTCGTGGGGCTGCTGGCCGGGGTCGAAGCGGCCCTGGAGGAACAGCATCGGCATGGTCATGGCGGCGAACAGGCCGTTCATGCGGTCTTCGAGTTCCCGGTCGAATCCGGCGGAGACAAAGCTGGCCGACATACCTTCGGCTGCACCGGGGTGTTGGATCTCGATCCGCATCCGGTCGATGTCTTCTGTCGCAAGCGGTGTGTGGACCAGCGATTCCCCACCGTCCGGCCGTTCCAGCAGACCGTATGCGGATTCCACCAGCGGCCCGGTCTCGAACAGCGGTACCGCTTCCGGGCTGTTGAGGAACTCGTGCGGTGGCCGAGGTTCGCTGTGGGGGCGGTTGCCGGACTGCTGCATCCTGATGTAACCCCGCAACCGATCGGCCATCCCGTCTATGGCGCAGAAATGATCGGCGATGACTACCCCTCGGTCGTGGGCCACCAGGACGAACCGATCAAGCCCGAGCGCATCAAACAGCTGGACCCACTCCGTTGCGCAGTGGGCGTAGTCATAGTTCGACTCGTCCCTGGTGGGGTGGGCGTACTGGCCGTACCCCTTCAGATCAAACGCCACGCAGTGATGGTCGGCGGCCAGCGCAGCCATCTGGTGGTGCCATGCGTACCAGCTCTCGGGGAAACCGTGGGCGAAGACGATGACCGGGTTCGTCGGCTCACCGGAGGTCACCACGTGAAAGGTGGTGTCCCCCGCCTCGACGAACCGATGGGTTACCTCGGCGCCGGTCCACAGCGTTTCAACCTCGCCATCGGTGTTGGTCGATCCCTCGGGTGCGGTCACGTTCATCGGTTGTTCCTTCCTTGTCTGTTGTAGGGCTTTGATCGGTTGTCGGCGCCGTGCCGACCGGCAGCGGTGGTCACTGCGGTGAGTCCCCCCGGCTCGGGCCGAGCAGCATCGTGACCAGTGCCTCGGCATGGGCCTCGACGAAGCTGTCGTCGATGGGGTCCGCGCCGAGCACCCGTCGGGCCTCGGCGGCGTTGACGTACGCAAGAGACGAAGCGCCGACAACGGTGTAGTAGAGGACGGTGTCGTCGATCGGAGCCACCAGCCCCTGGTCCCGCAGCTCTCGCCAGGCGCCGGTCAACAGTTCATACCGAGATCGAGTGTGCCGCTCGACGATCCACGCCAGCCGGTCGGAGTCCGCAGTGGCCTCGGTGACCATCATGCGGTTGAGTTCCGGCAGCTGGGCCACGGCCCGGACAAACGCCCGAAGACCGGCGGCAAAGACCTCACGGGCCGTGGCGGCGTCCCGCCCGACCACCGGGATCAGCGCATCGCCGAGCAGGTCGTCCAGTTTGGCAAAGAGATGATCGACCGCGGCCCGCCACAGCGCATCCTTCGACTCGAAGTGGTAGTTGATCTGCGGCTGATGGGTTCCGGCCCGGGTGGCGATTGACCTCGTGGACGCCCCCTCGAACCCGTGTGCTGCGAACTCATGGATCGCCGCGTCGAGCAGGGCCAGCCGGGTGGCATCGGCCCGAGCCTGGCGGCGACGAGGCGGGCTGGACATCGAGTGGGGGGACACAGCTTGCGATTCTGTATCACCTGATATAGTTTGTCCAGTAATTCTTTATCGCTTGATCTAATTACTCGTTCTCAGCGATCGACCACATGACGTTTTTGGAGGACCACCATGGGTTTGCACCGTCTCACTTCGATCACACTCGGCGTCCCCGACGTGGATGCCTCCCGCGCCTTCTTCACCGACTTCGGGCTCACCGCCGGCGATGAGGGCTGGCTGGCCACGCGCGACGGCGGGGAGCAGCTGCAGCTGATCCAGTCGGACCGCCGCAGGCTGGCCCGGCTCGGCCTCGGCGCCGAAGATCCGGACGATCTGGCCCGCATCGCCCACCGGGTCACGTCGGTCGGACTCGGATCCGTGTTGGAGACCGGCCAGCAACGCCTTGTGGTGGTTGAGCCGGCCACCGGGCTTCCCGTCGAGATCACCGTCGCCGATCGATATGCGGCCACCGTCGATCCGGTTCCGGTCAACCGGCCGGCCCGCACGGAACGGGCCGATCGTCCGGCGGCTGCGGTGCTCGCCAACGAACCGGTCCACCCGTCAAACCTGACCCATGTGGTGTACGCCAGCCCGGACCAGCCGACGACGCTCCGGTTCTTCACCGAGGTGCTCGGGTTCGAAATCAGCGATCAGATGGACGGGATCATCGCGTTCACCCGCTGTAGCGATGTTCACCACAATTTCGCGATCCAGGCCGGACCCGTAGCCTTCCCGCACCACATCGCGTTCGAAATGGACGAGGTTGACGACGTCGTCCGGGGCGGGATGGCCATGGTGGACGCCGACCCGGACCGGCACACGTGGGGGCTCGGCCGTCACGCCATCGGTTCGAACTGGTTCTGGTACCTGCGGGAACCGAACGGGACCTTTGTGGAGTACACGGCGGACATCGACCGGATCTCCGAGCAGGACCTCTACCAGCCGAAGGACTGGCAGGGCCACGAGTTCCTCTACTCCTTCGGACCACCAACGCCGCAGGAGTTCTTGGAACCGGCCGATCTGCCGGACATCATCGCCGCAAGCGCCTGACGGCGCCCGGTACCAGCCGAACGAAACGAGGAACAATGGGATTCTCACTGGCCAACGTGGACGGGCGGGCCGCACTGGTCACCGGCGACAACTACCACGACCTGGAAACCGTCAGCGACGGTGCACTGAGCGCCGACCCGATGTCGGCGCTTGCCGCGGCGGAACAGCTCGCCGGGCTCTCGGACACACTCGACGGCAAGACACCAACCGGTGCGCTGGCCGACGTCACCCTCGGGCCGCCCGTGCCGCGTCCGCAGAAGTCCTTTGCCGTTGGCCTGAACTACCACGCCCACGCCGCGGAGTCGGCCATGGACGTGCCGGAGAATCCACTGGTGTTCACCAAGTTCCCCTCCTGCCTGGTCGGACCGACGGCCGACGTCGAGCTGCGGAGCGACGGTTGCGACTACGAGGGTGAACTGGTGGTGGTGATCGGTACCGGCGGCAAGGACATCGCCCCCGAGGACGCCTGGGACCATGTCGTCGGGCTCACCGTTGGCCAGGACATCTCCGACCGGCCGGCACAGTTCGCCGCCAGCCCGCCCCATTTCGATCTCGGCAAGTCGTTCGACACCTTCGGCCCGATCGGCCCGACGCTTGTCTCGCTTGATCGGATCCCCGATCCGGACAATCTCCACCTGGTCACCGCGGTCAACGGCGAGGTCCGCCAGGACGACACAACGGCGAACCTCATCTTCGATGTCCCCGCACTGATCTCCTACCTGTCACACATCACCACACTTGTTCCCGGTGACCTCATCTTCACCGGCACGCCGGAGGGCATCGGCGCCGCACAGGGCTTGTTCCTGGCCGACGGCGACGTGATCACCACGGCGATCGACGGCCTCGGCACGATGACCAACCGCTGCGTCCGCGTTGCGGACCGCCCCGCGTAGCTGCGCTGGTGAGGCTCAGAACCGCTCGAGGAGCCAGACGATTCCGGCGATGAACCGCCAGCCCAGATACAGGACAAGGGCGACCACCACAACCCAGAAATGCCAGGGCACTTTGGCCACCGGCGGGGACTTCAGATCCGCGGCATCCACCGTGGCGTCACAGGTTGGGCAGCAGCCGTCCGTACCGACCGTGTTTGGGGCCAGATAGACATCACAGCTATCGCACCAGGGCAACCGAACTCCTTCTTCAGTTGCAGCCTATGCGGTGCGGCGCAGGACCAGAACGGCCAGATCATCGGTGATCGGGCCTCCGGCAAAGTCCCGGGCGGCCTCGACCAGAATCTTGGTCAGCACATCCGGTGACGCGGTTGGATCGCGGCGGATCATGCTCGCAACGCCATCCTCGCCGAAGAGGGCATCACCGTTGCGGGCCTCGGCAAGACCGTCCGTGTAGAGAACGGCAACGTCGTCCATGTCCCACGCCAACTCCCGCGAGTGGTACGGAGCGGTGGCGTCCAACATGAGCAGCGGGCCGGTTGCACCGAGCGGTCGGACCTCCCGACTGTGCCACACGAACGCGGCGGGATGACCGGCCGACGCATACCGCAGGGTCTCGGCGTCGGTGTCGAACACCAGCACACAGAGTGAGATGAACTCCTCACCGCGCTCCAGCACCGACATCTGGGCGTTCAGTTCCTCCAGCGCCTGCCCCGGATCACGGAACTGCAGCAGGAACGCCCGCAGCAGGTACTTGGCCTGCAGGGCGGTGATCGACGGTTCGATGCCGTGGCCGGTGACGTCACCGATGACCGCGGCGACCCGATGGTCGTCGACCTTAAAGACGTCATAGAAGTCCCCGGCCATGGCGCCACTGCTGGCCTGGTAGGCCTGGCCGATGTCGAACCCGGCAAGATCCGGCAGGTCGGACGGTGCGAGGCGGGCCGCCCACTGCAACGGGGCCAACTCCTCCTGGGTCAGCACCTCCCTGGCCCGTTTCTCCACTTCTGCCCGGTCGGCGGCGATGCGGGCGATCTCGGTGAGCGTTCCCTGACGGGCCAGTGCAACCGCGGACGGGACCGCCAGCAGCGACACGACGGCGGCGGGCCAGAGCCCGATGTCGGAGAGGGCGACGATGATCAGCGCGCCGGTGGCGATGATGGTGAACACCGCGGTCTGAAAGTCACGGCGATAGTCGTTGTTGGCCAGACGCCAAAGATCCGGATCGATCTGTTCACCGGCAAGCCGGTGGGCGACCCGCTGGCGGTCGATGGTGGCTCGAATCCAGAACGCGGCGGCCGCGGCACACACCACGGCAGCTAGGGCGGGTAGGAGCCGTTCCATCCACTCCAGGCTACCTCTACATCGGTGGCCATCGCTGGACGGACCGGGAGATCACCCGCCCCCGATCGAACCGACAGGGTCGGTCCAGGTTTTTACCACCTACTCCGGTGCCGGAACCGGCCAAAAGTAGGGCCTGAAGCAGCCCTATTGACCGGACTTATTCGCTTCTCTTACGAACGCGCATCTTTATCGGCGTTGCGCCGAGATCGAAGCTGTTCCGCAGTTCGCGCTCGACATAGCGGAGGTAGTGGTCCGGGATGGCCCGATTGGCGAACAGGGTGAACGTGGGTGGATCGGTTGCGCCCTGTGTTGCGTAGAGGATGCGGGCACCACCCGGAGCAGGCTGAGCCTGCTGGGCCCGGCGGACAACCTCGTTCACCTTCCGGGTCGGTGCCCTGGTCTGATAGGCCTCCAGCGCATGACGCAGTGACGGCAGCAGGTTGTGCACCCCTCCCCCGGTCAGTGCGGAGATCCGATGGACACCGGCGTTCGGCAGAAAGCTCAGCTTGCGAGCCAGCTGGTCGGTCAGATCCTCCCGCTGCTCGGTGGTGATCAAGTCGGTCTTGTTGAGGACCACCACCGTCGGGCAGCCGGCGGCGTCGACCCGCTCGGCCAGTCGCTGGTCCTGCTGGGTCACTCCTTCCGTCGCGTCGATGACCAGCAGCGCAACGTCTGCACCGTCGATCGATTTCAGCGAGCGGACGACCGAGTAGTACTCGGTGTCCTCATTGATCCTGGCCTTGCGTCGCATACCTGCGGTGTCAAGGAAACGCACCGCGCCGATCTCGGTGTCGACCACGGTGTCGATCGTGTCTCGGGTGGTCCCCGGCATGTCGTGGACCACCGACCGTTCCTCGCCGATCAGCCGGTTGAACAACGTGGACTTGCCGACGTTCGGCCGTCCGACGAGAGCGATGCTGAAGATCCGATCCTTCTCGGACTCCTCCGGTTCCGCGCCGATGGTTCCCGGCGGCAGAAGCTGCACCACTTCGTCGAGGAGGTCTGCGACGCCGCGACCGTGGATGGAGCTGACCGGATGGGGATTCCCCAACCCCAGCTGCACAAAATCCCAGATACCCGCCTCGTGGTTGTCGTCGTCGACCTTGTTGGCCACCATCAGTAGCGGCCGGTCGGCGGACCGCACCCGCCGGGCCGCCTGATGGTCCTCCTCGGTGATGCCGACTGCGGCGTCGACCACAAACAGGATCACGTCGGCGGAGCGCAGGGCGGCCTCTGCCTGCCGGGAGACCTTGTCGTCCAGTTCGGTGCCGCCGGCCAACCAGCCGCCGGTGTCCACCAGCCGGAATTGGTGGCCCTGCCATTCCGCCTCGACCTCCTTGCGGTCCCTGGTCACACCGGGCTTCTCCTCGACGATGGCTTCGCGCCGGCCCAGGATTCGGTTCATCAGGGTCGACTTCCCGACGTTCGGCCTGCCGACGATGACCACCTCACCGAGCCGGCTCATCCGCCAACCTCCAGCGCGGCCCGTAGCGATATCCCGTCCGTGCTGACCACCTCGACCGGACGGGGCAGGTCGTCAACGGCAACGCCGTCCAGGAACATGCCGCCGGACAGACAGACATCCGGCAGCAGGTACCGGTGGCCGTCCGGCTCGGCGGCCAGTCGTCTGGCCACGTCCTCACCGACCATAAGGCCGGTCACGCCGATGTTGCCCCCGAAAAAGTCGTTGGCGACCGGGATCAGCCGCACGTCGTCCCGATCGAGCGAATCGACCAGCGGGCCGAGCACCTGGGCCCCGTAGGTCCCGGTCAGAATGCCGACGGGCCGGTTCCTCGGACGGCTCGGCCGAAGTGACACGGCAACGATCTGTCCGCCGCCGGTCGGCGCGTCACCGGTCCCGCCGCAGCCGCCCGCAGCGTGGCTCTCGGCCAGGCGGGGAGCCCGATACCCCTCGGCAGGCGCGCCGTCCACCCAGGAGAAGAAGCCGGCCGCCGGGGTGACCGCCTGGTCGGTGTCGCCGTTGAACTCCGCCTCGAAGGTTCTGGCCATACCGATGCCGTCCTCGTGCATCGCGAATCCCTCGTACGTTTCGGCCTGCGGGAACGGCCGCCCGGCCAGCAGGTAGTACTCGTCACCGGCGAAGACCAGCCGCCTGCCGAGTTGCTCGAGGAAGATCTCCTGCCACAGCTCAACCTGATCGACGACCGCAGCCGCTTCGGCGGGGGTGTGGAACCGCATGTCCGGCTCGTTCGAGTGGTCGCTGACACCGAGCGGTACAACCGCCAGGGAGTGCAGCTCCGGGTACTCGTCAAGGACCCCGACCATCGTCTCGGCCAGAACCTCACCGTCATTCACGCCGGGGCAGACAACGATCTGACCGTGGACCTCGACGTCGGCGTCCAGCAGCGCACGCAACCAGCGAAGGCTGGTGGCACCGCGGCGGTTGCGGAGCAGCTCGGCCCGCCGCTGCGGGTTCGTGGCATGGATGCTGACGTAGAGCGGCGAGAGTCCTTCGGTGATGACCCGCTCAAGATCCGCCTCGGTGAACCGTGTCAGCGTGGTGAAATTCCCGTAGAGGAACGACAGGCGGTAGTCGTCGTCCTTGAGGTACAGGCTGCGGCGCATGCCGGCAG
>JBCCGJ010000294.1:0-7629 GCA_039029335.1 Actinomycetota bacterium | reverse complement strand
CAGTTCCGGTGGTGAGGCGAACGATGGCGGTTGCCACTCGACAACACCCTCGAGCGCCTCCCGCCTGCCCAGCAGCTGCACCGGGAACCAGAGGATCCGGGGGCCGATGGGGTTGACGGCGGCAACAAACGTACCGAGGAGTGCGGCGGCCACGTAGCGCCGTAACCACCACAGCTGGTGACCGGGCCGGTCGTTTGACAGCCGGTCGCCGACTAGCCGGTCGTCAACGAGCTGTCCGACCGCCATGGCGGCCAGCAGGGCGACGCCCAGGGGGAATGATCCGTGGCTGTTGGCCCACAGCCAGAAGAGCGGCACCAGCAGTACCGGCGGGCCGTTCGACTGGACGATCGTCAGCAGGATCACCATCGCCAGCAGGCCGAACATGAACGGGCGGGGGGACCAGAGCCCGGCGCCGATCACGATCGGGATCATCGTCAGCGCCGTACGGGCCACCACCTGGTGCGCCGGGGCGGTGAGCCGCCACAAACCGACGCCGATAAGGGCGGCGACAAGCCCGTGCAGCAGCCGGATCCCCGCGCCGCCGGCCAGCCGGTCCAGCGTTGCGTAGACCACGCTGGCCAACCAGCTCTGGACCGTCCAGGGTTCGCCGGGCGCCGTGCGGGAGTAGGGGTCGACCGCCGGCACCGAACGGTCGCCGAGTATCAGCTCGCCGGTCGCCAGATGGGTCAGGAGGCTGTTGTCGGTGATGACCTTCGCGCCGATGACAAACGCAACAAGCGCGGCGACCGCACCGAGGCTCCTCGCCAGTGTGAACCGTTGCACCGACCGCCGCCGCCGTGCGGTTCGGCTATCCGCCGAACGATTCCGAGATGTTTATGATCGCCGGGCCGAGGATGACCACGAACAGCGCGGGGAAGATGCAGAAGACCATGGGGATCAGCATCTTGACCGGGGCCTTCTGCGCCTGCTCCTGGGCCAGCTGCCGACGCTTGATCCGCATCTCGTCCGCCTGGCTGCGCAGCACGCGCCCGATGCTCACACCGAACTTGTCGGCCTGGATCATCGCCAGCACGAACGACCGGATCTCCGGCAGATCGACCCGCTCCTGCAGGGCCCGCAGCGCATCGGAGCGGGTCGCCCCTGCGCTGGTCTCACCCATCATCCTGGCGAACTCATCGGAGAGCTCGCAGGGGACGTTGTGGATCACCCGGTCGACGGCCTGCTCGAACCCGAGGCCCGCCTCGACGGAGATGACCAGGAGGTCGAGGACGTCCGGCAGTGACCGTTGAATGTCCTTCGACCGGGCGGCGACCTTGGAGTTCAGCCGGGAGCTGGGACCGATCGTCAGACCGGCGATGCCGATCCCGGCGGTCGCCAGGTGCAGCATGCCGGTCATCTGCAGCGGGTTGATAAGGAAGACAAACCCAAGCCAGAACGGGACAAGGACAAAGAACAGGATCCGGGTGGCGAGGAACCGCTCCACCTTCTCGACCGAGTTGATACCGGCCTGGATGTGCTTGGTCCGCACGGTCTCCACATAGTCCGGCGGGTTGAAGCGACCACCGAGCCGGGAGAAGAAACCAAGGACCGGGCCGAAGATCCGCTCCTGGAGCGGCACCAGCAGCTCCTTCTCGCGTTGGTTCTCCACCTGGTAGCCGTCAAGGTGACGAAGGGTGCTCCGAGCGGTGTTCCGCTCCTCGGCCTGGCTGAGCACCGCAAAGAGGGCGAGGCCGACGGCGGCGACCAGGGCGAAGACGTAGACCTCGACCGGCGCCGAGCTGAGAAAACTAAACATCGATCGTTATCACTTTCTTCATCCAGATCAGACCGGTGATCCCGCTGAGCACCGCAAGGCCGATCAGGACGAGCCCGAAGGTCCGGTCGAAGAGCACGCCGATGTAGCCGGGGTTCATGACGTACATGACCACGCCCAGGCCGGGGGGCAGCATCGCCAGGATGCCCGCGGAGACTCGGCCCTCGGCGGTCAGTGCGCTGACCTCCCGGCTGAGTCGGTCCCGCTGCATCATCGTCTCGGCGACCGTCAGCAGCACCTCGGCCAGGTTGCCGCCGACCTCCCGCTGGATGCCGATGGCCATGACAACCCAGGCGAAGTCCGGGCTGCCGAGCCGCTCGGCGACCCCGGCGAGCGCATCCTCGATCTCCCGACCGAGCTGCGCCTCGGTGATGGCCCGGCGAAGTTCGTAGCCCATGGGGTCCGCGATCTCGGTCGACACCGCCTCAAGACCCTGCGGCAGCGAGTACCCGGCCTTCAGCGTGCCGGAGAGCAGCTGGAGCGTGTCCGGGAGCTGGGATTCGAACTGGGAAACCCGGCGACGGGCAAGCGCAACAACCGCTGCGTATCCGCCGACGCCGACGATGAGCGCCACGGCGACGGCGGCGAACAGGCTGCCGGACGTGACCAGGGAGATTGCGGAGGCGACAAAGACGATCGCCGAGAGGAAGAACAGGCCTTCACCTGCCGCAACCGGCACGTTCGCCCGCTCGAGCAGCTCCTCGATCCTGGCCAGGAACCCCCGCTGCTCGGCGAAGGACTCGGTGATGTCCACGGCCCGCCTGACCAGGGCGGACTGGACCAGCATCTCCTGGACCTCTTCCTCCTCAAGGTTCTCGTCCCTGTCGGAGTACCGGGCGAGCAGGTTGTCGAGCGAGGTTTCGCCGCCGGCGAACATCGACCCAAGCGTCCCGACCGCAAGGGCGATGGCGATGGCGGCCAACGCGACCGAGACGTACATGACGGCCGGCTGGCCGAAGAATCCTCGCTCGATCGGGTTCGCCGATGCGATGGCCGCCAGCTGGAACGCACCGGTGGTGTCCAGCCCGACGGGATAGGAGAAGTCGACGGAGGCGCCGGCGATGGCCAGGGAGACCGGCATACGGTCCCCTCGCTCGCCGGTGCCTTCGTAGCTCAGCACCAGGCGGTTCGCCGCAATGCCGGTTGTCCTGTCGACGGCGGCCGGTATGCCCTCGACGCTGCCCGCATCGACGACAACACCGCCGGTGCGGTTCACGATCTGCTGAAGCCCGTTGACGGCCGGGCCGGTGCCGACCCAGATCGCCTGGGCGCCGGCCTGAACGGTCGCGGCTTCGGCATCGGCGGCCGACCGTGCGGACGCGGTGTCCGGCCCGGTGGTGACGACGATGATCGACCGGACGGCATCCGGAGCATCGGAGAACGAGGCGGCGGCCAATGCGATGCCGTCAACGATTGACGCACCCTGCTCGGCGACCGCTCCCTGCAGCGCGGTGCGAATCCTGGTCCGGTTCGTCGACGGGCGGCTCTGGATCTCCGCTTCCCGGCCGGCGGTGACAAGGCCGACCTTGGTCTCGGCGGGTAGTTCGTCGATCGCCGCCTCGATGCCGCCGGCGACGATGCTGAGGCCGGCGTTGATCACCGATCGGTTGTCGACGTCGAGGACGTAGATGACCTCGATCGGCCTGCCGAGTGCCGCTGCGGTCGTCAGATCGACGTCGCCGATCTCCTGACCGTTCTCGGACAGCTGGATCTGGGAACTGGTGACGGCGTATTCGCTTCGCAGAACGGTGACGTTGACCGCGTCACCGGCGGCCCGAACCTCGGTCACGGCGCTGTAGGGGATGTCGGCCTGCTCCTGGGCGGAGGCCGGTCCGACACCGACCGCAAACACGACAAGGATCGCCACAACCGCCAGTGCGGCCGTCACCCGTCGGGACGCGGACATCATCGGCCCCTGTTTGCGTCGGAGACCGCCTGGGGGGCGAACATCTCCGGTCCGAGTTTGATGCCGTTGTCGGAGAGCTTCTCGGAGAACTTGGGACGGACCCCGGTCGGCTTGAGCTGACCCTTGAACCGGCCCTGGTCGTCCAGACCGGCGGCGAAGTCGAACAGGAAGACGTCCTGCAGGGTGATGATGTCGCCCTCCATGCCGACCACCTCGGAGATGTGGGTGATGCGACGGCTGCCGTCCCGCAGTCGCTGCAGCTGGACCACACAGTCCACGGCGGAGGCGATCTGCTCCCGGATGGCCCGCACCGGCAGGTCGTACCCGGCCATGAGGACGAGGGTTTCCAGACGGCTGAGAGTATCCCGGGGGCTGTTGGCGTGCAGGGTGGTCAGCGACCCGTCGTGGCCGGTGTTCATGGCCTGGAGCATGTCCAGCGCCTCACCGGCCCGGCACTCGCCGACCACGATGCGGTCCGGCCGCATGCGGAGGCTGTTCTTGACCAGATCCCGGATGGTGATTTCGCCCTTGCCCTCGATGTTCGGCGGACGGGTCTCCATGGAGAGCACGTGCTCCTGGTTGAGCTGCAGCTCCTTGGCGTCTTCGACGGTGACGATCCGCTCGCCCTCGGGGATGAAGCCGGACAGGACGTTCAGGGTGGTCGTCTTACCGGTACCGGTACCACCGGCGACCAGGATGTTCAGCTTGCCGACGATGCAGGCCTGGAGGAACCGGGCCGAGTGCACACTGAGGGTGCCGAAGCGGATGAGGTCGTCGATTCGCAGCGGTTCGGCGGCGAACTTTCGGATGGTGAGGAACGGACCGCCGATGGCCAGCGGCGCAACAACGGCGTTCACCCGGGATCCGTCCGGAAGGCGGGCGTCGCACAGCGGCGACGACTCGTCGATCCGTCGACCGACCTGGGCGACGATCTTGTCGATGATCCGCCGGAGGTGCATCTCGTCCACGAAGGTCACGTCCTCGAGACCGAGCTTGCCGGACCGCTCGGCGAAGATCTGCTCCGGTCCGTTGCACATGATTTCCGAGACGTCCTCGTCCCGCAGCAGCTTGTCGATCGGGCCGTAGCCCAGGATGTCGTCCGAGACGTCCTGGATGAGCTGCGTACGGTCGGATGCCGAAAGTGGGGTCCGCTCGTGGGCGAGCGCTCCCTGCAGTGCGTCGTGGACCCGCTTGCGGAGCTCCTCCTCCGACAGGCGCTTGTCATACAGGATCGGGCCGAGTTCCTCGATCAGGGCACCGTGGACCCGATGGCGAAGCTCATCGAGCGCCTGGTTTCGTCCCAGGTCGCCGGACTGGCCGTCGCCGCCGCCGCCTTCCTGCAAACGTTGATAGAGAGACATCGCCTACTTCTCCTGAATCATCCAAAGAACTTGCGTCGCCCCTGTTGGGGCACCACTTCACTTGCCGCCTCGCCGTCGACGAATCGATCGACCAGCTGCTCAAAGGCCCGGGCCACGCTCGACTTGGGAGCCGACAGCACCACCGGGGAGCCCTTGTTGACCGAGATCGGGACAACAACATCGGACGGAACGTGGGCCGCGGCGCTGACACCCAGGGTCTTCTCGACCTCGGAGACGTTCAGCTTGACCTTCGAGTCTGACCGGTTCATCACCAGGTGCAGCCGTTCCTTCGGCACGTTCAGCAGCTGCAAGGTGCTTAGGCCGATCTTCACGTTTTTGATGTTCGGAATGTCCAACCCGGCGACGAGGATGATCTCGTCCGAGATCTCGATGACGTTGAGGACGACATCGTTGAAGATCGCCGGCAGGTCGACAACCACATGACCGGCGATACCCCGCACGGCCTCAACCAGCCTGGCGACCTGCTCGCCACTGATCTGGTCGGCGAACGTCGGTTCCAGGGGTGCGGGGAGCACCAGGAGCCCGGTCGGTTCGTGGACGGTCATCATCCGTTCCAGCATCTCCGGCTCAAGATCGTCGAGCTGGGCGATGGCGTCGATGGCCGTGTGCTGCGGTTGGAGCTTCAGCATGACCGCACAGTCACCGAACTGCAGGTGCCCGTCGATCAACACGACCGGCCGATCAGATCGTTTCGCCAGCAACACCGAAAGATTCGTTGCGGTCACCGACTTGCCGGATCCACCCTTGGTCGAAAAGACGGTGATGATCCGGCCGTCCTCCCGATCGGCGACCGGGCGGGGTGGCGGGGTGCCGGTTGGCTTCGGTTCCTCATGACGGGGAGCCGGCAGGGCCGCGCCGACCCGGTCGACGGTTTCCCGCAACTGGGCCTCGTCGATCGGGGCCGACAGCACGTCCTTCACCCCGGCCCGAAGCGCCTTGTGGAGGAGTTGGGTCGAAAGCTCGGAGGTGACGAGCACCGTGGCGACGCTGGGCAACGACTGATCCCAACGCTGGACGGTCTCCAGGTCCTCCGGACCGGCGCATGACGGTCCGAGGATGATCACCCACGGCGCCAACTCGATCTTGGACTCCATCTCCGCAAGCGAAGCGGCGGTGTCAACCGTCGGGGAGAACATCCCCGCCAGGTAATCCCGAACCGGAGCGTCGGTGTCGACTATGGCCAGTCCCGCCCCGCCTGCCAGCAGATGACCGGGGGTGAAAGCGGCAACCGTTTCAACCGCTGCGTCCTGATCGAAGGAGTCGAAGCTCTGGAAACTCTGAAACTCGAACTCCTCGCTCACTACTGTCCTCCGTCTTCGGAGGGTGGATCTTCGCTGTCTGCGCCGCTGTCGGCGCCGTCATCGGACTCGTCGTCCGAGCGGTCCTCGGCGGCCTGGTTTGCGGCCTCCCGCTCGGCGAAGACCAGCTCGCTGGCCGCTTCGCCGGGATCGACCACGTCGTAGCCGGCGTACGGGGTGAGACGGCCTTCCGACTCGCCGGGGAGGACCTGGGTGGTCGGATCCAGCGGCGGCATCGGCCGGGGTTCGTAGTCGTCCGGCACCAGCGACAGGTAGAGGCTTTGTCGATCGACGTTCAGAATCACCTGCACAGCCTCGGGCGGAACCGCAAGGGTGACCAGGCTCTGACTCGCGACGGTCTGGTCGCCGTCGTCGACCTCGGTCTCGCCGATGTCGGGGATGAGGGCGTCACCGATGGCCAGTACCTCGGCCTTCTGGTAGACGTATCGGGCATTGATCGGATAGACGTCGGTGATGACCGGCCGTTCGGTATCCGTCGCCAAGAGTTCAGCGGCCAGCTCACTTGCGGCGGTCGCCGTAATCGGGATCTCCGGGTCTTCCTCGAAGAACGGGGTGTCCCAGTCCCGCTCGGTCAACACGTTGACGAAGTCGCCCGGCTCGATCAAATAGGCTGCGCTCTTGGCCTGATCCACGTTGAAGGTGACCGTGACCAGTCCGGTCTCCTCAAGCCGGTCGGTGATGCCGGTGTCGATGATCTTCGGTGAAACAAAGCTCCCGGTCACGACCGGCCAGTCGACGGGCAGGTCCGTCATGGCCACCAGACCGGCAAGCTCGACGGCCGGATCGACGATGGCGGTCGGCGGACGGAGGCTTTGGGCGGTCTCCTCGATGCCGATCAGCTGGGCCTCCAGCGCCGTCTCGATCGGTGTTCCCTTGGGAATCGGCTGTTGGACGACCCAGACCTGAACCGGTGCCGTCGCCTCGTCCGCCGATGTTTCGGCTCGTTCGATGTAGTTCAGGATCCCAACCGCGGCAACCGCCGCGACCACCACTGCGAATATGAGGATCACCGTCCGTCGTGAGTTCACGACACTCTCCTGGGTAAGGGTGCAGCCTGGACTGCGCATTGGTACTTACCCGGTTATGTCGGCGCGAGAGGAGGCGCACTTAGGAAAAACTCGAAGGAGAGCGGCGAACAGTCCATTCCGGCCTGCCAAAACGGCCGATGGCCGCCGAGACACGCCACGACGGCCATCGGATCAACTTTTTCTCGGGTCGGGCGGAACCCGACCCGGGACGGGGTCGGCT
>JBCCGJ010000293.1:0-7639 GCA_039029335.1 Actinomycetota bacterium | reverse complement strand
GTACCGGTACTGGTTTTTATTTAAAAGAACATGACATTATCGTCACGAACGAGCATGTAGTCAGGGGCAGTAATGAAGTTGTAGTCGACGGGAATGCATTAGATATGACCTTATCAAAACGTCCGAGGTCCGGACAGTGTTTGGACCGACGAGGTCTGAGTCCGTTGTTTCGGGGCCGATCGTGTCCGGGCGGATGCGACCGATCTGGCGGATGCCGACGGCGCTCACCACCGAAGCGGCGGCGGCCACGAACATGGCCAGCGTCCACCCGTCCAGGAAGGCGGTCTGGGCCGCCTGGGCGATGGTCACACCTTCGGGGCCGAGCTGCCCGGCGACGGCCAGAGCCTGACCGATGCCTTCGCCGACCGGCTCGGCCAGCTCCTCCGGCAGCGTGTCGGTGGTGCTGGTGATGCTGTCGCCGTAGCCGGAGGCCAGCGTGGAACCGATGAGGGCGATACCAAGGGCCGAGCCGGCTTCACGGACCGTGTCGTTCAGCGCGGAGGCCAGTCCCTGACGCTCCGCCGGCAGTGCTTCGGTGATGGCGGTGGTGGCCGGACTCATCGACAGACCCATCGCCGCACCGAGCAGGACCAGCGGGGGCATGATCCCCAGGTAGGAGGCGTCGGCAACGGCCAGCCAGCCGAACGCGACGGCCATCGCAACCGCACCGACGGTCAGCACGTTGGTGAGACCGAACCGATCAGCGATGCGGGGGGCGACCGGCGAAAGGCCCATCATGGCGGCGGCCATCGGCAGCAGGCCGGCGGCGGCGGTGACCGCGCTGTAGCCGAGGACCGCCTGCAGCAGCTGGATGACCACCAGGAACGAACCGAGCATCAGGGCGAACAGGATGGCCAGCGAGAATGCGCTGACCGAGAGCGCCCGGTCGCTGAAGATACGCACGTCGAGGAGCGGGTGTTCGGTGCGGAGCTGGGCGGCGACGAAACCGGCGAGGGCGACGGCACCACCGATCAGGCCGAGCAGAACGACCGGGTCGGTCCAGCCCAGGTGCGGGCCTTCCTCGACACCCATCACGATGCCGCCGACGGCCAGGACCGACAGCGCGGCGCCAAGCAGGTCGAAGCGGGGAGCATGCTCGTGACGGGTCTCCGGCACGAGGGCGATGGTGGCGATCGCAGCCAGCACTGCGGCGACGACCGGCAGGGCGAAGAGCCACTGCCACGTGGTGTAGTCGATCAGGACGGCGGAGCTGAAGAGTCCGAGGATGCCACCGGCGCCGGCGAACCCGGCCCAGATGCCGACGGCCCGGCCCCGCTCCTCTTCGGGGAAGACGGCCGTGAGTGTGGAGAGCGTGGCGGGCATGATCATGGCTGCGCCGAGGCCGGCAACGGCCCGAAGGGCGATCATGGCCTGCGCTCCGTCGACCACGGTTACTGCGGCCAGGTTGGCGCCGCCGAAGATGGCAAGGCCGACCAGCAACATCCGGCGGCGGCCGAAGCGGTCGCCCCACTCCCCGATCGGCAGCAGCAGGGCCGCCATGGTGAGGGTGTAGGCGTTGACGATCCAGAGGATCTGGGATGAGGAGGCCCCGAGCTCAACAGCCAGCTCGTTCAGAGCGACGTTCAGCCCGGCAACCGAGGCGACGACGGCAACGAGCGCCAGGCACATCGTGGCCAGGATCCCCGTCCGCTGTCGTGAAGTAATGGTGTTTGACATGGTTTTGTCCCGTTGCTTGTTGTTTTTGCCGTGTTGTCCCGCTGACGGGTGCTTTTCGAGAGTGGACGTTACCGAGAATAGATATTTCCGGTAACGTGGAGTTCAGTATGAGGAGCCGATTTACGAAAGTCAACGTTTCCGTTAGGATTCACCCGTGACGTCCGACACAAGCCCGCCGACGGGCAAGGATCAGCAGGAAGCAGCCATGCGCGGCAGACCCCGTGACACCGAGCGGACCGAGGCGATCCTGGACGCAACCCACAAGGTGCTCCACAGTCAGGGCTGGCACGACCTGCGGGTTGCCGACATCGCCAGGGAGGCCGGGTGCGGCCTGGCCACGATCTATCGACGCTGGGGAACCAAGGAGGAGTTGGTTGCGGCCGCGGTGACCAACCGCCCCTTACCTCCCGCGGCCGAGACCGGGGACCCGCGGACCGACCTCCACAACCTGGTCGTGGCCGTGGTCGACGAGATGGCCGCCATGGGTGAATCGGTCATCGGCTTCCTCGCCGCCACCCAGGCGGAACCGATCCTGCGAGATGCGTTTCAGAAGACGATCATGACCGTCACCCGGCCCCGCATCGGCGGTTACCTCGCAGCCATTCTGGACGATGACGGCCCCCAGACCGAGTTGCTGATCGACGCCATCGGGGGCGCGCTGCTGATGCGCATCGGCGTCCTCGGCCAGCAGCCGGACCCCGCCGAGTTTGCCGATGGCATCCTGGCCCTGGTTGATCGGATGACCGCGAACAGCTGACTGCTCGTTCAAGTACCGATGCGTCGGACCTCGATCAGGACGCCATGAAGTCGATCAGGACCTGGGCCAACTCCGGCCCGCGATCCTCCTGGAGGAAGTGACCGCCACCCTCGATGGTGGTGTGAGGCTGACCGTTTGTGCCGGGGACCATCGCAAGGAACGCCTTGTCCCCGCCCTTGGTGACCGGGTCCTGATCGCTGAAGCAGCAGAGGAACGGCTTCTCGAACGTCTTCAGGACCTCCCACGCCTCACGGTTCGCCGGAGCCTCCGGGTCATCCGGTGACGTTGGCACGTGGCTGGGCCAGATGCGAGCACCGGCCTTGTAGCCGTCATCGGGGAACGGGGCGTCGTAGGCGGCGATGACCTCGGGCGACAGCTCGGTGGCGGTGCCGCCGTTGATGATGTTGCCGATGGGAAACACCGGCGAGGTCTGGGAGAACTGCTGCCACTGGAGGAACGCGTCGGACGGTGTGCCCTCGCCGGTCGGGAGTCCGGTGTTGCCAACGGCGACGCGGACGAATCGGTCCGGCTGGGCGGTGACAAGGCGCAGGCCGATCAGCCCGCCCCAGTCCTGGCCGAAGAACGTGATGTCGGTGAGGTCCAGCACATCGAAGACCAGGCTGGACATCCACTTCACGTGCCGGGCGTAGCTGTAGTCGGACTGCTCGGTCGGTTTGTCGCTGCGGCCGAAGCCGATCTGATCCGGGACGATCACCCGGTGCCCGGCGGCGACCAGCGGCGGAATCATGTGGCGGTAGAGGTAGCTCCACGATGGCTCCCCGTGCAGCAGCAGAACCGGAGCGGCATCGCTCGGGCCCTCATCGAGGTAGTGGACCCGAAGCGTCCCGCCGCCGCCTCCGTCGGCTTGGTCCGGGATCTCGGCGTAGTGAGGCTCGAACGGGAAGTCCGGCAGGTCGACAAACCGGTCATCGGGGGTGCGAATGGTTTCCATGGATCAGGCTCCTTCCGCCGCCAGGGCGGGTAGGTCGTTCGGGTCGGTGTTTGACGGTGCAAGATGTTCGAGGCGGGCGGTGAACCCCAGGTAATCCCAGATCAGGTGGTCGCCGTCTCGACGACGGCGGACCTCGATGCCGGGCATACCGTCCGGCCGGAGCACGTGGACGCCGTCCTCGTAGGTGGCGACCACATGGATTTCAGTGGAGAGGTCGAACTCCGCCACATCGTGGACACCGCGGTCGAGCGTCCCGTCGCAGCGCATGTCGTGGATGATCCGACCGCCGGTGACCACCACACGATCGGCCCGCTGTTCGATCCGCTGGATCCGGCCGAGCGCAGGGTGGCCCGGTTGAGCCTCGCCATCGACCAGCACCTCGACGGTCCGCCAGAAACCATCGATGTCGTCGGCGCCGTCAACTCTCGGTTGATCGCATCCGGCGAGGATCGGGGCGGGCCAGGTGGTCCACCCGCCGGCTGGGGTGACGGCAACCGGTATGTCGTCGACGGTTCTGGCCATGGTTGCTCCAGTCGAGGCCGGTCAGATCGTGACCGTGGTGAGGTCGTCGCCGATCACGATTTCACCGGCGAAGTGTTCAGCGGCCCTGGCGATCCAGTCGTCGTAGTGGCCGGGTGGCGGGGCGGGCACCAGGTGGGTGAGCACCAACCGCTTGGCCTCGACCCGCTCCGCGGTCTGGGCGGCGTCGATGATGCCGGAGTGGTAGTCCAGTATGTCCTGGATCATCTCGTTTGGAATCGTCTTGACGAGGTCTCGGTGGATCACGGTCTGGACGTAGGCGTCCGCGCCGGCGGCAAGCTCATCGACCCCGTCGCAGGGAATCGTGTCCCCGACGATGGCGGCGCTGGCCCCGCCATTGGTCAGCCGGTAGCCGATCGTCGGGTGGACCGGGGCGTGGGCGGTGGCCGCAGTGGTGACCTCGATCGCACCGTCGCCGGCACCGACGGTGAACGTGTCGCCGGGTTCCAGCTCGGTGACCGAGACCTTCGGGCCTTCGGTGAGCTGTTTGTGATGGGCGATGCGGTAGCCGACGTCCGGCTCAAGCGCATGCAGCTGCCGTTCGACGAACTGGGCCGTGCCCGGCGGACCGAAGATGGCCAGCGTGCCGTTGCCCTGGGTCATGACCCAGTGCGTGGTGATCACGTCGTTGAGGGCACAGACGTGGTCCGAGTGGAGGTGGGTGATCAGCACCGCAGCCAGGAACGGAGGCAGCGTGCCGGCGGCCGCCATGCGCATGACCGTGCCCCGACCGGCATCGATCAGAACGTGGATCTGGCCCCCTTCCGGCCCGGCCTTCACCAAGGTCGACGGTCCGGCCCGGTTCGGATCGGGAATGGGCGAACCGGTCCCGGTCAACACGATGTCCATCAGTCGGACCCTCCCCTCTGCCGGTGTGCGGTCATCGCAGGAACCGTCCGGCGCCGGACAGCAGGTCGGCTGCGTCGGAGGACATGGTGCGGACCACCTCGGCCGCCGGCACAACCTCCGCGATCAAGCCGGCGATGTTGCCGGCCCCATTCATGCTGACGTTCTCCCGGCCGCCCCGATCGGTTGCGTTACGGCCGAGGACCTGGTTGGCCAGCACCGGCTGGAGCGGCATCGGCAAGGGGTCGACTTCCGCCTCCTCCCACGCCCTGGTCCAATCGTTTGGCAACATCCGAAAGCGCTTGCCGGTATAGGCCCGGCTGATGACCGGTGACTGGTCGGCGGCGGCGACGATGCCGGCCTTCTGCCAACCGGCGATCCCCGCTTCCTCGGTGGCCAGGAACCGGGTGCCGATCCAGACCGCCTGACACCCCATCAGCAGAGCAGCGGCCATGCCTCGACCGTCGCCGATACCGCCGGCCGCCACGACCGGCACGTCGACGGCATCGAGCACCTGGGGCAGCAGCGCCATGGTGCCGACGTGGCCGGTATGGCCGCCACCCTCGGTTCCCTGGGCGATCACCACATCCGCCCCGTCCTTGGCGACGGCCACCGCCTGCTTTGTGCTGCCGACGATGGAGATCACGGTCGCGCCCGCCTCATGGAAGCGGTCGGCGACAAATCCCGGCGAGCCGAGCGCACCAACAAAGACCGGCACCCCCTCCTCGAGGATCACCTGGCACTGGGCTTCCGCGTCGGTCCCCAGCGCATTGCGGTCACCGGCGCCCGACAACGGAGCTCGCTCGACGCCAAGTTCATCGGCGATACGGGTTGCCACCGCTCGGTGCTCGTCCGGGATGAGTTCGGCGACGTCGGCCATGGTTGCCCCGCCCTGGTCGATCCTGGCGGGAAGAATCAGGTCCACCCCGAACGGCTTGTCGGTCAACTCCCTGGTCCTGCGGATGACGGTCCGAACCTCGTCGGGACTCATCGAGGTGCAGCCCAGCACGCCGAGGCCGCCGGCGTTCGACACGGCGGCCACCAGCTCGGGGCCGGCGATCGGTCCCATCCCGGCGGAGATGATCGGCACCTCGATTCCCAGCAGATCACAGAGCGGGGTGTGCAGTGCGGGGTTGGTCATCGGGTTCCTCCCAGCAGCCGCTGCAACCCGACCCGCAGCGCCTCGGTGGTTTTGGCGACGGACAATCCGCGGTGGAAGCGGAGCACGTCGATGGAGTCGAGTTGGGTCAGGATGTCCCCGGCTGTCACCACCGCCCGACGTTCCGACGGCGGCAGGGTGGACAGTTCCGCCTGAAACTGCTGCTCGAACTGGTCACGCAGCTCGCTTCGGTTCCTGGCGAGCTGCTCCTGCAGACTGGAGTGTCGCGGTGCGTTGTACACCGTTGCCCGATAGGCCGCGCCGATGCCGTTGTGGAGTCGCAGCCGCATGGCCACGAACTCCTCAATCCGATGATCCAACGGTCCCTGGCCGATGGCGGACAGGTGGGCGAGCGACTCCGACCGGGCCCGATGCCGCCGGATCGCTGCGTCCCGAAGGGATGCCGGGTCCGGGAAGTAGCGGTACACCGAGCGCACGGAAAGCCCGGAGCGCTTGGAGACCTGCTCCACGGTGGGGAACAGGTCACCGGCGGTGAACAGGTCGATGACGGCATCGAGGACCGCGTCGATGTTGCGCTCACGCCGGGCGGACCGGCCGTCTCCGTCCGCCTCCTCGGTTCGATGACCCAGCTTGCCGGGAGAGGTCCCCATCCGCCGAACCCTACAGTAGTGCGCTTTCGACTGGCAAAACTTTCGATCGGAGCGGTCGGTGCATCACAACCGTTCTTGAACCCACCCTAGGCGACCGCACTAACTTGTCGACATGATCTCCGGCTACTGCTGGCCACAAAGTGGAACGGCGGGACAGACGATCCGATTGGCGGTGAGCGCCGACGTCTCGACCTGTGACGTCGAAGTTCTACGAGTCGGTCGCCTCGAGCAACCCGTGGCCCGCTTCCCCTCGGTGCCCGTGTCGATTCAGCCGGTTCCGGACGACGTGGCCGAGGCGGGTTGCGGCTGGGACACGACGCTGGAGATCCCCATCGGCGGTGACTGGCCGACCGGGTTCTACCTGGTGCGACTGCGGGCGGGAACAGACGCCGGCGAGGAGACCGCCGAGGCGTTTTTTGTGGTCAGGGCCCCACAGCCGGGGCAGGCGTTGCTGGTCCTCTCCACGTCAACGTGGGCCGCATACAACGATTGGGGAGGCCCCAGTTTCTACACCGGGGGGCACGTGTCGTCCCACCAGCGGCCGCTGCCGGCAGGATTCCTGGACAAACCGGACCCCCACCGATTCCGGGTGGCCCGTCTGGCCGACCTGCCCCGGGCGGACCATTACTGTAAAGGATTTATCGATAAAATTATCGTTTTTCTGAGTTCTTGGCATATCTAATACTTATGGTGATTCCAAACAGTTATTACTCTCACCCTTGACATACCTCACCGTCCTTTCTTGAGCGGTGATTCCTTGGCGTTTCATCGAGATGTGCTACCGAGGCAGTCTTACCCTCCCTCTACGTCCGTTTAAAGTCTCCCAATGCCCTGTGGCGACTTCCCCAAGTATACCAAAAAAAGCCGTTCTGGAAGAACGGGGCTTGAATCCCATTAATTTCGGTCATCGGTACACCGCCTTTTTACGGCGGTGCCTGCGATGAGGGCCTTTCGCGGTCACTAATAATAGCTAATTTAAATGATAAACTTCGGATTTACTGTTAATTTTTCTCTCTTTGCGGGTGCAATACATGGAGAGTAGGCAAAACCTCCATGTCGTGCGAGTTGTTTGATTAAGTCCAAGTTGCCGGAATTTG
>JBCCGJ010000292.1:0-7772 GCA_039029335.1 Actinomycetota bacterium | reverse complement strand
CGAAGAGCTGAAAGCAAGCAGCGCCCACCTGCGGGGCACGATCGCCGAGGAGCTGGCAGGCCCCGAGGCTGCGTTCTCCGCCGAAGCCGGGCAGATGTTGAAGTTCCACGGCATCTACCAGCAGGACAACCGGGATGAGCGTCGGGACCGCAAGCTGGCCGGTCAACCGCTCGCCCACAGCTGTATGGTTCGCTGCTCCGTGCCGGGCGGGGTGCTGACGGCCGATCAGTGGGCCGACATCGATGCGCTCGCCGACGACGTGGGGGACGGTTCACTTCGGCTGACCAGCCGGCAGGGTGTGCAGTACCACTTCGTGAACAAGGGCGACCTGAAGGAGCTGATCCGGGCCCTCGACCGCGGCCTGGTGACCACCTATGCCGCCTGTGGTGACGTCGTCCGGAACATCATGGTGGCCCCGGCCCCGCTGTCCGGCCGTGACCCGGGCAAGCTGCAGGAGATGGCCGATGCCCTGGCCAACCGGTTCCGGCCCCGATCCGGGGCGTACTGGGAGCTGTGGCTGGACGGGGAACGCGCGGTTTCCGCAGGCCCGGTCGAACCGTCGAACGACGAACCGGATGAGACGGTGGAGCCGCTCTACGGCGCAACCTACCTCCCTCGGAAGTTCAAGATCGCCATCACCTGGCCGGGCGACAACGCGGTCGACGTCTTCAGCCAGGACGTCGGGATCGTCCCGATAGAGGGCCCGGACGGCCAACCGGGCGCTGTTCTGCTGGCCGGCGGAGGGCTCGGTCGGAGCCACACGGATCCGACCACCTTCCCCCGGCTGGCCGATCCACTGGCCTGGGTCCCCGAACCCCTCGTACCGGACGCCGTCGCCGCCGTGGTGGCGGTTTTTCGGGACCATGGTGACCGGGCGGACCGCAGCCACGCCCGTCTCAAGTACGTCGTCGACGCCCGGGGTATCGACTGGGTTCGCGATCAGGTCGAACGGCGGCTCGGCCGTCGGCTGGCGGACCCGGTACCGCTCCCCCGCTGGCAACACGGCCGCACCGCTCTCGGCTGGCACCAACAGCCGGACGGCCGATGGTTCCTGGGGCTTGCGGTGCCGTCCGGTCGGCTGCGGGACGAGGCCGGCAACGCCCGGCGACAGGCGGTCCGCGAGATCGTCGCACGCTACGCAGGACACGTCCGACTGACCCCCCAGCAGGACCTTCTCCTCTGCGACATTGACCCCGCCGACCGTCCGGCGGTCGATCGGGTGCTGTCGGATCACGGGGTGCCGCAGCTTCAGCAGCTCACGTTGGCCACACGCTCGACCATGGCGTGCCCGGCACTGCCGACCTGCGGGCAGGCCCTCGGCGAGGCCGAGCGAATCCTGCCCGAGTTCACCGATCTCATCGACCGGCTCCTGACCGATCGGGGCCTGGCCGACCTGTCCATCGAGACCAGGATCACCGGCTGCCCGAACGGCTGCTCACGCCCGTATGTCGCGGAGCTGGGAATAGTCGGCCGGACAAAAACCGCCTACGACCTGTTCGTCGGCGGTGATCCGGCCGGCACCAGGCTGGCGCAACCGCTGATCGAGATGGTGCCTCGGCCAAAGCTCGCGGACGTACTTGGGCCGCTCCTCGACCGGTTCCGGGTGGAACGCCGGACTGACGAGGGGTTCGGGGCATGGGCGGACCGGATCGGGGTTGCGGGGCTGCAGGAGGGACTGCCGAGCTTCCGGAGGCCGGGTGCGCCACGGCGGGCGGCGGTTGGCGCATGAGCCGGGTCACCGAACTGCCGGAGACCGCAGCGGACGCCGCCATCCCCCTTGTCCCCGTCGGGTTGCGGGTCACCGACAGGGCGGTCCTGGTGGTCGGCGCCGGTCCGATCGCCGCCAGAAAGGCAACCGCCTATGTGACAAACGGTGCTGTCGTGACGGTGGTTGCGCCGCACCACGGACCGGAGATGGACCGGTTGCCCGTCGCCCACCGGATCCGGCGTGGGTTCCAACCCGGAGACCTCGACGGCATGTGGTTGGCGGTCACCGCAACCGGCATCCCGTCCGTTGACGGCGCGGTCTTCGCCGAGGCGGAGACCCGCCGGATCTGGTGCAATGCCGCTGATGATCCGGAACACTGCTCGGTGCTCCTGCCTGCGGTGGTGCGGCGGGGGCCCGTGACCATCGGCATCGCCAGTGGTGGTACCTCCCCCGCAGTTGCGAGCTGGCTGCGCCGGCGGATCGAGGCCCTCCTCGACGACCGGACGCTGGCGGTGGCCGAGGTGACCGCCCGGGTCCGTCGGGCGGTTCGCGACGCAGGCCACCGGACCGAGGTGCCGGGGTGGTCGGAGGTCTTGGACGATCGAGCGCTCGATCTGGTCGCCGCGGGTCAACCGGAGGAGCTGGAACGTGAGCTCTTTGCCGCGGTGGTCGGGTCATGACCGTCCACCTGGTCGGGGTCGGACCCGGCGACGGTGAGCTGCTGACGGTGAAGGCGGCCCGGTTGCTGGAGGCCGCGGACGCGGTGGTCTACGACCGGCTCATCGGAGCCGACATCCTCGATCACGTGCCCCCGTCCGCCGAGCGGTACCCGGTCGGCAAAACCCCCGGCAGGCCGGGGCCGACCCAGGAGCAGATCAACGACCTGTTGGTCCACCTGGGTACGCGGTTTGCGACGGTGGTACGGGTGAAAGGCGGCGATCCGTTTGTCTTCGGCCGGGGTATCGAGGAGCTGACCGCCACCACGTCCGCCGGGATCCCGACCGAGGTGGTCCCCGGCATCAGCTCGGCGTTGAGTGGTCCCCTGGCCGCCGGGATCTCGGTCACCGGCCGAGGGGTCGCCAGCGGTATCTGTGTTGTCACCGCCCAGCAGGACCCGGACTCCGCGCCCATCGACTGGCGGGCGGTTGCCAAGTCCGGGCTGACGATCGTTGTGCTCATGGGCGCGGCCCGTGCGGGTTCGGTTCGCCGACGGCTGCTCGCCGGCGGCCTGGCCCCGCAGACGCCGGCCGCCGTGGTCACCGATGCGACACTGCCGGATCAGCGGACCTGGTACGGCTCGCTCGACGAGCTCGGCCGAGAGCCGGTTGCGGCCCCGTCCGTCCTGGTCATCGGCGCCGCGGCCGGCCGTCGGGTCCCGGCCGAGGCCCCCCTGGGTACTGCGAGGGAGCGCCCGGTGTCCGCTACCGCAGGTACACCCGCATGCCGGCGACCGTGACCTCGTCGTCGCTGACGTAGCAGTCCCGGGCCTGCGCCGCGTTCAACACCGCGTCCCGGTCCTCGGTCACCACGTCGATTCCCCCGAGGCCCTCGCCCCGTCCGTCGGATTCCTCGACGAATCGAATCGATGCGTTGTCCAGCTGGATCGTGGGGTTGCCCGCCTCGTCGGTCTCCAAATCGATCTCGGCCATGGCGGCCCACCGGGCGGCCAGCGGTTCCGGCTCCGGACTCTGGATCTCCGCCGCGGTGATGCCACTGACGTGGGCGGTCCTGACGTACGGCTCCCAATTCCGACCGGCAGGATGCCAGGGCCCGCCGACGGCGTCCCCGCCCTCCATGGTCATCTGGTCCATCTCAAAGAACGTGCCGCCGGTGTCGGCCGGATGGAGCTGGATGCCGTCGTGGCCCTGGTCCGGGTAGGACAGGTCGAACGCCACCCGGATACCCAGCTCCGCAGCCCTCGCCCGTCGCCGCTCGACGTCGTCGACCTGCGTGATGCACATGTATCCGCTGTCGCCGCCCCGTCGGGTCATGTAGCGCTCACCTGCGGTGTTCTCGGTGATCGGCGTCACCACTTCGAGGAACTGGGTCCCGATCGGCCACAGCATGTTCTTCAGCCCGAACTGTTTGACGCCGGGGTCGACAAAACACGGCTCGACCCCCAACACCGCGCCGATGTCCAGGGATGCTTTGTGCAGGTCCGCGTTGACCGCGGCGATTTGACGAAGCCGGATCCACATCGGTTCAACCCCCGCCCTCTGCCGCCTGTTTCAGCGCGGCGAGCGTGTCATGCAGCATCGTCTCGGTGAGCTCGACCCGGGCGGCGAACTGCTCCTCGGTCGCGGCGGCCATGGCCGGGGTCTTGTTGACCATCCACCACCGCTCGGTGACGGCGGTACCGCCGTCGGCCTCGGCCAGTTCGTAGCTCCACCAGGTGCAGTTCGCCTCGACGCCGCCGACGACAAACGTGAAGTCCCGGCCGGGCTCGGCGTTGGCGACCTCGCACTCCCTGGTCCATTCCCGCTCGCCGGACCGATTGTGGCCCTCGAACCAGTCCCCGGTTCGGCCGGTCCCGCCGTTCAACCAGGTCCCACCGACCGCCTCGGGGCTCCACTCCCCCATGCGTTCGATGTCGGAGATCATGTTGTAAACGGTCTCCGGTTCTGCGTGAATGTGGATGCCGGCCTCGTGGTAGGCCAATCGCTCGTCAGGTGGTTTCACCCCGTAACGATCCTCCACGGATCCCCGGTCCGTCAAACGGCATGCCTCGGGACGGTCAGCGGGACCGATTGTGGGTCGACCGGCGGGATCTCGTCGGTCAGGGTGAACGACGAGCCGGTTGCGATCGGGAACGACTATCGCCCGAATCCTGTCCGAAACCTCATCGGAACGAATCCTGGTAAATTCCCGGCGGAATCATCGGCACACGGTCGAAATGGGACCGGTCTGTTCGTCTTTCCTTACAGAACCAGTTATCACACAAACGGTGGGGCCGGGCCGGGCAATCGGGGACGGGCCGGACATCGCAACAGAGGAGACAGTGACATGACAGCACAGAAGGTGGCACGGACAGCGGACGCCGTCGGGGAGCCGTTCACCGGCTTTCCGCCGGAGGGACTGGCGTTCCTCACCGAGCTCGGCCGGCAGGACAAGGCGTGGTTCGATGAGCGACGCGGCATTTATCAGGAGCTGGTTGTCGGCCCGGCGAAGGCCTTTGTCACCGCCATCGGTGACGGTCTGGCGGCGTCGATCGCCCCCGACATCGTTGCACTACCGAAGGCCAACGGGTCCATGGCGCCGATCAACAACGACCTCCGCTTCACGCCGGACAAACCGCCCTACAAGGACCACCTCCTCCTGCGGTTCTGGGAGGGCCCGGACAAGCAGACCGCCCCGACCCTTTTTGTCAGAGTCGGTGAATCGTCCCTGGGGTTCGCAACCGGCGCCCGCTTCGCCGACCAGATGACCTGGCGGGAGCGGGTCGACGACGATCGGACGGGCGCCCAGCTGGCCGATGCCCTGACCGCGCTCGCGAAGGGTCGGGCGTTGGACATCGACGGCCAGGGGTACAAGAAGGTCCCAAAGCCCTATGCTGAGGATCACCCGCGGGCGGACCTGCTCCGCCACAAGGGTGGGTTCCAGGCCAGGTGGTCGGAACCGGCACCGAAGGCGATGGGGTCGGCCAAGCTGGTCGCCTACTGTCTTCGCCGGCTGGAGGCTTGCGGAGATGTCCACCGGTGGTTGGTCACCAACCTGTAGGACGGTCGCTGCGGAACCGGCCCGGGATGTGTAACGGGCTCTCGTGGTGCAGCGGGTCCGGCATGTACCAGGCACCGGTGCCGTGGCGGACCCGGGTTGTCGGGCAGGCCCGAGCTGGCTGTCAGGCCAGGGTGATAAACGACAGCCCGTCGCCGATCGGCAACAGGGCGACGTTCACCCGCGGGTCGGCCAGGACGTGGGCGCTGAACTCCCGCAGCGCAACCGTGTCGGCCGACTTGTCCCGCTTGCTGGCGACGGCACCATCCCACAGCACGTTGTCCACCAGAATGACCCCGCGTTCGCTGAGCATCGGCACCAACTGCTCGAAGTAACCGAGATAACCGGTCTTGTCGGCGTCGATGAACGCCATGTCCACCGTGGTGTCCGGATCAAGCGCCGCGAGCGTCTCCGATGCCGGTCCGATGCGGAGGTCGATCTTGTCCGCAACCCCGGCTTCGGCCCAGAACTCACGGCCGATGCTGGTCCACTCGTCCGAAACGTCACAGGCGATAAGTCGAGAGTCCTCCGGCAGCTGCTGGGCCACGACCAGAGCGGAGTAGCCGGTGAAGGTACCGACCTCCACCACCAGCGACGGCCGGAGCAACCGGGTCAGCGCGGCCATGAACTGGGCCTGCGGGTGGCCGATCTGCATATCCCCGTAGGTCAGCTCGTGGGTGCGGTCGATCAGCCGCTGCTCAAGTGGACTCGGTGGTGTCGTGTGGTCGGTCAGGTACCGGGCCACCGGATTCTTGAGAAACGCAATGTTGCTGCTCATAGGTCCTGTCTACCACCGGAATTCGGCCGTGTGTCCCGCCGAGACGGGCGATCCGTGCCGGTCTCCGGTCGGAGGCGCTGCGACGAACCATGGTTCAGTCGGTCCACCGGAGCGCCGCTCGGCCAGCCGCCTTGGGGCGGTGGCGGCGGGCGGTCCGTTTGAGACCCGTCTCCGAAATTCCGGACTAGCCTTGGCCAGCGCAGGCGGTGTGAGATCTCCCCGGGCAACCGGGACGGCGATAGGGAGCCATGGATGCAGGATCTGGCGATTGTCGGAATGGGCTTGGTCGGCAGTGCGGCGCTGCGTCACGCAACACGGACGACGTCGGCCGTGGTCGGTATCGGTCCGCCGGAGCCCAGCGATTGGGCGGCCCACGGTGGGCCCTTCGCCAGCCACTACGACTCCGGTCGTGTCACCCGGCGGTTGGACGCCCGCATGGAGTGGGCCATCCTGGCCTCGCGGGCCATCGCCGAGTACAGCGAGATCGAGGCCAGCTCGGAGATCTCGTTCCACCGGGCCACCGGCATGCTCTTCGCCAGACATGACGAGGCCGGTCTGCAACGGCTACGGGACACCGCGTCCGCGCTGGACATCCCCCTCGAGGACGGACGGAAGGAGGCGGAGGCGCATCGCATCCGGATCGCCGACTCGGCCACCGTCCTCGCCGAGCCCGCCCCGGCGGGCACCATCAACCCTCGGGCGATGGTGGCCGCTCAGCACCGCGCCGCAAAACGCAACGGCGCCCTCATCGCCCGGGACGCCGTCATGTCCATCCGCCCGTCCCTTGACGGCTTCGAGTTGCTCACGGTCGCCGGGCGAACCCATCAGGCCAGAAACGTGCTGGTGGCCGCCGGGGCATACACCAACAGCCTCGCCCCCCAGCCGCTGGCCGTTGCGCTCCGGCCGGAGATCGTGGTCCTCGGTGAGGTCACCGACGCCCAGGCCGAGGAGCTGTCCGACATGCCGTCGGTGATCCACCTCCTGGAGCATCCGGAGTTGGACGACGTGTACGTCAACCCGCCGATGACCTATCCGGACGGCAACACCTACATCAAGATCGGCGGCTCGCAACCACATGCAACCACCATCGAGGATGCGGACGGCATCAACCGGTGGATGAGCCGCGAGGTTGAGCCCCACTCCCTCGGGTTGCTCCGTGATGTGCTCGTCTCTTTGCTGCCGGACGTGTCGTTCGTTGGGTGGCAGGCCAAACCGTGCATCATCACCGACACGCCGACGGGCCTGCCGTACATCGATCGCCTGGAAAGCGGGATCACGGTGGCGTTCGCCGGGAACGGCCATGCGGCGAAGAGCGCGGACGCCGTCGGCGCCATTGCCGCCCAACTGGCGCTGACGGGTGACTGGCCGGATGACGAGCTGGACGAGTCACTCTTCCAGGCCCAGCTCGGCACCTTCACCCCCGGCCAGGGAAGCCGTCACGGCAACCGGTAGGCCCCGGCCGGGACCACCGTGCCGGACTACGGTCGTTCGCCTCGCATCAGTGCCCGGCCGATGACCATCTTCTGAATCTCGCTTGTTCCCTCGCCGATGATCATCAACGGCGCATCCCGG
>JBCCGJ010000291.1:0-7775 GCA_039029335.1 Actinomycetota bacterium | reverse complement strand
GGGTTCGGACGTTGTCGTTGACGGGGATTTCGATTTGGCCGCCGTCTTGGTCGACGAAGACGTCGGTTTTGCCGCATTGCGGATGTTTGTCGAGGCTGGCATGAGAGGTTCTCCGTTGTCGGCGGGAGGCGATGAATGCGGCCGGAGGGCGGCGGCCGCTACGGCTCGGTGGTGGTTGGCGTCCCCGTGGTCGAGGTATCGGGGCCTGGGGTATCGGGGTTCTGGGTGTCGGGGTCCTGTGAATCGGCCGGCGCGGTATCCGGGGCCTGAGTGTCTGGGGACTGAGTGTCCGGGGACTGGGTGTCCGGCGTTGCGGGGACCGGGTCCGCACCGTCGGCCGGAGGCAGCGTCGGGACCACCGGTGGCGGCACGGTCGGCAGGGGAACCGCCCGCTGGGTGCAGGACACGCCACCGCAATTCGTCTGGAGACGGGCCGGAGCGCGCCGATCCCCGGCTTCGGTGAACTCGGGACGGCGGAGGTGGACCATCTCATCGGCGGTCTCGGCGATCGACACGATCTCCGCGGGCTCGGGGAACGCCTCAACGTCCACACCATCATGCGCTGCGCTCATGATGTCGGCCCAGGCGATCGCAGGATGGGATCCACCGGTGACGCTACGAACTCCGTTGATGCCTCGCAGGGACGCCATCCGATCGGCGTGGCCCATCCACACCGCGGTCGTGTAGTTCGGGGTGTAGCCGACGAACCAAGCCGCCCGGTACTCCTGGGCGGTCCCGGTCTTGCCGGCCGCCGGGCGGTCGAGCGTGGCCCGTTTGCCGGTCCCGTCGTCGATCACGCCGACGAGTACATCGGTGACGTTGTCCGCCGTCGCTTCCTTGACCACCCTGGTTCCTGGTCTGGCCCGGTTGTCTATCAACACGTTGCCGTCCGCATCGAGGACCCGGACGATCCCCGTCGGGGCGACCCGGATGCCACGGTTGGCGAACGTCCCGTAGGCCGACGCCATCTCCAACGTGGACGACTCGGCGGCGCCCAGCGACACCGAGATCCCGTAGTCCGCCTCCGGGTCCAATCGGTCGAGGCCAAGCTCCTTGGCCAGGGCCACGGTGTCCCGGATGGTGGTGTCCAGTATCAGCTGGGCGAAGACGGTGTTGACCGACAGGTGCATCGCCGACCGGAGCGAGATTTCCCCACGGCCGCTGTGGTCGTAGTTCGAGACCTGACAGTTGTCCCGGTTGCAGCCCGGCGGTCCCCACGTGGCCGGTGCCGGATATTTCACCTCCGGCGACAGGCCGAGCTCGAACGCTGCGGCCATCACAATCGGTTTGAAGGAGCTGCCGGGCTGGAAGCCGGTGCTGCCTCCGGTGGCCAGGTTGACCTGGCTGAACGCATAGTCCCGTCCGCCGACCATCGCCAGGACATGACCGGTCTCGTGATCGATCGTCACGGCGGCCATCTCAACCGGGTACGCGGTGTCGCCGAGGCGCTCGTCCAGCGCCGCCTCCGCCGCTTCCTGGACGCCGGGGTCGATCGTGGTCTCGATCGTCAACCCGCCGTTGTAGACCAGATCAGGACCAAGCCGATCGAGCAGTTCCGCCTCGACGTAGTCGACGAAGAACGGGTAGTGGATCGCCCCCTTCTCCTCCCGGGGGACCAGGACCGTCACCGGGCCACCGGGCAGCTCACCATCCGTTGCGGTCCACAGCGTGCGGCGGATCTCCCGCTCGTACTGGTCGTCGGTCAGCTTGCCCTGCTCCCACATCGACTGCAGCACCAGGCGTCGACGGTTCTCCGCCGCCTCCCGGTCGACGTGGGGGGACAGGCGGGACGGCGCCTGCACAACACCGGCCAACACCGCGGCCTCGGAGATGTCGAGGTCGGCAACCGACTTGTCGAAGTAGATCTCGGCCGCGGCGCCGATGCCGTACGCCCCGAAGCCGTAGTACGAGGACGTCAGATACCCGAAGAGGATCTCCTCCTTGGTCATTCGCTTCTCGATCTCGGTTGCGATCAACGCCTCCTCGATCTTCCGCTCCAGCGTCTGCACACCGGAGAGGTAGACGTTCTTCACGTACTGCTGCGTGATGGTGGAGCCGCCCTGGACCACCCCGCCGACCTCCAGGTTTGTCCTCGCTGCACGGGCGATGCCTTCCAGGTCGACACCCCGGTGCTGCCAGAACCGCTGGTCCTCGATGGCCACCACGGCGTCCTTCAACGACTGGGGAATCTCTTCCGGCGTGACCTCGACGGTCTGGTCGAACCCGCGGAAGAGGGCGATCTCCCGGCCGGACCGGTCGTAGACGGTCGACGGTTCCGCGGTGATCGTCCGGCGCTGCTCGGGGATCTGACCGACGGGGAGCGGACCGCGCATAAGCGTTCCGACCGCGATGGCACCGGCAACCGGCGGCACGATCACCAGTGCGACGACCGTTGCCGCCACCACCCGCAGAATCATGGCCAGCGGCCCGGTGGGGCGATGGGCATCAACCATCGACTCCCCCTGGCGGTTCGTTTTCGGCCGCACCCGGCACGGCGCTCTCATCGTCCTCGTCGACCGGCGCCGGCGGAAGGACACAGCCCGGAAGCGGGAAGGTCTTGACCAGCTCATCGGCCCGGGCGATCAGCACTCCGGAGTTGATGATCCCGTCCTCGACCAACGCATTGCAGACGATCACAAATCGGGCAACACCGTCGGCATCCGTCACGCCGGACGGTTCGGACAGGACGGTCATGTTCTGGCTTGCGGAAACGATGACCGCCTGACCGGGGATCGGGGTGGTGACCACCACACCGCGGTCGTCGATGACCGGCCGGGTGAACACAACGGCGATCGTTGCGGGAACGCCGAGGTAGACCTCCTCGTTGGTGACAACCTCGAGCCCCGGCGACGGGTCGATGCCCCAGAGGAGAAACTCGAACTCTCTCGAATCATCGTCGGCCAGGAACGTGACCTCGGAACTGCCCATGGCCAGGACACCGGGCAGCCAGGCCCGAACCCGATAGCGCCCGCCGAGCAGGCCGGTCGTCCGCCACTCACCGTTCTCGTCGGCCGTCAGCGAGCGGGCGGCGACGCCGTCCGTCGTGTGGCGCTGGATCTCCACCGACGCCCCGGGGACGGGGCCGTCGGGGCCGAGCACCACACCGGACAGTCGGGAGGTGCCACCGGCCATCGGAACGATCGGAAATCCGTCATCGGTGTCGGCGAAGGACAGGGTCGGTGGGGCCGCGACCCGGGTGTCCGGCGCCGCCGGAATCACATACGGGGACTGGCCGAGCGTCGACCTGGTGATGGTGAGGTCGACGCCGCTCAGGGTGATCTGCTGGGCATCGACCGGTTCCCCGTACGCGTCGAGGACAACGTCCCGATTGGACCACATGGAGAAGAGTCCGAAGCCAATCGCTGCGAACAAAATGGCCTTGACCGGACGCACCCGTTCCGTTCGGCAAAAAAGCCGATGAGCTGAGCCTTTCGGCCCAGCTCATCTAGTTCCGTCTACTCAAGAACCCAACCGGCGTTCCGGCCACCGAATCGGGGCCAACGACGCTTCCAACGGCCGACCCCGGTGGCGGAGGGGCTACTCCGGCACGTCGATGAAAATGCACTCCCCCGGGCACTCCTCGGCGGACTCAATCACACGCTCAAGGCCACCGTCCGGAATGCGGGCCATGCCCTCTGCACCGGCGGGGTTGGACTCACCGTCAAACAGCTTCTCGGCACCGAAGTTCTCGGACGCTTCCTTCACGTAGTACAGGCCGTCATCCATACCGAAAAAGACATCGGGGGCGATCTCGGCGCAGAGGCCGTCGCCCGTGCACAGATCCTGATCGATCCAGACCTTGACGTCTGACATTCTTGCACTCCTTGCAGTAATTCCTGCGGTACCTACGGCCTTCCAGTTAACACCAGTACTGGACGGCTGGGGGGTGATTCGAGGCCCGGACCCGGCCGCTCCCGGCCCAGGTGTCTCGCATCCGTCCTATCGGACTTTACGAGTAGTAACTGTATCGGCGCCAACCAAGCGATCCGTTTTGATGGCGATCGAAACCACAGAGCTGTAGCCGATTTGCCACCTGCCGATCACCGGCTCCTCTCGGTAAGAAAAAAATAGTTCGAATTCGGGAACGCTTCGTTTGAGTGAAGCTGAAGTGGCTACTGTTCTGTTGGTGACATTCGAGACCGACTCATCGAGCACCGGCACATCGGCAACCGGAAACGGCACGAACGGAGCGGGCGGCGCGTCCGGGATCAGCGCCGTGGAGGCGTTCCCCAAGATGTATGCAAAGACCCGACGATTCTCCGTCGGTGTCCCCCGCAACATCACCGCCATCTCAGAAGGCCGGGTCCTGTTTCTCCGGTCGAAAAACGGCAACGATCCAACGCTTTGTCTGTGGCTCCTCAACCCGGACACCGGCCGCGAGGAGGTGCTGGTCGATCCGGCCGCGCTGGTCGACGACCTGGACAACGAGCTTCCCGCCGCCGAGCGGGCACGGCGGGAGCGGGCCCGTGAGTCCGGTGCCGGCATCGTGTCGTACTCGGTCGATCCCGCGGGGCGCACCGTGTGCTTCAGCCTGGCCGGGACACTCTGTGTCTTCGATGTCGGATCCGGCGAGCTGACGATGCCGGAGGTCAGCGGAGCGGTGTTCGACCCTCGGGTCAGCCCGGATGGGACCAAGGTCGCCTTTGTCGTCGGTGCCGAGCTCCGGATGCTCGATCTGGCGCCCGAGGACCCGAACGCCGCATCGACGGTCAGCGTCCTGGCCGCCGGAGGCGGTGATGAGGTCGGCTACGGCCGTGCGGAGTTCATCGCTGCGGAAGAGATGCAGCGCAGCCGGGGGTTCTGGTGGAGTCCCCGAAGCGATCAGCTGCTGGTCACCAGGGTCGACGAGGCCCACGTCACCAGCTGGTGGATCGCCGACCCGGCCCACCCGGACCGGCAACCGAATCAGGTCCGCTACCCGGCCGCAGGTTCGGCCAACGCCCAGGTCGACCTCCTGCTGGTGGACCTCAACGGTGACCGACGAACGATCTCCTGGGACGACGACGGCCGCTACGAGTACCTGGCCAATGTGGTGTGGACATCGGACAACGACCCGCTCGTCGTCCGCCAGACCAGGGATCAGCGCGAGGTTTCGATCGCCGCCCTGGACACCGAATCGCTCGGCCTGCGGGAGCAGCGTCGGATCACCGACGACATCTGGGTCGAGTTGATACCCAGCTCACCAACCGTTTCCGAACACGGCATGCTCACCGTGGAGGACCTGACATCACGGGCCACCGCCCTCGACCTGACCGACCCCGGCAGGCGAGCTCTGCTGCTGGACGGCAGACCCCGCACCGGCCACGAGCTGAACGTGCGGTCCATCGTCGGTGCCGTTGGCGAGCACGCCCTGGTCACCGCGTGGACGGAACCGACGGAGGTCCACCTCTTCCTCATCGACCTCACCGGCGACCGATCGCCCATGCAGCTGACGACCAACCCCGGGGTCCACACCGCCGTCATCGGCCGCGGCGGCAGGGACGGCGCGGACGACAACCGGCTGCCGCTTGTTGTGACCAGTGCCAGGCCGGCGGCCGACGGGATCGAGGTCGCGGTTCGGCCGCTGACGTTGCCCGCCACCAACGGCGATGGTGACCCGGCCGGCGGCAGCGCCGCCACCGCAGGCGAGGACGGCGACGACGAGGCATTCGAGCGGCGTCCAGCCGCCCCGGGACTGGGTGCACCGCTCCGCTTCATCGAGGACGAGTCCTTGCGCCCGCCCATCACCGCGGCGCCGCTGTTCTGCAAGCTGGGGGCCGATCGGCTGGAATCCGCGTTGTTCCTTCCAACCGGCTTCCAGGGAGACCGGGAGCTGCCGGTCCTCCTGGACCCGTACGGTGGGCCGCACGCCCAGCGGGTGCTGAAGAACCAGACGTCCCATCTGGTCTCCCAGTGGTTCGCCGACCAGGGGTTTGCCGTCCTGGTCACCGACGGTCGAGGGACGCCCGGCCGCGGCCCGGAATGGGAACGCCAGGTGTGGGGTGACCTCGCAACCCCGGTTCTGGAGGACCAGTTGGCGGCCCTCGATGCCGCGGCGGAGGACTTCGACGTTCTGGACCTGGAGCGGGTGGCAATCCGCGGCTGGTCGTTCGGCGGCTACCTGGCGGCGCTCGCGGCCATCCGAAGGCCGGACCGGTTCCATGCCGCCGTTGCCGGTGCGCCGGTGACCACCTGGCGGCTCTACGACACGCACTACACCGAGCGCTACCTGGGCCGGCCGGACCTGCATCCCCGTCACTACGACACCACCGACCTGACCACCGAGGCGGCGGACCTGGCACGGCCCCTGCTGCTCATTCACGGACTGGCCGACGACAATGTCGTCGCCGCCCACACCCTGCAACTGTCCACCGCGCTGCTCGGCGCCGCGGTGCCCCACCAGGTGCTCCCGCTGTCCGGGGTGACCCACATGACCCCCCAGGAGGCGGTGGCGGAGAACCTGCTGTGGCTGCAACTGGACTTCATCCGTGAGGCCCTCGGCCTCGGCGGGGGTAACCCGCCTGCCCCGATGCCGAACCCGGAGGACGGACGCCCGTGATCGACGACCTGGCTCAGCTGACCCCGGACCTCGACGCCCTCGGATGGGACGAGACGCTGGAGCGGTGGGCCGGGGACGAAATCACCGGCGACGGGTCGCGCACCAGAGGCAGGATCGCCAGGGTCTCCCGAGGGTTCAGCCTGGTGTTCACCGGCGGCGATGCGGTGCTGGCCGCTTCCGGATCGACCAGGACCGACGGGGAACTTGCACCGGCGACCGGGGATTACGTGGTGGTCGTCGACGACCCGGAGGACGGGCCGAGCATCGCCGCCATCGCCCCCCGCCGCTCGGCGCTGACCAGACGGGCGGCGGGCCGCATTCCCGAGCCGCAGGTACTGGCGGCCAACATCGACGACGTCTTTGTGATGCAGGGGCTGGACCGGGAGATCAACCTCAGACGGATCGAACGGCAGCTGGTGCTGTCCTGGGAAAGTCGGGCGGAGCCGGTCGTCGTGCTGACAAAGGCGGATCAGAGCAACGATCCGGAGGCGGCCATCGACGAGGTGCGGGCCGTCGCCCCCGGGGTCACGGTCATCGCGGTTTCGGCGATCAGCGAGGTCGGGCTCGACGCGGTGGCCCGCAGGGTCAGCGACGGTCGAACCGTCGCCATGCTCGGACTCAGCGGCATCGGCAAGTCCACCCTGGTCAACGCCCTGACCGACGGGGTGGTCCAGCGAACCGGCGAGGTCCGGGCCGCAGACCGTCGGGGCAGGCACACCACGGTGACCAGGGACATGATTCCCATCCCGTCCGGTGGTTTCATGATCGACACCCCGGGGATCCGGGAGATCGGCCTGTGGCAGGCCTACACCGGTATGGCCAGGACCTTCCCCGAGATCAGCGACGAGGTCGAGCGCTGCCGCTTCGCCGACTGCCGTCATGAGAACGAACCGGGCTGTGCGGTTCGGGCCGCCCTCGCCGAGGGGCTGATCCCGGAACGCCGGTTGGAGCACTGGCGCGACCTGCTGGCCGAACTGGAGCTACAGGAGACCCAACTCGAGGAGTACGCCCGCCGGTCGGAGTCCCGGGACCGGGCGGACGCCGAGCGCCGGCGGGACGCCGAGCGGCCCAACCGACGGAGCAGGAACAAGTCGGGTAAGCGGGGCGGTCGGCGCAGGCGGTAGCAGGCCCCGCACTCCGCGGGGCGTTCTCGGTGGGGTCGGTGGCTCCAATCAACTGGATGACAGGCACCCCTTGGGCCGTAGCGATATGCAGCGGGCCTGAGTCGCTCCCAACG
>JBCCGJ010000290.1:0-7786 GCA_039029335.1 Actinomycetota bacterium | reverse complement strand
CCCGCCTGCTAAGGAGGTGTCTGCGCAAGTGGACCGTGGGTTCAAATCCCACCCTCTCCGCTCGATGAAACCCGTTTCAGCTCACCGCTGAAGCGGGTTTCTGCGTTGTGGGCCTGCGCGTGCAAGTACTGGTGCGATACCGCGCCCGACTGGGAGCCACCCTGGGAGCCGCGCTCGAGATCGAGCGACCGCCGACAGACAACCAACTGGGACGGGTTCCGATCGGCGATGGATACTGATGGCATGCGTGTTGTGGTGGTCGGGTCTGGCGTTGTTGGGGCAAGTGCGGCGTATCACCTCAGTCGGTCCGGGGCGGAGGTGGTGGTCGTCGACCACGGACACACCGGCAAGGCGACCCTGGCCGGTGCGGGGATCGTGTGCCCCTGGGCGTCCGGCTACCCGGAAGGTCCGATCATGGACCTCTATATGGCGGGCGCCGCCGCCTACCCCGAGATCATCGGCGGTGTGGTTGAAGCGACCGGGCACGACGTCGGCTACCGGCGGGTCGGTGGGCTGGTGGTTTCCGCAGATGAGGCCGAGCTTGCGGAGGCCGAGGGCCGCGTAGCCCGGAACTCGGTCGGCAGACTCGAGGTCGGTGGGTTCACCCGCATCACCAACGACGAGGCCCGTGCGCTGTTCCCTCCGCTACGCACCGGGGCGGAGGCCATTCACATCGAGGGCGGGGCGAGGGTCGACGGCCGTCTCCTGGCCCAGGCGTTCCTGGCCACTCCCGGCGTGGAACTGTCGACCACAACCGACCCGGCAACGCTGGCGATCGAGGGCGACCGGGTGACCGGTGTCCGGGTCGACGGATCGATGATCGCCGCTGATGCCGTGGTGGTCGCAGCCGGAGCCTGGACCGCCGAACTGCTGAGCTCATCCGTCGGCGCCGCCATCGACGTCGAACCCCAGAAGGGCCAGATCATGCACTTCCGGGTTGATGCCGACACCGGGTCGTGGCCGGTGCTCTTGCCGGTCGGTCCCCACTACGTGATCTCGTTCGACGGGGGCCGGGTGGTGGTCGGCGCTACTCGGGAGGAGGGTTCTGGTTTCGACACCAGGGTCACCGCCGCCGGGCACGCCGAGCTGCTGGCGACCGTGTTCGAGACCATTCCGGGTTTGGCCGACGCCACCATTCTGGAGACCAGGGTCGGCCTGCGACCGCTGGCTCGAACCGCACCGACCGTCGGCGCGGTGCCCGGGATTGACGGCCTGGTGGTGGCCACCGGTCTTGGCCCGATCGGGCTGACGGTCGGCCCGCTGTTCGGCCGACTGGCGGCCGACGTCGTCTTCGGCCGGGACTCACCACTCAACCTGGCGCCGTACGCCCCCACCTGACACCAGCCGGTTGGCTCGTCGACGATACCGCGGCCCACAGGAGCCGCCCTGACCCTCCTGCACGGCACGAGCCGGTGGTCAGCCTGCCGGGTCGGCGTGTTCCGAACGATCGGGGCGATCGTCCGGCATGAGGATCGTGCTCAACAATCGACGGCGCCGATCCGGCGAAGGCTTGTTGCTGAGGTAGTCGCTCACCGTGGCCTGGAGTGAGGCGATCAGCTGGTCGAGTTCCGCATCGGTCAGCCACAGCGGGACCTGGCGGTAGCCGACCCGGTCATCGCCAAGGCGGGGCGTGTCACCATCCGAATAGCCATCCAGGTAGGTGCCGTAGTCGGACAGCAACGTTCCGACGAACGTGGCGAAGTACCGCAAATGGTCGTCGACTCCGGCCGACGCAACGTCCGCCTCGGACAGCGCAACCGCGCTGGTCACCACCCCGTACGTCCGCTCAACCGTCCCACGAATCGGCCGTTCGTCGACCACCTCCAACAGCCCACCCTCGACGAGTTGGTTCAGATGCCGGTAGAGCGTTGCCTGCGCCACGTCCCCCAATCGGTTCCGCAGCTCCAGGGGTGTCATCGACGAGCCGACCAGGGCCTGGACGATGCGCAGCCGAATCGGGTGGAGGAGAAGATCTCGGGTCTCGGTCATCGGCCACTCCTCTTCGATGCCTGACAACCGGAGCAAGCCGTTTCTCGGCCGGCCAAGACCGTTTCCCGGCAGTGGCGACGGTTTCCGCCGCGGTACCTCTTGTTTTTGTTCTCACTAATGATTACATTATCGATAGTGATAATAATACGAGTGAAACGGAGGGCCCGTCAATGACCGAGACCGATATCTCCCTGCCCGCCAATGGACGGACGCTGGGAGCGACACTGACCACCACGGGCGACACCCCCGGCCCGGCTGCACTACTTATAAGCGGCTCCGGACCGATAGACCGCAACTCAAACACCAAGCGACTGTCGATCGACGTCATGGGTCGGATTGCCGCCGACCTTGCAGCCGAGGGCGTCGGATCGCTCCGCTACGACAAACGAGGGGTCGGCGAAAGCGAGGGTGACTATCACGCCACTGGCTTTCACGACAACATCGCTGATGCTGAGGCCGCGCTCAGCGCCCTCATCGCTCGGCCCGAGGTGGACCCTGGCCGCATCGTCGTCATCGGCCATAGCGAGGGTGCGCTCATCGCCACGGCCCTGGCCCGCACCGAACCGTTGGCCGGCGTCGCCCTCCTCGCCGGGACGGCCCAACCCGGCCGACAGGTCCTGGAGTGGCAGGCCGCACAGGTGGCACCAACGTTGCCGAAGCCGGCCAAGATCCTCCTGAAGCTGCTGCGCCAGGACATCGTCGCCACCCAGGCCAAGCGCCTGGACCGCCTCGCCGCCTCCACCGATTATGTGATCCGAATCCAGCTGGTGAAGGTTAACGCCAAGTGGTTCCGGGAGTTCCTGGCGTTCGACCCCGCGGACTCCCTCCGACAGGCCGGGTGCCCGGTGCTGGCCATCACCGGCAGCAAGGACATTCAGGTCGACCCCGCGGACGTGGCTCGCATGTCGGAGCTGGTCCCGACGTCGTTCACCGGGCACGTCGTTGACGACGTCAGTCACCTGCTCCGTCACGAGGCGGGACCACCGTCGGTCCGCACCTACAAGAAGCAGGCCGACCAACCCCTCGACCCCCGCGTGGTGCAGTTGCTGCTCGAGTGGGTCAAGACCACAGATCGCACCGCGGTCCGGAGCGATCACACACAGCGGTCGACCTGATCTCGTCGAAGCACCGGAGCCGCACCGGCCGATCGTTCAGTGCGTCGGGGCTTGTTTTGTCTGAATGATTGCGTCGCCGACAAGGACCAGCAGGACTGCCGTCATGATGGCGGTGATCCCGATCGCGGTGAGCGACGTCAGGGTGACCCCGAGGACGGCGACAACAACGGCCGCACCGATGTACTCGACGATGCGACGCTTCTGGCTCAGCGTGGTCAGCGCGTCATCGACTCCGTAGGTGATCGTCGACTGGCCCAGGAGGAAGACCACGAGCGACACGGTGAGCAGCAGGCGATACTCCTGCTTCACCACGTCACGGGGATGCTCGATCGTCTCACCGAACAGCTTCTTGGCCGCAACGCCGAACATGACAAGCGCAACGGCCAGGAAGAGGTGGCCGTAGAGCCAGGCCATCGGTTTGACGTTTGTGCTCAGGTCGTACAGTTCGCCTGCGCTGTCCGAGAAGTGCAGCCACCACAGCGAGAAGAGGCCGGTGACCAGGACGACGGCAAACGTTATCTCGTTCCAACCGAGCGCCGTTCCCTGGGCGTCGTCGAGGATCTTCACGAACGCCTCACCCAGCACGATGATGGTGAAGATGCCGACCCGCTCCACAAGGTGGTGATCATCGGGCAGCCACCGCAAGGTCTCGGCCATGGTCGTCGGCTTGGCGAAGTAGACGATCTCGAACGCGATGGCGACCAGCCAGGCGATCCACCGGAGATCCTCGGGTAGCGCAAGAGAGGCGAGCCAGATCAACGCCCCAACCCCGATCCCTGTCGAGTAGCTGATGGCCAGCGTTCGGCTGGCCGGATGGGCCCGGTACGAGCGGCACCACATCACCACCAGGATCGATCGAACAAACGCAAAAGCGAGGGCGAACTGGGTGGAGAGATCGCCGAACGCCTCACTCACACTCAGGCCGATGACGGCGACACCGATCATCTGCAGCAACACGAGGAGCCGATGGATGACGTCGTCGACGTAGTAGCGGTTCTGGTAGGCGGTCTCTCCGCTCCACGCCCACCAGATGACAAACATCAGCACCAGGAATCGGCCGAATCCGGTCCAGTCCAGATTGCTGCTGAGGAAGTTGCCGATCTGGATCAGCGTTGCGACGTAGACCAGGTCGTAGAAGAGCTCCAACCAGCCGACGGCCCGGTTGGTGTGCTTGTGGAACTCAACGTCTCGGTGATACCGAAGCGGCTGGAACAGGTCTGACACGACGGGTGCTCCTTTGGTGGGCAGCAGGATGCCACCCTACGTCAACCGCTCGACAATCCAAGAGGTGTCGACCACTCCTTAACAGGCGGAGAACAGAGGCGGCTGGGGAATGACGGCGAAGAACCACCCGGTTTAGGTTCCGTAGTTGAATCACCTACCCGAGGAGTGACATGCAGTTAAAGAGACTTACGACGGCCACGCTGGCCGCAACGATGCTGGCCGGAGCGGTCGTTGGTGCCAGCCCCGCCGACGCCGAAGAGGTCCCCGATCGTCCCGCCCGTATCTTCGAAGTGACCGTCGAGGTCACCAACCTCGCACCGGAGGGAGGCACCTTCCAGACGCCGGTGTGGGTTGGTGTCCACGACGGCTCGTTCGACCTGTACGATCGCGGCGCCCCCGTTTCGCCCGAGCTTGAACGTCTTGCGGAGGACGGAACCGTCGGTCCGCTGAACGGGCTCTTTGATGACTCGGGCGCAGGTACCGACAGCGTGGTATTCGGCCCCGGAGAAGCGCCACCGATCTTCCCCGGCCAGACCAGTTCCACCAGCTTTATCGTCGACGTTCGCCGAGGTGAGGCCCAGTACTTCAGCTATGCCTCGATGGTGATTCCCTCCAACGACGCCTTCATCGCAAACGGAAACCCGATGGCCCACATGGTCTTCGACGAGCGAGGCCGGTTCCGCCCGGCATCGTTCATTGTGAGCGGTGACGAGATCCTCGACGCCGGCTCAGAGGTCAACGACGAGATCCCCGAGAACACCGCAGCGCTGGCCCAGGCCGCACCGAACACCGGTGAAACCGAGGGCGGCACCGTGGAGCTTCACCCCGGCTTCATGCCGGAGGGCAACATCCTGGCGGCCATCCCGAACGGTGACTTCACCGCCGACGGCTACGAGGCGGTACACATCTCCGTCAGCGCCACCCGCATCAACAACCGGGCAGCGGCTGCGCTGCGAGGCAACCTGCAGGTGCCGGCGATCTCCACCCAGGCCAGCGGCATTGTCCGCATGGTGCTCGAGGAGGACGGCGACATCGACTGGTCGCTGAACGCCCGCCGCATCGACAAGGTGCTCTTCGCCCACATCCACCTCGGCGCTCCCGGTGAGAACGGTCCCGTTGCAGCCCTGCTGTTCGACGGTGATCTGTCCGAGAACGGGCAGCTCACAGCCGGTGGCGAAATCTCGAGCGACGACGTCGTCGACATGACCACGCTCGAACTCTGGCAGAAGATCCAGGACGGGGAGGCCTACGTGAACATCCACACGGAGGACTTCCCCGCCGGTGAGCTGCGGGCCAACCTCCCGTAGCCGACCATACGGCCTGTCGCCCTTCTCCCTCCGGGCGACAGGCACCACACCCCGCCCCGCCGGAAGCATCGCTCGCCCTCGATGCTTCCGGCGGGGCTTCTTGTCAGCGGTAGGATCGTCGTGATGCCAGAGGGCCACACGATCCACCGGTACGCTAGGAACCACCGCGCCGATCTCGGTGACGGGCCGCTCCGGGTGACCTCACCCCAGGGACGGTTCAACGCCGGGGCCAAGCGGTTGGACGGCAGCTCGCTCGAGGACGTCGAGGCGGTCGGGAAGCACCTGCTGTACCACTGGAGCAGCGGCGAGATCCTGCACGTGCACCTGGGGCTGTTCGGAAAGTTCCACGCCTTCCGGGGGCCGACCGAGCCAACACCAACCGATGGCACCCGTCTGGCGTTGGCCAACGACGACGTCACGATCTTCCTGGCCGGGCCGACCGCCTGCGACCTGGTGACACCCGAGGAGGCCGACGCCATCCGGGCCAAGCTCGGTCCGGACCCGCTGGCGCCGGGGCAGAAGAAGAAGGCAATCGCCCGATTCAGCGAGGCGGTCGGCAGACGCAAGGTTCCGCTCGGTGCCGTGCTGTTGGATCAGTCGGTGATCGCTGGAATCGGCAACGTGTTTCGAGCCGAGGTGCCGTACCTGGCCGGGATCGACCCGAATCGGTCGGCTCGGGACACCTCAGACGACGAGCGGCGTGAGCTCTGGGACCTGGCCACCCGGGAGTTGAAGCGGGGGTTGGGCTCCGGACGCATCGCCACGGTCGATCCGGCCGAGGTTGGGGCGACCCGCCGGTCCCAGCTCGACGACGACACACGGGTGTACGTCTATCGGCGTGGCGGCATGCCCTGCCATCGGTGCGGCACCGAGATCCGCCAGACCGAAATCGCCAACCGCAAGACCTGGTGGTGCCCCACCTGCCAACCGTCCTGACCCGGCGCCGACCGGCACCGGGCCACCCCGCTGCCCGGCGACCAGCAGGTGCTGATCAGCCGCCACGGTTGATCAGGTTCGCCGTTCGCCAAGACGGCCGACCAGCGCCTGCACCTCCTCGGCCACGGCCGGGGGTTCAACGACCTGCACCGGCGCACCGAGCGCCAGACGGACCACCGCCATGACAAGTGCGTCCATCCGATCCGCCCGGATGCGAATCGTGCAGGAACGGGCCTCGGTGTCGACCGGCGTGTGCTCAACCCACGACAGCCGCCTCGAGATCTGCTCATACGATGCGTCGACCGCGACCAACACCTCGAACTCGCGCGGCAACGCACCGACCGACGAGGCGAAGTAGGCGGCGCCATCACCACCGGGGATCTCCCTCGACACAAAGCGACGTCCGGCCAACCGGGCATCACGAAGCCGGTCCAGGCGAAACGTCCGCCAGTCCTCCCGCCGAACGTCCCAGCCGACGAGGTACCAGCGGCGCCCCGCGGTGATCAGCTGGTGCGGCTCGACAAGCCGACGGCTGGCCTCGTCGTCCGAACGCCGATAGTCGAACCGGACCTCTTCCCGATCCCGGCACGCCGAGGCAAGCACGCTCAGCGCGTCGGGGTCGACCACATCGTCCGCACCGTGGTCTCGGCCGAGAGCCACGACGTTGCCGTGCAGCGCCGACACCCGACGCCGGAGCCGATCCGGCAACACCTGCTCGATCTTGGCCAACGCTCGGACCGACGTGTCCTCGATGCCGCCGATCGCCGCGCCGGCCGCGGCCCGCAGTCCGACCGCGACTGCGACCGCCTCCTCGTCATCGAACACCAGCGGCGGCAGGTGGGCGCCGGCCGACAGCCGGTAGCCCCCGTCGACCCCGGGTGTTGCATCGATCGGGTAACCGAGTTCCCGTAAGCGATCGACGTCGCGCCGAACCGTTCGTTCGGTGACCGCCAACCGCTCGGCAAGCTCCGCACCCCGCCAAAGCCGGTGGGTCTGCAGCAACGACAGCAGCTGCAGCGCCCGGCCGGTCGGATCGTTTTGCATGTTCCCAGCTTCTCACGAATTGCGGACAAGATCCGTCCGCATGGGTTCGTACGGTCACGTACGTACCACTAACATTTCAGCACTTTGGGGTTTAGCCCCATTGCTTGAGGCACTTCCCAGATTTTGAAGTAATTTCGAAGGCTTTCTGCACTGTTTAATTCTATGACTGGT
>JBCCGJ010000289.1:0-7787 GCA_039029335.1 Actinomycetota bacterium | reverse complement strand
GTTGGCATCGAGGTGTCCGTCGGCGTCTGCGAGGCCAAGGACGAAGGCTCGACTGGGTGGCGACTGGTCCGGCATCCGGAAATCCTAGCAAAGTGTTCAATTCAACAACGACCGTATCTATAATGAACACTATGGATACACTGGCCACGTCATCCGATCGGTCTTCGGCAGCGGCGTACCCCATCCAGCCGGACCGTGCGCTGCCTACGATCGCCTATCGCAGCGTTGAGGCGCTCGAGGTCGAGAGGCGTCGCGTCTGGCAGGGCGGTTGGGTGTTTGTCGGTACCGAGGATCAGGTATCGGAGCCTGGCGACTACTTCACCACGATGGTTGGCGGTCAGCCGGTGATCGTGTTGCGGAGCCGGTCCAGGGAGTTGGCGGCGTTGTCGAACCTGTGCGCCCACCGCGGGACCCTCCTCGTTGACGGTCCCGGGACCACGAAGCGCTTCCAGTGCCCGTACCACGCCTGGACCTACCGCGACGACGGCTCGCTGCTCTCAGTGCCCTTCGCAGGGCGAGATGAGGTGAACAAGAACGAGCACTGCCTTCCGCGGTACCGCTGCGAGTCATGGCATGGCCTGGTGTTCGTCAGCATGAACAACGACGTCGTGTCTCTCGTCGAGCGGTTCGCCCATCTGGAGCCGATCGTTGCGGAGCATCGCCTCGGAGATCTGAAACACTGGACGTCGAGACGCGAGGCCCAGGACTGGTCGGCCAATTGGAAGCTGGTGATCTCCAACGCGATGGAGAGCTACCACCTGTTCAAGGTGCATCCCGAGACGCTGGAGCCATACACGCCGACCAAGGACGCCTACTACATCGTCGGCAACGCCGACGGCACGGCGACCGGAGGTCGACAGAACGGGGAGGAGGATTACATCCTGCTCAGCCTGCCGCCCAACTTTGTCGGTCTGATCTCGGCCGGCTCGTTGCTGTATCAGTACGTCGAGCCGACAGCCATCGACCGGACACGAGTCATCGCCGGGGGTGCGTACACCTACAACGACCCCGAGCGGTCTTCCGGATTAACGGGTTTGGTGACAAAGGCCGTGAGTCGGGCAGCCGGGTCACTTGTCCCGGACTTCCTGCCGGAGGACCGCTGGATCTGCGAGCGTGGGCAACAGGCCGCCAGTGGCGACTTCGAGCCGGGCCGGATACTCGCCATGGAGCAGGTCATCGTCGACTTTCACCACTATCTCAATCGCCAACTCCACGGGGTTGCCGCACCGCCTGTGGCCACCGCCGAGACGGTCGGCATCGCTCGGCCTCGAACCGAGGGCACGCTGCCGTGACGGGCCGACCAATCTCGCTGCTCCGCTTTCTCGCGGCCGATTCACTGTGGTGGGGAACCTACGTGATTTTCTGTTCGATCGCCGGCATCGACCTCGGGGCCCAGCTTCGAAGCCCGCTGTTCTGGGTGATCGCGATCGCTCTCGAGATCTGGACGGTCGTGCGGTGGTTCCGATCCCGGCCGGAGACGCTCGAACAGCGCTCGGCGGCCCTTGGGCACGGCCATCACCGGCATGTCGCCCGCCGTAATCTCATCCGCCGCAGCCTCCTGGCATTTGTGCTCATCGCCGCCCTCGGGCTGACGGCCATCACGCTCCTGGTCGACACATCGATCGCAGAGGGCCGAACCATCCTGCTCGGTGAAGAGTTCGCCGGCGCCGGCTACGAGGCCTGGAGCGAGTCGGTTGCCGCGTTCAACACCGAACTGTGGGGTCTTGCAATCTACGATCTCGCACTGCTGGTCGGGATCGTGGTGATCACGATCGAGCTGATCGCGCTGTTCAGTCGATCGCGCCGGCCCGACCAGGTGAGCCGAAGCCTGTGGATTCGCGATTCCCTCGCCAGCCTCTCCACCCTGATCCCGTTCTACGTGATCGAGATCTTCACCGTGACCGCCATGATCGGTGCCTACTTTTTCCTGTGGGACAACATCACGCCCTACCAACTCCCGATCGACTGGTGGACCGTCGCACTCGGCGTTCTGGCCGCCGACTTCGCCTACTACTGGGAGCACCGGACCGGTCACGAGATCCGACTTTTCTGGACCGGCCATGCGGTGCACCACTCGTCACCGATCTTCAACACGGCCGTTGCGTTCCGCTTCGGGCCGTTTGAACCGGCCCTCGCCGTCCTGTTCCACCTGCCGCTTGTCCTCCTTGGTTTCCATCCGGCGATCGTGATCCTTGGTGAACTCGCCGTGCAGGCGTACCAGTTCTGGATTCACACCGAGGTCATCGGGCGACTTGGGCCGCTCGACCGGTTTCTCAACACCCCGTCGAATCACCGGGTCCATCACGGCGCTGATCCGAAGTACCTGGACAAGAACTACGGCGGCATCCTCATCGTCTTCGACCGTATGTTCGGCACGTATCAGGCGGAGGAGGAGACCCCGACCTACGGTCTCACCACCCAGATCGAGACCACGAACCCGCTTCGGGTCTGGACGTCGGAGTTTCCGGCCCTCTTCGCCGATCTCCGATCGAGCCGTTCCTGGGGCGAGTGGTGGTCCTACCTCACCCGAGGACCTGGCTGGTCGCCCGCCGACCGTCGAACCCCGACGCCGGATTCTGTTTGACGGGGCTCAGCCGCTGAGCGGTCACTCGATGAACGTCGAAACTGCAGCCAGCGGCTTCCGCCTGATGTCCGGGACTTTGACGTCCGGTAACGGGTAGCCGATGGGGAACATGATGAACGGGCGCTCGTTCTCGGGTCGTCCGAGAATCCGTCGGAGAAAGGCCATCGGTGTCGGCGTGTGGGTCAGGGTCGCCAGGCCCATGTTGTGGAGCGCGGCGATGAACAGGCCGGCGGCGATGCCGGTGCTCTCCTTGACGTAGTAGTTCTTCCGCTGACCATTGTCGGTCTGCTCGTAGCGTTCCTCGAAGAGCACAACGATCCAGGGGGCGATCTCCAGGAACTCCTTGTGGTGATCGGTGCCAAGCGGGGCCAGCGCGGTCTGCCACTCCTCGTTCATCCGGTTCTCCAGGTAGTTGACCCGCTCCTCCTCCTCGGCCGCCTGGCGGATCTCGTGTTTCGTGGCCGGGTCCGACACGGCCGCGAAGTGCCACGGTTGTTTGTGGGCTCCAGACGGTGCCGTCGAGGCGGTCCTGATCGCCTGCTCGATCAGTGCCCGATCGACGGGTTCGTCACTGAACATTCGGACGCTTCGCCGTTGATCGAGCAGCTCGAAGAAGTCGGTCGCTCGATCTGCCATCTCCTCCACCGGCATGCGCTGAAAATCCAAGGGGCGAAATGGATGTTCCGCCTCCAACTCCGGGCTTGGATAGGGATGGTGATACAGGGCCATGTCAGGCGTCTCCTTCGTCGACGGGGACAATCTCGCTCTCGGTCGCCGCGTCGGGGCTGAGGAGGGCGTCCCGGGTCTCGGCATCTCGATACATCGAGTCCCGTCGTTCGGTGGTGATGTAGTGGTCGATGTGGTCCCGGTCCCGGAGCAGTTCGGGGTCCGCCCGGTTCCAGTGGACCACGTGATCCAGGTCCCGGCGCCACCGGCTTTCGTGGCGGCGATGGGGCCAGCCGACGGGGACGATGGCCAGCGGGACATGGGTGGTCGGAAAGTCCAGGGCCGCCTGCAACTCCCGGGCCGTCTGCGGCTCGCCGCCGCCGGACAACCACGCCGATGTCAGACCGACGGCGGAGGTGGCCAGTTGGATGTTCTGTGCCGCGGCCCCCGCCGAGACGATCAGGATGTTCTCCCGGTTCTTGGCGTACTCCGCTGCGTCGACCTCGGGGTCCAGCGCCACCGGATAGGCATCACACCAGCGGAAATCGACGAACAGCACAAAGATGGCGATGGCATCGTGAACCCAGTGCTTTTTGTGGACGTGGGGGAAGCCCCTGCAATTTACATTGAGGCGGTCGGCCTGATCGGCAAGGACCCGGGCCGTCGCCGCCAGTTGGTCCGGCTCGTCGACGATGCAGATCTCCCAGGGCTGGGTGTTGGCCCCCGATGGGGCCCATCGGCCGGCTTCGGCGATGCCGAGCAACACCTGCCGGTCGACGTGGTGGCCGGGCTCGAAGCTGCGAACACTCCGCCGCCATCTGACCACCTCGTTGAGGCGCTCGAGCTGTTCGGTGTCGAGATCACCGGTCACGTCGGTCGACTCCGACTTGTCGGCTGATTCGCGTGTGTTCGTCGACTCGGGGGTGTCCGTCACTACATGCTCCTTCTTCGGCACCGCCACTCTACGCCGCCGTCCCCCATCGGGGTTCAGAGCTCGATGGAGCCGTCGATGAAGGAGATCGTCTCGATGTTGGAGAGCGTGTCCGAGCCGTCCGGGCCCGTGACGGTGGTGATGTCGTTCTCGGTGGTCACCGTGTATTGGTTCCGGGCACTGCAGTAGACGGCCGTGTCCATGCCGGCCCCGCCGTCGAGGGCGTTGTCACCGCCGTTGCCCCGGAGGGTGTTGTCCAACCCGTTTCCGGTGATGCCGGCGTCGTTCGCCCCGGTCAGCCGGGCGCCACGCAGGTACTGCGACTTGTGGGTGTACGGCCGGCTTTCGTCGAAGGCCAGGGAGAAGGTGCCCTGGAACCGGTCGTCGAGGTACGCCTCGTACTCGAGCACGTCGGGCAGGAACGCCTGGAGCAGCGCCGCGCCCTCCGGGTCCTCCACTCGGACATCGGCCCGGGTCTTGGCCACGTAGGCGCCCCACATGCCCCGATCTCCGTCGAACGGACCCCACAGGCCGTACCAGCTGTCGATCACGGCGGCGATGTACTCCTGGGCCAGGCTGCCTTCGTCCCGCAGCTCGTCGATCCAGTCCGCTGCGTCGATGCCCCAGACGGTGCCGGCGGTCGACTCGGCCCTGGCCAGCAGCTCGGCCTGGTAATCGGGGAGTGCGCCGGGCCGGTTGGTGCCGATCCCGACGTCGTGAACCTGGTGGAAGATCTCCTCCATGGCGGCGTCGCGATGCTCGAAGTCGTTCTCGACGTACCACGGCGAGCCTTCTGCGGCGATCTCGGCCGCATACAGTTCCTGCCCCGGGAGACCGATGTCGTTGCCCTCCTGATGTGCGCCGTTCGGCATCACCATGGTGGCGTTGTTGGCCGCCAGCGTCTCTCGCACCGCCGACTTGTCGGTGCCGTGGGCGCTACCCGGAACGTCCTGAAGATAGAAGCGGGTGAGGCGCACGGCTCGCTCGACCTGGGCGTCGGTGACGTCGGCTCCGATTACAAACCGCATGATGGTCCGTCCGTCCATGACCAGCTCGGTGTAGCGGCTCAGCTGGTCGGTCCGAAGGTCGGCCGGGACGTCGCCGAAGACGACGTCACTGCCGCAGGAGACCGCGGCGACGCCGGCCGAAGGATCGGGCGTGGTGTACCGATCGTTCGACACCGCCGCGGCGTCGGCCGATCCCGGCCGGGCCACCCGATCCGAACTCGTGGCGGAGGAGCAGGCGGCCGCGACGATGGCCACGGCGAGCCCAGCCGCCAGCCACCTGAGCCTCCCGACAGTCCCGGTCACCGGTTGTCACTCCTGCTCATCGAACTCGCTATCGAAGTCGTCCTCGAACTCGTCGTCCCACTCGCCCTCGTCGAACTCCTCGTCCCAGTCGTCCCACTGCCCCGCCTGGCCGTTCGGGGTTATCGGGGCCAGTAGGGCAAGACCCAGGACACCGACGGCCACCGCGGGGCCGTGCACCCGGACCCACTCCCGAGCCGGTGTGCCGGTCCGCAGCCAACCGAGGACGACCCGACGGAGGTGGACGGCACCCAGGATGGTTGCCAGGTACGCGGCGACCCACACGGTTGCGGTCACCCTCGACACCTCCTCCTCGAGGGGAAAGCCCGGCAGGTTGTAGAACAGGGGAATGGCCACCAGGTGGGCCACAAAAGTGAAGAGGGCTGCGTTGCCCATCGGCAGCACCAGCCACCCGAGCGTTCGACGCAGCGGCACCCAGGCCCGGTCGACCAGCAACCAGCCGGCCCGGAGGTACAGGGCGACCACGGCCAGCGGCAGGACCGGCATGTCGGACTCCCGTACCCAAAGCGGCTCCTCCGGATTCCCCGCGGTGAGCAGCTCACCCAGCGCCGGCCAGTCCGTCCAACCCCGCACGTGAAGGACGGCCAGGCCGACCGCCACAACGACGACCGCGCGGTCCACCTGCCGTCGCCAGGCGAATCGTTCCCACAGACGGGCCACGGCGTCACGGTGGTAGCCGAGCACCAGGCCACCGAGGAACAGCGGGGCGTTTGGGACAACGGCGCGGAACGACGCAAACTCGAACCGGAACGTGCCGGGGCTTGCAACCTGCGAGGCCAGGTAGAGCAGCCCGATGGTCCCAACCACCGCACGGGTCCGACCGGCTGCGAGGCCACGTAGCGCAACGACCGCGGCCAGCAGGTAGAGGACGTAGGCCACCAGGATGTCCACACCGCCGACGGCCAGATGAAGCGTGGCAACCCGACCAAGCGCGTCCAGCGGGCCGCCGAACTCGCCGGCCTCGAACCCGCCCCAGAGGGCAAGCTCGGTGTGCAGGGCCACCAGCATCATGCCAAGGGTCACGCCGGTGGTCGCCAGGTACAGGGTCCAGGTTCGCGACCACACCCGGGATTCGGCATCCCCAGGCGGCCGGGTGGCGCTGATCCAGCCGAGGGTGAAGCCCGAGATGAACAGAAACGCCTCCGCGGCGCTGATCAGGAACGAGGACCGTCCCGACGCGGTGTGGAAGAAGCTCGACGGCAGACCGAGATGGTTGACCGACATGGCCGCAAGGGCGTACCCCCGCAGCAGGTCGAGGCGATGGTCACGGCCGCCGGTGTCGGGGTACCGCCAACCGGTGGCCGGAGCGGCGGTGGGCGACGTCGGGGTGAGGATGGCCATGGAGGCGACTATACGGAGGCCCGCATTAAGGAATCATGAGACCGCACCGAACGGCCCAGAACGGGCCAGAACGGCGCCGAACGGTTCGATCGGCCGTCCCAACGGCCACAAGGCGAGACAAAGTGTTTCGTCAATTGTGTTACGCTCCGAGCATGCCGCCATCGAACCGAGGTGCGGGTCGGCCTCCGGGTCCCCATGACGACACACTGGCCAAGTTGCTACCGGTTGCGCTGCGGCTGTTCCTCGACGAGGGGGGTCAGGCGCTCACCCCGACCAGGCTGCATGTGGAGAGCGGGGTCGGCCGGGCGACGATCTACCGAAACTGGCCGGAGCCGGAGGACCTGATCGAGATCATGCTCGGGTACGCAACCGAGCCGCCTCCGGTCGACGTCTTTGTGGGTGACGTGGAACGCGATCTCATCGCCGCGGTGGACATTCTGCTCGACCGCTTCGAGCACCGTCCGGCCCAGGCGTTCTTCGCCGCCTGTATCGACTACGGCAGGCGCTCGGAGCGTATGGCCACGGTCTCGTCCCGGTTCATCGATGGGATCCTCGCCCCGTTTCACACGGTCATCAGCCAGGCCGTGGAGTCCGGTGAACTGACCGGTGACCCGGACGAGCTGGTGGCCGCGCTGGCCGGTCCGCTGATGCTCGACCATGTGATCCTGGGCAAGACCATTCAGCGCCGTCGGGCCCATGCGCTGGTCGAGGAGTTCCTGTCGCATCGAGGGAACGCCCGGGCCGGCTCGCCACCGTAGGGCAAGGGCCACGGCCCGCAGAGGCGTCGGGGGAGAGGCGCGTCGTCCACCGATCGGTCCCCCCCCGTGGTGACCTCGCTGCTACGCCTCTGCGCCTGGTCGGAGATCCCCGCCGGGTGCGGGCGCGACCGGTCGACGCTCGCCGACGGGTGGTGATCGATCGTCGAGCGTCGGCGTGC
>JBCCGJ010000288.1:0-7814 GCA_039029335.1 Actinomycetota bacterium | reverse complement strand
GTAGCTCAGTTGGCTAGAGCACCTGCTTTGCAAGCAGGGGGTCGGGGGTTCGATTCCCCCCAGCTCCACTCAGGTTTCATGGGCGACAAACGGCCGGTGGTGGCCAAAGTGGTGGCCTTGAGCACTCAGGTCCGGGCTATCCCCAGTGGTTGCCCTGGTAGTCAACCATTCCTTCACCGTGCAACTGTTTCGTGGCGTTTCCGATCCGAACCCAGAAATCAGTCGGGTTTTGTCCACCTTCGAGCGGCTTTGCAAAAACTGGCTTGCCAGATGCGGCAACGGACACCAGGCAAACCTCAGAATCCCCGATGACGTCGAAACTGATCCTCACCACACCAGCAGTTGGGACAGAAAGCGAGTTATCGAGGTGCTGCCGCAGAAAGAGCTCGTAGCCATCACGGCTGCCTTTGCTCCCTAGTGTTGAGTAGTCGTTAGCAAGGCCAAGAGCCCTACCGTCGTCGTCAACACCGATTAGCAGGCTGCCGCCTTCTGCGTTGAGAAACCCACACACTGTCTTGACGATGACGTGCTCCATCTTCTTGTCGGCCTGGGATGTGTGCAGGTTCCATCGAGCAGTCGATTTGTACTCCACCGTTTGAGACTCACCGACACTTAATAGATCGGCGAGGGCCGACGACGACGCTGTAGGTGCCTCCTCCCAGAGCTTGTCGAATCCATCTCTGATGACCTGGGCGATGTGGGATCGCCTTCTCTCCAGGAAGGTCGGATAGTCAAGTTGCTCCCAGCCAACAGGGAGAGCGTGCCAGTAGGCCTGCTGCTTCAAACGATCAGGGTCGACGCTACGAGACATCTCAGGCCAATAGTCGAGAGGGTCGTCAGCACCGATCTTGGTGTTTTCTGGCCAGTCGAGAAAGGCCATGTTTGCGATGGCGTTCACTTGACGGCCATTCGTGATGCCCTTCTCCGCCAGGAACGCTCTCGGGAACAGATGGTGACGCTCTATGGACCTAGGGGCGGTGACACTCGGATCAAGCAGATCTCGAATCCGGAGCTGGCTAAACAACAACTCGGCGTCAAGGAGGTTGAGTGCAGCCCAGTAGGCGAAGAGGACCGGGGACCTGGCCGATGAGGTATCAAGCCGGTTCGGAAGCGAGATCTCCCAATAGTCTCCAGTGAAGTTCGAACGAACGATTCGATCTAGTTCGGCGCAGAACGCTTCGCCATCGCCAGGTTCCAGCGCCGCCAACCTCCCAAGGTCCGACTCAATCTGGCTTTCGGGCGAACTCGTGTAGCGGCCGGTGGTGTGAGACATGAAGAACCAACGGCCTATGACTGATCTAAGGGTCTTGAGATCAAGACCGAAGTCTCGGCGGCCTATGAGCCAGAGTATGTAGGTAAAGATCAGGGCGTTCTCGGAGGTGATCATTCGGCGGCTACGGAAGCCAGCGTGAGTCAGCACCTTCAAGTACTCGAACCAGTTCGTGAGATCGACAACTTCGTCTTGTGCTCTACGAAGCTCGTCGAACTGGGCAGCCCTGCGTTCCGCCGACACGTCTCCAGTTTCCAAATCCTTCCCTCGAAGGATGTTGTAGACGTGTTGCAATCGGCCTCTTCGGAATGCAAGCCCCACGCCTGCCCGGAGCAACTGGTCTGGGCTCGGCTCAATGAACGGATTCTTCGGAGACGGTCCGGTAACGCTCTTGTCCACAGCCTGCCGGCAGAAGTCCTCGAGTTGCCGGCGACCCTTCTCCCAATGCACAGACATGAGGGTCAAGATGAAGTCGGCCTGGTTGAGCTTCACACCCTCAGAGTTGATGCGCACAAAGATCTCGGCGACTTGCTCCTCGTCCGCCGTGGCGTTGAGTTCAATTACCTGGAAACGAAAGTCTCGGAGATCCCGAACCCGATCGATACGTTCCTCAAGCTCATCCTGCTCATTGTCGTTGAGATCCTTGCCCTGGCCGTCGCTGAGTCGGCGCATGAAATCACGAACAGTGGACTTGTACCCTTCGGCCCAGAGGACGGTGATGTCAGGGATGAACTCCGGGTCCCGCTCAATTGCCGCATCGGTTACCTCGAAGGTCTCGTCCGAGGGACGAAACGCGATACGAATTCTCTTGTCTTCGAAGTCCTTCGTTAGTACGGCCCGACCGGTCAGAACGGCGAACAACGAGGTGAGGCGCTGCTGACCGTCGACGATCAACAGCTTCGCGACTCGATCGCTTTCTCCCCCACCGACCTGTCTGGTTCCGACCTCGGCTCCGGTCTCCCAGAACAGGAGCGTGCCGACTGGGTACCCCCGGTACATGGAGTCGAACAAATCGCGGGTCTTGGCGGACGACCAAACAAACGGCCGCTGGATATCAGGCAGAGCAATATTGCCGTGCTTTAGATCCTCAACTAGGTGAGTGAGTGAATAGCCGGTATCGCGATACAGGGTTGGAGCCATTGTGCGTTGGAGGCCTCTCAGGTGATGGCATTGGCTGGTCGCCCGACCAACTCAGTGAGACTACCGAAACCAAGGACCGATACGAGGCCTAGATCCTCAGGAGTTCCATGACACAAGCCTCAATCTCGAGCCCTAGCTTGCTTTCCAATCGGTATCGGCTCCAACGCGGAAACCGACACCAATCTGTGTCTGTAGACCTCCGCAACAACAACTTGTCGAGGCCTCGCACCAAACCGGAGAAATCACTCACTCTTTGAGCAGCCAAGAGAGACCCTGCGACGAACACGCGGGGATCTTCACAGTCATGCCGCAAACTCAAGCGTTCACCGGGGAGTCCAAACAGGACCTCGACGGCTGCCTCGCTGATGCCAGGGGATCGAATCGCATGGACCCGTGACCCGGCGACATCCGCCCCAAGCGATCGAGTGTCCCCGAAATGTTGATCGACAGTGAGCGAGTACTCCGGCTGCCGAACTTTACCCATGAGTTCCGCGAGTTCTCGTGCCGTACCGCTCGGAACATCAGGCTTGAGTGCTTTGCAGTACTCAACAATGGTCCAGTGTGGGATGTGAGCCGCCGTGATCAGCGCCAGGTGCTGTAACAGCGCGGCGGTCAACGACATATTCCCGGTCACCAGCCCAACCCCGGACCGGCGGGCGGCCTCATCCAATTCATCAAACTCTGCGGCACTAAAGCCGGTCGTGCCGATCACCACTGGGATCGAGCGGTCGATGGCCGCCCGGACATGCCTCATCCCAACGCTCGGATGGGTGTAGTCGACAACGACGTCGGGATTTCGCTCCAGGGCCTCCTCGATCGTTCCCAGAACGACCGTCCCGCAGGGATCGTCACCGATGGCAGACCCAGCGTCCTCACCCACCGACCCTCGAGCGACCGCACCTGCCAACCAGAACTCACCCGACTCCAAGACTGATCGGACAAGCCACCGACCCACACCACCCGTAGCACCAACGATGCAGACCCCGATCTCAACCATGGCCAAAACGCTACTTGAGGACCCGATCGACTGAACGTTTCTCCCGACGCTTCGAGTGGCCGATTCCGGCTACTGTGCCTCGGGTCTCAACTTCTGCGAATCGCTGCCAGCCATTCCTTCGCTGCGGCAACGTTGTCGGCAAGAGGATTGACTGCGTCGAGCACCAGTTTCGGCTCATCAAGAGGTTGATAGAGCGATCGCCCGCCTTCGACCGTGCTCCAATCCAGCTCGTACCAGCCCGGGATACCCCTTGCTCGGCCATCCACTCGCGACCGGTGTATGCCGACGTCTGAGCAGACGCACTCGATGACAGCGAAGTCGGCGTCGTAGCGGCGGGCCAGGTCCTGCCATCGACGACGGGGCTCTTCGCATGCGACGAGGTCTAGGATGCACGACGAACCACGCCGAAGCTGCTGCTCGGCTACCCGCGAGAGAAGACTCCAACCGACGGTTTGCCGCGAGTCGACCGAGCTTCCGACGCTGTCCCAAACTTCGGGAAGCTCTCGGAGACCTGACATCAGCCAGTCGTAACTCGCAACCGTGGCCCCGAACTCCTCGGCAAGCTCGTCTGAGATGGTCGACTTCCCCGATCCGGTCCAACCAGTCACGATGATCAGCCACTGTGCCGTCGTCACCCCATAGGTATACCCCAATCAGCCTCTGTTAAGAGGCCAGGGCCTACTTGCAAGCTCAACCGGGTGGCCACCCCCGGTGATCGGTCAGGGCAACGGCCGACGGACGAGCGTTTAATGGCGCTCGGGCAGTGCCGGTGAGTTGTGTTGCTGGGGGGCTGGTCACGAGCATTGTCGAGCGATGCCGATCGGGAGGTCCGTTCGACTGCGGCCCATGCTCGACCCGATCGCAACGCCGGTTCTGGGCGCCTGGACTTCCTGTTCGACGGGGAGCATCTTGTATCTGGCCGCCGGGAGGAGGTCCGACGAGAGGCGTCGGGTTCGGAGTGGCCCCGGATGGGAGGCGGCGCCCACGCATGCGCCGGGCTGACGCGACCTGAGAACGCGGCTCGTGCTCCGGCGATCATCGGAGGCGCTCGACCACTCGATCGGGGAGCTGTCGCTGCTGGAGGAGGGTCCGTACTTCTTCGACCGCGAGGTATGTCCCGTCGGGGCCGCCCTTGCCCATGACGTCGAGGAGGACGGGCCATTCGGCGTTCATGAGCTGACGGTCGATGCGCCGTCGCCTGCCCGCTGCTCGTGTGTAGTTGGCATCCATCATGGTGGTGAGTTCGGGCTCGCCCAAGCCGCGTTCGCTGGTGCCGTCATGGCTTTGATAGTCGGATGCGAATGAAGCGAAGCGATCGAGCTCGATGAGATCGACGGTACCGGTGGCGTCGAGAATTCGAGTGCCGGCGCCTCTCTTGTCGAGGGGGCCGTTACGGAGTCGGCTGTGGGCCAACCCAGTCCGGCTGTTTCTGATCAGTTGGACGGGGCTGAATCCGTTGCCGACTAGGGCGATGAGCGAGATCAGGATTGTTCGGGTGCGTTTCTTGGAGGGTTCGCCGAACGCTCGGTCACATGTTGCTCCGACGCGGCCAATGGGCTCGGGGTCGCTCTCGATGCTGCCGTGTTCCACGAGAGCGCGGAGGAACGGGCATGGATTGCCTGCGAGCGGATCGTTCTCATCCTTCATGTGCTGCTCCTGACGGGAGTACCGGGGGCTGGCCCACCGGCCCGATCGGGCCGACGAGCATGGTCAGGTCACCGAGGCCGAAGGCTCGGATCGAATGTCGGATGACGTGGACATGTCGTCGGGCCCGCTCAGGTGCTGACGCTGGTGTCGAGCAGCGCCGGATTGAAGATCTGGTACGGCTGGTCGAGTGTGCGGTTGCGGGTCTCGATTTGATCGGACAGCGTCTCGAGCGATTCTTGGTACTGGTCGAATACGACGCGGGCCTCTTCGTCGAGCAGCAGGTGCCGGTAGTCACCGATCAGCGGTGGCTGTTCAAAGCCCGTGAGGATCACGAGGTTAAGGACTTGGATGGTCGACTGGGCGTCGGCCTGACGCTGGCCGGGTGAGACCTTGGCGCCCATGAACGCCGGGTCGACGAGGTAGTCCACGATGGTGCCGACCTGGGCGTGCATGCCCGTCACCGAGAACATGAACTCGGTGAGGGTCTCCTCGAACTGCTGCGCGGTGGCGAGGGGTCGGAGCCCGAGACCTGGTGCTCGGGTTTGCAGCCCTTGCCAGAACGCTTGGACGTGGTCGTCGCGAACCACTTCATTGTCGGAGAAGTACAGGGCGAGGTAGTCCTGGACGTAGGTCGAGAAGATGTCGTAGAGCGCAAGGCCGTCACGTCGGAAGAGGTAGCGGTCGCCGAGCGACTCTGTTCGGTCCATGCGCTTGGGGAAGGGCTCGAAGTCCGGCGATTCGACACCGCGAAGCAGAAGCCGACTCAGACCCTCGTAGGTGAAGGCGAAGGTCCGGTTGGCGAGTCCGCCTTTGTTCGAGAGCTGAGAGGCAGCGAGGCGGTTGATGTCGACGGCGCCGTAGGTGAACGCCTTGATGAGTCGTCGGAGCGGATGGTCTGGGGGGAGGGTTTCTCGTGCCACCGTCGTGACGAGGTTGGACGCCACGTAGTGGGTGGATCCGAGGTGGTCCACGACGGTGACTGCGGCGATGAGCGATGACTTCCAAACCCACTTGGCCTGTTCCCATCCGTCGTCTCCTGGTGTGTAGGTGCGGTTGTCATGGGCAACGTGGATGCGCAGTACGGCGCCGTTCGCATCGAAGTAGGCACTTGCTCCGTAGGGAAGGAAGCCGGATCGCACCGGGAACGCCACCATCCATGACAGATCGACGACGAAAGCTGCTTCGTCGGCGGGGTCGTTGACCGGTTCGAGGCGGTGGGCGGCGAGCCCTTGCATCGCCAGTCGTTCGATAGCACGATCCGACGTCGTGTCGGTCCACTCGACCGAGGGTGTCGGAAGCGTGTCCGCGAAGTTGGCTTCGATGAAGGCGTCTGCGGCATCGCTCGACTCCCACGGTGCGGGGTCGTCGATCACCGGCAGACGATCCAGCGCTGCGCCCGTGATCCTCGCCAGGAGGACCCCATCTCCGTTGTCCTCGTCGACACGGGGGACCTCCAGAATCGATGGGATGACATCGATCATCGAGACGCCGCCTTGCTCGGTCGGTAGGCCGACGGCCTCGGCGCCGACCGGCTGCCACGCCGTGACCTCTTCGCGTGCGAGTTTCATGATGGCGCGGGTGTGCTGATCAGCGATCGAGAACGGCACGCGGGTTTCGGCGTCCTTGGGCGTTGGTGTGGGCATTGTCTCTCCTTGCGTTAGGTCGGTTCAGGTGTCAGGGCCGAGCACCATGGCGACGAGTGTGTCGGCGTGGGCCTCGACGAATCGGTCGTCAAGAGGGTCGAAGCCGAGCAGTCGCGCCTCGGCAGCGTTCACGTAGGCGAGCGATGCGCCGCCGATCACGGAGTAGTAGAAAACACCGTCTTCGATCGGCGGGACCTCGCCTCGGTCGCGAAGTTCGTGCCACGCTCCGATCACGAGATCGAAGCTCGGCCGGATGTGGCGGTCGACGATCCAGGCCAGTCGTTCGGAGCCCGCGGTCGCTTCTTGCAACATGATCCGGTGGAGCTCGGGGAGCTGCGCTGCGCCGCGCACGATGGCGCGGATTGCGCTGGCGACACCCTCGCGAGTCGCGATCGCAGGCCCCTCGGTGTCTGTCGCCAGGACCTCGCTCAGCACCTCGTTCATCTGGCCGAAGAGCTGATCGATGGCGGCACGCCACAGTTCTTCCTTGGACCCGAAGTGGTAGGTGATCTGCGGCTGATGGGTGCCGGCCCGGGCAGCGATCGCTCTCGTCGAGGTCCCCTCGAAGCCACAGGCTGCGAACTCGTGCACGGCAGCATCGAGAAGTGCCAGCCGGACGGCTTCGGAGCGAGCCTGACGCTTCGGCGTCGCGGCGGTCGATCGGTTGGACTTGGGCATGACTCAGATTCTCTTTCGATCGAGAGAGAAAAGTCAAGCAATTTCTCTTTCGATCGAACCACTTCGCGTTCGGGCACATGGGGCGGCCGACGAGCAACTCACCACCGACGGCCTCGGCGAACGGCACCATGGCCCGTACACGCGGATCATGAGCCACGGATTGGCGCAGATAGCTTCAGCTCTCGCTCAACCTCCCGCGAACGGCACCTGCAAACGGACAGACAGGTTCAGTCGCACCGCCCAGGGGCCACTCGGTATCACCGCTCGGAAACGCTGGGCCTTCGTGCGCGAGTCCCGGCGATATCGGGTGGTCCGACTGCCCGGAAATCGTGCGCACTAATGCCAAACGGTGGCCAAAGTGGTGGCCTCAACAGGCGACACCTAGCGACGCTGCCTGACTGTGACCGTCGGAGGATCGACGCAATCAGGCCACCTGCGC
>JBCCGJ010000287.1:0-7899 GCA_039029335.1 Actinomycetota bacterium | reverse complement strand
GGATCCGGGCGACCGCCCAGGTCACCGATGTGACCTTGAAGGGGAACTCGGTGGATCAGATCCGCAACATGACGGTGGAGATCGAAGGCCAGGACAAGCCGGCGCTCATCGCCGAGTGGATCGGCCGCAGCGTCTTCGTCTGAGAGTCGGCCTCGGGGCCGCCGGTTTCTCGGTGCCGGTCGACAGGACTCAGCGTCACGAGCGTGCGCCCCGAGAAACTTGACGCAACCCGTAGGGTTGCCGCTATCGGTCAGGGTCCAGGGGGACTCCGGAACCACCGGACACCGCGGTGTCCCGCTGGTGGTAGAAGCTCAGGATCTGCAGTTCGGTGGCCAGGTCGACGCGCCGCACAACCACGTGGTCCGGCACGGACAGCGGGTCGGCGGTGAAGTTCAGGATCGAACTGACGCCTGCCCCAACCAGTCGGTCCGCGACACCCTGGGCGGCATCGACCGAGGTGGCGATCACCCCGACGGTGATGTTCAGCCTGGTGACGACCTCGCTCAGCTTGTCGACGTTGCGAACGGTCAGCCCACCGACCTCGGTACCGATCAGGTCGGGATCGTTGTCGAACACGACCCGGATGGGAAAACCCCGGCTGGCCAGACCCTGATAGTTGGCGAGCGCCCGACCGAGGTTTCCCGCGCCGATAACGGCGACCGGCCATTCCTGGTTGACCCCCAGCACCACCGAGATCTCGAACAGCAGGTACTTGACGTCGTACCCGACACCCCGGGTGCCGGTGATGTCCAGTGAGCTCAGATCCCGCCGCAGCGTCGCCGAGTTGACCCCGACAAGCTCCGCAAGGTGGCTGGACGACACGCTGGCCACATCATCGGCCGCAAGATCGACCAGCGAGCGCAGGTACGTAGGCAACCGCCCAACCGTGGCCTCCGAAACCGGCTGATCCATGGGCCCACGTTACGAAGAGGACCTTCGTTTCACAAATGCACAATCAACACCGATTCCCCGTTCATCTCACGGCACGATCGGAGCCGGTCGAGGGGATCGCCGACGTTGCCGGCTGGTCGACCCGGCGCTGCGCCGCCGCCGGTCCGGTGCGACGACGTCGCTGCCACACCGTGTAGAGGACCGTCCCGACGATGATGGGCAGCACAAAGGTAAGGCAGCGATACACCAGCACGGCGGCCAGAGCCGTTGGTGCAGCAACTCCCGCGGCCACCAGCGCACCGGTCAGACCGGCCTCCATGAAACCGACCCCACCGGGGGTGGGGGCGAACGAACCAACGACGTGAGCGACAAAGAACACCCTGGCGAACTCCGGTCCCCCCAGTTCGGCGCCCGTGCCGAATGCCTGCAGCGCAACCCACATGATCAGCGCCCCGGTGGCCTGGACCAGCACCATCCGGGCGAACAGCGGCACCGGTCGGCCGGCGATGCGCCGAAGCGCGGTCCGTAATCCGATGACCACCGGCTCGGGGTCGGCGTCTGCCAACGCCGGAACCGGTCTGGACAGCAGACGACAGATCGCCCCGCTTCGCCCGATCACCCATCGCTCCGCCCGCTCCCACCGCAGCAGAACGCTCCAGAACACCACCGCCCCACCGAGCACCACCGAACAGATGGCCACGATGACCAGGTCGGTGGTGGTGGCCGACCGCCCGGATAGATCGACGATCGTCGCCCCCATCGCCGCACCCCAGGCGACAAACGCCGCAGCCACACCGGTGGCCACCAGCATGGTCACAAACCCGACCGCGTCCACCCCGCGCTCCCTCGCGATCTGCCAGCGCAGCACCGTTCCGAGCGGACCGCCGAGCGGCAGCCCCTTTGTGGCCGCGGCGCCGACGTCGGCAACCACCTCGGCCCTCGCCAGCGACAGTCCGGGGAGCAGGAACCGAACGAGCTCCGCCCGCAGCAGCCGATCGAGGACGGCCAGCACAACAAGGGCGGCAAGCGCCGGCCCGGACACGGTCCGCAGCAGCAGGACGGCCTCCGAGACCGTCGTCCACTGGACAAGCACCGCACCGACAAGGGCGACACCGACGGCAACCGCCGCCGGGCGCCGAAGCCGAGCAATCCATCCGGAACGGCCGGCGGCGACATCGGTCTGGTGGTCCGTCACCGCGCCGGACGTCGTGTCGATCTGGTGGTCCATGCGGTGGGCCATCGGTAAACGGTAGATGGTCGCCGATTCGATCGACTGATCGGCACCCGGGGCAACCACCATTGGGCCGGCCGCGGCCGTGAACCGGACCCAATAGGCTGCGCTGATCGCCACCACCGGACAATCCACCAGCGCCACCACGGGCGGTCTCCACCGGTACCACCTGCACCTCGACGCGGACCTGAACCGGGTGTTCACCGGCTCACTCCCGGACATCGCCGCGACCGAGCTACGGATCGTGATTGACTCGATGCTGCCCGGCGCGGTCACCGACATCGAACGGATCACCTTCGGGCGGGCTCGGCTGTTGCGGTTCGCATCGTCGGTCGGGCCGGACATCCTCGCCCCGATTCTCGGCCAGCTGTCGAGCACCGCTGCGCTGTTCGTCGGCCACGCCAGCCCCGACGGACCGGACGCCGACACCGTCGATCTGCTCCGGCCGGTTCTGGCCGACGAAGCGCTGACCTACGGGTCCGAGCTGGTGACCACCCAGCGCTACCGGGGCAAGACGAACGAGCGGTTGACCAGGGCGATGCTCAACTGCGGGCTTGCCGCAGCGGGGATCAACCCGGCGGATCCGACGGGCACCATTCTCGACCCGATGTGCGGCCGGGGCACCACGCTGAACTGGGCGTTGGCCTACGGCCTCAGCAGCGTGGGGATGGACGCCGACCGCGGTGCTGTCGATCAGCACGCAACGTTCCTGGAGACCTGGGCGAAACGGGCACGCCTGCCTCACAAGGCCGAGCGGTTCAAACGGAACAACAAGGAGAGCCGGGTGTTCACCATCCGTCTCGCCCGGGACCGAGCCGCGCTCACGTCCACGTCCGGCGCGACCACCGACGCTCGGCAGGCCCAGATCGTTCAGACCTTCAACGCCGACGCGGCCGATCGAGGGGTGGCGATCAGGCGCGGGTCCGTCGATGTGATCGTCACCGACCTGCCCTACGGCGTCCAGCACCGCGGTGCGGCAGGCCGCCACGGCGCGGACAAGGGTGGCGATACCGACGCCGGCCGGGAGACCCCGGCGCTGGTCGAGCGCATGCTTCCGGTGTGGCACCGCCATCTCCGGCCGGGCGGCTCGATCTGCCTTGCCTGGAACACGAAGCGGGCCGCCCGTCGTGAGCTGACCACGTTGCTGACCGGCGCCGGGTTTTCCGCCGTCACGATTCCGGGCGGTTTCTCGATGCGACACGTCGTCGACGCGTCGATCGATCGGGATGTCATCGTCGCGGTGAAAGCTCGCTGAGAAAAGCGCCGATGGCGTTGTTCAGCTCGACCGGTTTGTCGTACGGCAACATGTGGCCCGCGCCGGCGATCTCCGTGTACCGGACATCGGCGAAGTTGGCCAGCCGGGCTTGGAGCGCGGCGCCGGTCAGCGGTTCGGGGAACGCCTCTGGGTCGTCCTGGATGAAGCGCCAGTAGCGCTCGTAGGAGTCGCCGCCGTTGACCACCAGGACCGGGCAGGTGATCCCCCGCCATCGCTGGGCCGCGTTCTCCTGATTGTGGCCGTTGAACCAGTCCCGGCTTGCCGGATCGAACCGCCACTGGACGCCGTCGTCGACGGCCACGGTGTTCTCGGCGGCCAGCAGCTGCACCCGCTCCTCGTCGAGGAGCGGGTGGGCGGCACGGAGGCGATCGGCGGCCGCGGCGACGCTCGGCAGGGTCTTCACCCGGGGCGGCCGCCGTGTCCGTTCCACCTGGCGGAGGGCGAACTCCCGTTCCATCCGGTCCGGGTCGGTGGCGGCAAGACGGTGCGGCGGCGGTCCGATCCCCTCGATCAGCGCCAGCGCGGCCGGAATGTCCGGGTAGAGACCACAGAACTGGGCGGCCACCTGTCCGCCAAGCGAATGCCCGATGATGATCGGGGCGACGAGGTTCAGGGCCTCGATGACACCCCGCAGATCACCGACCAGGTTCAGCAGGTTATAGGGCCCGCGGTCGCTGTGGCCGTGGCCCCGAAGGTCCAGGCTGATGACCCGGTACCGCTCCCCCAGGGGGTCGGCGACACGGTCCATGCTCCAGGCCGAATCGGCCCAGCCATGTAGCAGTACCACCGGCGGGTTGGTCGACTCACCGTAGAGCAGCGCACCGATCGATGCCGCTCCGGCGTCGATCCGTGTCCGCTTCGGTCTCTCCCCGCTACCGGCCATCCCGGCGAGTATACGAACCGGGACGGCGCCGGCGAATCTGGTCCTTTTCGTGTGCCGCGCTACCGTTTACCGGGTGGGATGGTTCAGGCGGAAGCGGGACTTCACCAACGAGGTACGGCGGCTGATCGACCAGATCGTCGGGCCCGGGACCGACGTGGTCCCCCTCGACGATGACACGATGCGTGTCGGAGACCTGGTCATCGGCCTCGGCAACCTACGGGCCCGGTGGAATCGGCTGCCGCCGGAGGAACAGCTTCCGTGGCTGGAGGAGACGCTGCCGGGCCTCGTCTCACCGCCGGCCATCCCCACCAGGCTGGAGACCACCGAGCACTTGAGGCCCGGTATCCGCCCCCGGTCGATGCTGGAGTCGGCCAGGCTGGCAAACCTGAACTCAGAGCTCAACCCCGGCGCAAATCCCAACCGGTCCATCATCCCGTTCCAGCCGTTCGGCGGTGACCTAGTCACCGTGCTTCTGTGGGACGCCCCAACCACCATGTCGGTGGTCAACCAATCCCAGTTGGACGAGTGGGGCGCTCGGTTCGACGACCTGCTGCCGGTGGCCGTCGACAACCTGGAGGATCAGCCCCAGGCCGGCTGGCGGTCCGATGACGGCCGGGTCTGGACCTCACTGAACGCCGATGACTACGACGGGGCCAGGATGCTGGTTCCCGGCTTCCTGGAGCAGACCGGGCTCTCCGGCGAGCTGGTGGTCATCAACCCGAACCGCAACCTCCTGGTCGCCGTTGCGGTCGACGACGCGGACGGTATCCGCTCCGCCTGCGAGCTCACCCTTGCCGACCTCGACGCCCCGTCGCCGATCAGTTTCCAACCGCTGGTCGGCAGGGACGACGACTGGCGGCCGCTCATCCTGCCGTCAAGCCACCCGGCCTACGCCCCCTGGCGTCGGCTGACCTGTCTCAGCAACGAGCTGAACTACCGGGGGCTGCACCACCCGCTGCAACAGCTGGTCGGTGACGACCTCTTTGTGTCCACCTACCAGCTGGCCGAGGGGTCTGACGGCCTGGTCTCGTCCTATGGAACGTGGACCGAGGGTGTGCCCAGCCTGCTGCCTCGAACCGACTACATCGGACTGGTCACCCAGCACGGTGAGGCGGTCACCGCCCCATGGGAAACGGTCCACCGTCTGGTCGGCACCGTGATGGAACCGACGGACCATTACCCGGAACTCTGGCGTGTTATGTCTTTTCCTGATACTGCTGCTATAAACCGGCTGCGAAATCTTTCGTCCAGTTAACTGGTGTCCCATTCACACAGGCTCCGGCTGCCCGTTCGGGTATGGAACAAAGAAGTATCACATGACAATTGCAGACCCCGTGGAGATCAAAACTCCCGACTTTTACCAGTACCCGTGGACCGGACTCGCCTCGGCGGAACTGCGGGACAGATTTGTCATCTGTACCTGGTCGGACGGCGTCACGCTTCGGGCGTTCGACCTGTGGTTGCAGGAGAACACCGTCGGCACCACCATCGACGAACAGACACGGGAGAGCGTTGCCGATCCGGCGGACCTCGACGTGTCGCCGGACGGCGCAGCGGTCGCCGCGGAGGTGCAGGCCGACGGCAGCCTGGTGGTCACCTGGCGGGCCGGTGACACCGCCACCTACCACCCCGGTTGGTTGCGCCACGTGGCCGAGGGTCGGCACCGGGCCGCCTCCTGGCTCCCCGAGCAAACGGTGTGGGAGGCCGAAACCGTCAGCGGCGAGCCGCCGACCCACGACGGCACCAACCTGGACCGCGACCCGTCGGTCCTCCAGCGATGGGTCGACGACCTGATCCGGTACGGGCTGGCCCGGCTGCGGGGTGTTTCCCTCGACCCGGATCTGCTGCTGGCCGTCGGCCCGAGAATCGGGGCGATCCGGGACACCAACTTCGGGCTGGTGTGGGACGTGAAGGCGAACCCGGATCCGAACTCCACCGCAAACACCAACTTCCGACTCTGCCCTCACACCGATCTGCCGACCAGGGAGACCCCGCCGGGGTTCCAGTTTCTTCACTGCCTGGAGAACACCGCAACCGGCGGGTTCTCCACGATGGCCGACGGACTGGCCGTTGCCCGCCACATCGAGCGGGAGTACCCCGAGCACTACGAGGCCCTGACAACCCTGCGCTGGGTGTTCTTCAACCGGGGACCGTCGGTCGACCACCGCTGGTCCGGCCCGATCATCGACCTCGGTGTCGCCGGATCACCGCTGACCATCCGGGCGTTCCACCCCGTCCGCGGGTTCCCCGACATGGCCGAGGAGGACATGCCCCGGGCGTACGCCGCGCTGCAGTGCTTCGGGCGTATCGCCGCCGACCCCCGGTTCCAGATCAGCTACCCGTTCGCTCCCGGAGACATCGTCGGCTTCGACAACCGCCGGGTCATGCACGGCCGTGACCGGTACGAGTCCAGCGGGCACCGGCACCTCCGGGGGCTGTACATCGACCACGACGAGATCCACTCGTTCGCCAGAGTGAATGCAAGAGCAAGTGCGGCAACCGAACCAGGAGCGGACACATGACCGAGAGCAGCCAGCAGACCCATCGGGGTGTATTCATCACCTGTGCCGTCACCGGTGCGGGATACACCGCCCACAAGTCGGACAAGGTGCCGGTCACGCCGGCCCAGATCGCCGAGTCATCGATCGAGGCGGCGAAGGCCGGTGCCGCGGTGGTCCACATCCACGTGCGGGACCCCCACACCGGGCTGCCGGCGCGAGAGGTCGACTACTACGCCGAGGTGGCGGATCGGATCCGATCCTCGGACACCGATGTGGTGCTGAACTTCACCGCGGGCATGGGTGGAGACCTGGTACTCGGTTCAGTGGAACAGCCGCTCCCGGCGACCGGCGAAGGCACCGACATGGCCGGGGCGACCGAGCGGGTCGAGCACGTTCGCAAGCTCAGGCCGGAGATCTGCACCCTGGACTGCGGGTCGATGAACTTCGGCGAGGGCGACTACGTCATGACCAACACGCCCGCGATGTTGGAGGAGATGGCCAAGCAGATGACCGAGATCGGCGTCCAGATCGAGATCGAGGCGTTTGACACCGGCCACCTGGCCCACGCAAAGCACCTGGTGGCCAACGGCTTCATCAAGGACCCGGTGCTGGTGCAGCTGTGCATGGGTGTGCCGTGGGGTGCTCCGGACGATCTGAACACGTTCATGGCCATGCGGAACAACGTGCCGGACCACTGGACGTTCTCCGCGTTCTCCATCGGTCGGAACCAGCTGCCGTACGTGTCGTTGGCGGCGATGGCGGGCGGCAACGTTCGGGTCGGTCTGGAGGACAACCTCTACCTCTCCCGGGGCGTGCTGGCCAGCAACGCCGACCTTGTCGAGCGGGCGGTCACCATCCTGGAGGCCGAGAACCGCAATGTCCTGACACCAGCCCAGGTGCGGGACAACCTCCAGCTGACAAAACATGGCTGAGTCGGGCACGGCCGATGGCCCCGGTGCGCTCCCCGAGCGGGCCGCGGTTGTCGGCTGTGGGGTCATCGGTGCGGCCTGGGCCAGCCGGATGGTCCTCTGCGGGGTCGATGTGGCGGTGTCGGACCCGATGCCGAACGCCGAGGAAACCCTGCAACAGGTTCTGGACAACGCCGTCGCGGCCTGGG
>JBCCGJ010000286.1:0-7924 GCA_039029335.1 Actinomycetota bacterium | reverse complement strand
TGCACCAGGTGGGCGAGCCTCGTAGACAGACCATGCCCATGGCCGGACCCTTCTATAGCGGCCACGACGCCGTCGATCCTGGCGCGGATCTCAGGGCCCAGGTCGGGCGCCTCGAACTGAAAAGCCATGGGCTGAGCACCGGTAGCGAAGCGGCCCGCGTCTGCCGCCAGATGCCCGAAGGTCTTGCCGGCGCCGGTGAAGAAATTGGTGCTGAGGATGGCGTGACCGATCAAGTTCGCGGCCTCGGCCTCCAAATGATATTCGCAGCGGCAACCCTCACCCTCGGGGAAAAACCGCAGCAGGGCATTTAGCTTCTTCAGCGGCCCTTTTGAGAAGTCGCGCCGGTGCTCGAACCACTGGCCGGTGACCCAGTTGACCGGCCAGTCGCGCCAGGCGATGTCGAACGGGCCCATGCGGACATGTCCCAGGTAAATGACCGAGCCGTCGTCCTGAGGAAGTTCCTCGATATCGTGCTTGGGCAGGCCGGCGGCCTCGTTGAAGCGGGCCGTATCGGCCAGGCTGGGCCAGAGCTTTTCCGGCGGCGCGTCGAAGTGCCAGACGAAGGTTCGTCTGTATCGCTTACCCATCCCACCTCCGCTGTGGCTCCACGCAACGGCCGTTTCGGAATGACCTCTACCAGCGCAATCGCGGCAACACGGCCGTCGGCCGGGCCGGGGCCGTCGCGAACAACGCCTCCAGCGCCACCGGTGTCGGCCGTCCACCAGTCTCTACGTCCAGTTCCGCCCGATGGATGCCATCCGTTACGAAAATAGAGCCGATCCCGACGGCCGCCGCGCCGGCGATGTCGGTGCGCAGGGAATCGCCGATGCCGGCGATGCGGCTGCGGTCATCGATGCCCAACGCCGCAAAGCAGCGCTCGTAAACCCCCGGATCGGGCTTGCCGTGCGAGCGCAGATCGCCGCCCATTTCCTGATAGCGGGCGGCGATGCTGCCGGCGCAGTACTCCATGATGCCGCCGCGGATCACCACCAGGTCCGGATTGGCGCAGACCATGGGCAGTTTCAATGCTAAGCCCCGCTCCAGCAGATCCGTGTAATCCTCGACGCTATGGTCGAAGGCCAGCGTGCCGGTATTTAGAATGAAGTCGGCCTCGGCCAGATCCGTCACGAAGTCGTAGTCCAGCCCATCGCGCATGCCCTGGTCGCGCTCGGGTCCCAGGTGGTAGCAGCGCCGGCCCAGGGCCCGGTACCAGTCGTCGGGACGCGCGTCCAGGTGCCGCCAGGCCTCCTCGCCGGAGGACATGACCACATGAGCCAGATCGGGTGCGATGCCGAGTTCCCGGTTGCGGGCGACGACCACCTCGGCGCGGCGCGGTGCGTTGGAGAGAATGGCGATCCTCTTGCCCGCCTCCTTCAGGCGCGCCACGCAGTCGAGGGCCTCGGGAAAGGCCTGCACGCCGTCGTGCATCACGCCCCAGAGATCGATGATGTAGCCGTCGTAGTCGTCGGCAAGGGCGGAAAGACCGTCGTGGAGAGGGATCACGGAAACCTGAAGCGAAAGCCAATGGGAAATCCAGCCTCTTGTGCCATAGGGGCGTTTAAATGGAAAGAAAGCTAAATGAGGAAGGCGGCGGTGGCTTGCTCAGGCGGCGGGACGCGCAAGACGCGGTTCGCCGAAGAGATAGCCCTGGCCGAAGTCGATCTGCTTGTCGAGCAGCCGGCGCAGCGTGTCCTCCGACCTGGACGGCACCGGACCTGCCGGCGGTGAGCCCGCCGACGGGCGCAACGTGGACGAGCGCGACGTGGACGGCCCCGATGAGCACGGCGCGGAATCCGGCCAGCGGGGCGAGTCCGACGGTACCGAGGCGGCCGACGGGGACGAGGTTGCACCCGATGCTGTTGATGAGGACGAGGTGGCGATCGATCTGCGGGACGACAACGGGGGCGACAACCAGGACGACGGCGACGGCGACCGCGACGACGGGGATCGTCGCGGACTTTCGGCGTCAACCGATCTTCCTTAGTCTTGATGCGTGGACCAGGAGCAGAGAGACACCCACCTCGGCAGGATCAAGGCCGACGGGTACACCATCATCGAGGGAGCGATCGCTCCGGACCTGACGGTCGAGCTGCGGGACACGGTCAGACGTTGCTTCGACCAGCTCGGGGTTGAACCGAAAGGCAATCGGGCCGAAGGGTTCGCCACCAAGCGGCTGTACAACCTCGTGCCGAGGGCGGCGGTCTTCCAACAGCTTCCGGTCCATCCAAACGTGCTGCCGCTGGTCGAAGTGCTACTCGAACCGGAGTGTCTGCTGTCCGGCACGACGGCCATGGACATCGGGCCGGGGGAGCGGCTGCAGGGTCTGCACGCCGACGACGGCCTCTTCAAGATCGGTCGGCCACATCGGCCGATGATGGCCACGACCATCTGGGCCCTGACCGACTTCACCGCCGAGAACGGGGCAACGCGCATCGTGCCCGGCTCCCACCGGGAGCCCGGTCATCCCAACCCCGACGACGATTCGATCACCGTCGCCGCCGAGATGCCGGCCGGCAGCGTGCTGGTGATGGACAGCCAGCTCTGGCACTGCGGCGGGCCGAACACCACCGCCGATGACTGGCGGCTCGGCCTCAACGTGCAATACGTGCGGGGGTTCTTCCGGACCCAGCAGAACCACTACCTCTCGATACCTGCGGAACAGGTTCCGGACTACTCGCCTCGTCTCCGGCAACTGCTCGGCTTCGAGCTGTACCGGGGCATCATGGGCCATGTCGACGGCCGGAGTCCCGCGGCTGTGGTCGGCGCCGCAGACGAGGGTCAGGCGTACAGCGGCAGCTCGGAGGCCAACCCGTTCGGCGATCGGGCCGTTTCACCGGCCGGCGACTGACCGGCAGGGCCCGGCGGCCGGCCTCAGACGTTGGGCAGAATCTCGGTGCCGACGGTCTCCAGCACCTCGAAGCGGGGGTCGAACGGCGGGAGCAGCATGACCTGGTCGAGGCCCGACTCGTCGAGGGCCCGTAGCCGCTCGATCAGTTGGTCCCGGGTCCCGACCAGACAGGTCGCTTCAATCAGTTCCCGGGTCAGGAACCGGCGCTCCTCCGGCAGCACCCAGCAGTTGTGGCCGGCATGGACCCGCTGGTGTCGACGGTCCTCGGGGACCTCTTCAACCACGGCCCGGTACTCCTCCCAAACCTCGGCCACGGGGCCGGACGGCAGGCGGCCGTAGTTTCGGTACTGGTCGTAGCTGTAGTGCAGCGACGCCATTGCAAAGGCCCCGCAGAGATCCTTGACCCGCTCCGAGTCGGTGGCTTCCCCCGGCTCGAGTACCACGGCCGTCGTCAGGCTGCAGGTCAGGAAGTCCGCACGACGGATCGTGACCCCGGCTTCGGTCGCCCCCCGCTCGACCGATGTCCAGACCCGGTCCATGAATCCCGGCACCGGCGGAATGGACAGCACCGCCCCGTCGCCGTGCTTGCCGGCCAAGGCAAGGGATCGAGGTCCGAATCCGGAGATGTACAGCGGGATGGGCGGTGCGAAGTCGACAAATCCGTCATCGGCCATGATGTGGCGCACCGGTGAGGTTCTGCCCCGCCAGGTGAACATCGCCTCCTCACCGGCAAGGAGCGGGCGGAGCGTCTCCAGGTACCGGTCGAACTCGGCGATGCGCATCGGTTTGTGACCCATGATCCGCATCGCTGTGTTACCGGTGCCGATGCCCAGGAACGTACGGCCGGGCGCCAGGCGGTTGATCGTTGCGATACTCGCCGCGGTCACCGGCGCCGGACGGGTCGCCGCAACTGCAACCCCGGTGCCCAGTTGGATGGTCGACGTTCTGCTGGCGGCAAGGGCGAGACAGGCGTACGGGTCGCTCCAGATCATGTGACTGTCGGCCAACCAGGCATGGCTGTATCCCAGTTCCTCCGCCCGGACGATGTAGTCGATGTCGTCGATCTTCGAGGCCACGCATATGCCGATGTCCATGCACGGTGACACTAGGGAGCGGGACAGGCCCGCTCAAGTCCCTGGACAACCACCCCGCTGGTGGGCAAATCGATCAATGGTCGTTCTGCCGATCCGATCGCTACACTCGCCAGGCGCCGCGCGGAAGATGAGCGACTGCCCGAGACGGGTGTCGCAGCTTCGACGTGGAAGTGGGCAGTTCCAAGGACGCATCAGGGATGCAATGGTGTTGAAAACCCAGGAGTCTGAGGCCGAGTCGGTCCCCGGGGGGCCGACCATCCTGCCACCGCTCTCCGTTTGGTCCGCGTCGAAGGTTCGACAACAACTGGACGGGCTCGAACCGGGTGAACGCGTCGACGCCCACGTCCTGATCATTCCAACGGCCGGGCAGGGAAGCCACACCATCGACTTCCTGGCCCATGACGTCCGACCGGGGCTGGCCTTTCACATCCAGCCGGGACAGGTGCAGGAGTGGGACCCCGATGCCACGTTCGCCGCCACCGTCGTCACGGCGGGGCCGGAACTCTGCCCACCCGGTCTGTTCTCCGTCGCCGAACCCCGCCCGGAGGTAGACCTCGGACCCACCGCCGACGTTGTCGCCGCGGTCGCCGCCGACCTGATCCGGGAGTCGGCGGCCCCGGAACCGGACCGCTTTGTGCTGCTTGCTTCCACCGTGTTGTTGCTCCACCATGTGGCGCTGGCCGGATCACGGGGAGACGAACCTGTCCCCGCAGCCCAGGCCGAAGTGCTTCGGCTGTTCCGCGCCGAGCTCGAGAGTTGCTACACCGTCACCCGTTCGGTCTCCGACTATGCGAGGAGAATCGGTACCTCGACAAAGACGCTCAGTCGGGCGACGACCGGGCTGACGGGGGCATCACCAAAGGAACTGATCGACCAGCGGGTGGTTCTGGAAGCCCGCCGACTGCTGGCCCACAGCACGGATTCCGCCTCGATGATCGGGACCACGCTGGGGTTCAGCGAACCGACCAACTTCACCAAGTTCTTCGCCAGGCATACCGGACTGAGCCCTCAGGAGTTCCGAGCCGGCGGTTGACGGCAATCGTGCGCTGACCGCTACCGATCCAGCATGCGCTGAACGGCGTTCTCCCCGCTGAGGTAGGACTCGTCGGTCCAGATGTAGGCCCAGTCGCCATAGCGGCCGCAGTACTCGATCCCGATGTCGTCCAGGTAGCCGTGCACCGCCTCGGTCGATGGACCGGAGTCCAGATCGAAGATCACGTTGGCGTACGGGATGTAGCGGGCCTCGGCGACCAGGTAGGTGTCGTCCTCCCGCAGGATGCCCATTCTGATCAGTTCCTGGCGGACCGGCTCGATCTCGTCCTCCGGGCGGTGGTCAAGCGGCTTGTACTTGTCGGAGTAGTAGACCTCGACCTGCACGGCGCCGTGGCCGTCCGGTACGGTCGACATGCTGAACATGTGGGGGAAGCTCATCCGGACCGTGCGGATGTCCTCGTCGTAGACATAGCGCCAGTGGCACGGCGAGAGGTCGTTGCGGGCAACGCCGAAATTCACCACCACACACTGTGAGCAGCTGAGCTTCGCCGCCGCGTCGGCGATGTCCGGTGGGGCGGGCAACATCTTGATCAGCTCCGGTAGGGGCACCGAGCTGATGAGGCGCTCGTAGGACTCGACGGTGTCGTTGCCGAACCGGACCGTTTTCTCCACCGGATCGATGGCCACCGCGTGATGACCGAGGTGAAGGTCCGCCCCGGCGTGGAACTTGCGCAGGTACTCGACGAAGCCGTTCCGCTTCGGATAGCGGAACGTGTCGACGTAATGCTGTTTACCGGGCGAGGGGGCCAGGGCGCCGCGGATCAGCTCACCGAGGTCCGCCCGATACAGCCGCGGACCGAGCCACGAGGTGTTCATGAGCTTCGGGTCGACCGTGTGGTACTTGCGGCCGTAGGCCGCGGGGAACTTGTCGGCGAAGGTCTGGCCGTAGGCCGCCAGCAGCCACTCGTGGTAGTTGCTGAACACCTCCGGCGTCGGTTTTGTGCCGACTTCCACGAAGTCCTCGATGATCTTGGCCACCAGTTCGGTCGGCAGTCCGTACAGGTTGGCGATGGCCGGGTGAACCACCCAGGCGCCCTCGTACCAGTTGTCGACGTCGGCCCGGAGGATCTCGTACTCGCCGTCGACCGCATCGGAGAACACCGTCTGCATCCGCTCGACGCTGGTGAACGAGATGTGGGGTCCGTCGTCGAAGTAGAAGCCCTGGTTCTCGAACGTGGCGGTGTGCCCGCCGGCGAAGGTGTTCTTGTCGAACAGCCGTGGTTCGATGCCTTCGGCCCGCAGCCGGTCAGTGGCGCCCCAGGCGGCCATGCCGGAGCCGAGAATAACGGTGTTGGTCATGTAAAAGCTCTCCTAGGAGAGGGGCGCCCCGCCCCGCGATGTCAGCCACCAACCGGTGGCGTGCTCCAAGCCCTGTTCCAGGGTAATGCTCGGTTCCCAGTCCGTGAACGCGGTGATTCGACCTATGTCGGCCACGATCTCCGGAGCGGAGTCCGCCCCCTCCGGACGGCCGCCGAAATTCAACAGCTCCGGTCGACCGGCGATGGAACCAAGGTGCTCGGCGATCGATCGAACGGTGACGCCTGTGCCGGCACCGATGTTGAACGCCCCGGTGGCTGCCGGTGTCCGGAGGAGGGTCAGGAGTGCGGCGACGATGTCCCGAACGTCGAGGAAGTCCCGGACCTGTCTGCCTTCGGTCAGATCTATGGTCCGACCGTCGGCCAGGGCAAGGATGAGGGACGGCACCAACCGCTCCTCCTGTTCGTGGGGGCCGTAGCAGAAGAACGGTCTGGCCACCGCCGCCGACAGGCCGTCGCCGACCAGGTCGGTGACCGTCTCTGCAAGCGCTGCCTTTGCTTCGCCGTATGCCGTGTCGGGGTCGAGCGGTTGGGTCTCCACCCGAACGCCCGGCGCGCGGTTGCCGTACTCGATGCAGGAACCGAGGTGCACCAGGCGCTCACCACCGCCGTCCCGGAACGCCTCGAACAGCACCCGGGAGGCGTCGGCCCAGCGGTGGTTGTCGGGGCTGCGATAGCGATCCCGGTGTTCGGGTCCGAGCCACGCAAGGTGGCACAGATGGGTCGGTCCGACCGACTCGATGAGGGTCCCGATCGAGTGGTGATCCATCAGGTCGAGGTGGTGGACGTGACCCTCCCGGCTCGCGTCACCAGGTTTCCTGGTGGTCGTGTGCACTTCGATGGCGCCGTCGGTTCCGTCGTTGGGTTGTCCGCCGTCCCGGTCCCGGCGTATGCGGTCCTGGAGGTTGCGCCCGAAAAACCCGCTCGCTCCCGTCAGCAACAGTCTCAAGGACGTGCACTGTAGCCGCGGTGTTGGACCCGGGCTCGGTCCCCGTCACGGAACGACGCGGACCGACGCCTGACGGCTCAGCGGAGCGTGCCGAAGAACGCCCGAACGTCCTCCACGTACAGCTCCGGTTGCTCAAACGCCGCGAAGTGGCCACCGCGGTCCATATTCGTCCACCTGGTGATGTTGGGGTACAGCGGCGCACACCAGCGGGGCGACGAGGGGAGGATTTCCTTTGGAAACGCCGCGACCCCGGTGGGAAGCGGAACCGGATTCGGGCGATATCGGCCGAAGCTCTCCCAGTAGAGCCGGGCCGAGGACGTTGCGGCGGCGTTCAGCCAGTAGACCATCACGTTGTCCAACAGTTCGTCCCTGGTCAAGACGTTCTCCGGATGGCCGTCGCAATCGGTCCAGGCCCAGAACTTCTCCAGGATCCACGCCGCCTGGCCTGCCGGTGAGTCCGTCAGTCCGTACCCGAGTGTTTGCGGTCTGGTGGACTGCTGCTTCGAGTAACCGGAGTCCCACTCCTGGTAATGGGCGAGGGCCTCCAGCACGGCGGTCTCGGCATCGTCCTGCGGTGCATCGTCCGGGCCGGGGCGACCGAGCGGCATGTTGAGGTGGATGCCGACGCAGCCGCTGTCCTCGATCGAACCAAGCGCCGTGGTCA